>NZ_CP136759.1:1210000-1512500 GCF_032931615.1 Palleronia sp. LCG004
GAAGGGGTCGATCTCGGCACCGCTATCGCCAAGGTCGAGGCAATCGCGGCAGACATGCCGCCGCAGATGCAAATTGCCTATTCGGGGCAAGCCGAAAGTTTCCAGGAAACGTCCGGAGGCCTCGCACTCAGCTTCGGTCTTGCGCTTCTCATCGTGTTTCTCGTCCTTGCCGCCCAGTTCGAGAGCTTCATCCAGCCGGTCGTTATCCTGCTGTCGGTGCCGCTGGCCGTGGCGGGCTCGCTCCTGACGCTCTTGGCGCTCGGAGAGGCGATCAACATCTACACCCAGGTCGGCATGGTGATGCTGATCGGATTGATGGCAAAGAACGGGATTCTGATCGTCGAATTCGCCAATCAGCTTCGGGAGCGCGGGATGTCTGTCCGCGAAGCCGCGATCGAGGCCTCGGCGGTGCGACTTCGCCCGATCCTGATGACGGTCCTGTCGACCGTTCTGGGCGCGGTGCCGCTGGTGATGTCGTCAGGTGCGGGCGCATCGAGCCGTTTCTCCATCGGAATCGTCATCATCGGCGGCTTCATGGCGGCGTCCATCCTCACGCTGTTCCTGACGCCTGTGCTCTACGATCTCATGCAGCGGGACGAAAAGGCCCGCTCCGCATCCGGCAGAGGTGCGGAAACCCCGGCCGAATAAAAGGGGCCGGCGCGCATTGCACCGGCCCCGAACCCCTTAGAACGGGCTGTCGGGATAGTAGTACTGCTCCGCGTTCTCTGGCGTAATCAGCACCGAACCGATGGTGAAGACGCCTGAGACCGGTGCGTCCGAGACGAGGCCCAGCGCCGTCATCTCGATCGCCGTGGCAATCATCGCGGGCGGATAGGTGACGTCTGCGGGGATCATTTCGTCCCCCTCCATCACGCGCTGGACCATCTCCTTCATACCGGCACCGCCGAGAACGAACTGGACGTCATCTCGGCCCGAAGCCTCGATCGCGGCCAGCACGCCCACGGCCATGTCGTCGTCCGACGCCCAGACCGCGTCGATCTGATCGTGGCGCTGAAGGAAATCCTGCATCACGCTGAAGCTGTCGTCGCGGTTCCAGTTGCCGTGCTCCATCCCGACGATCTCGATGCCCGATCCCTCGATCGCCTGCTCGAACCCCTCGACACGCATGTTGTCGATCGTCGTCGGAATGCCGCGCAGCACGACGATATTGCCGCCGTCGGGCATCTGCTCGACCATGTATTCCCCGGCGACGCGACCGAAGCCCTCGTTGTCGCCCGCGACGTAGAGATCCTCGACCCCCTCGACCGACAACCCGCGATCGACGACCGTCACCCAGACGCCGCTATCGGCCACCGATTGTACGGGCGGCGTCAGCGGATCCGATTCGAAGGGCAGAACGACCAGCGCGTCGATGTTGCGCGTCGCCACCATGTCCTCGATATCGTTGACCTGCGTTCCGGGATCGGAGGCAGTCGACAGTACGAAGTCGAGTTCCGGATAGGCCTCTTCTAGTCGCTCGACGCTCTGTTGCGCATGGAAGTTCATGCCGCCTGCCCAGCCATGAGTCGCCGCCGGGATCGAGACCCCGATGACCTTCGTTTCGCTCTCCTGCGCCATGACCGGCGCGGCAAGCGCGATGGCAGTCGTGGCCGCCAGAACCATTCTTGTCTTCATGTTGTTCCTCCCTTGGATTTTCGGACGTCCGTCAGCCGCCCTTCGCCTTCGCTTCCCGCTGCAAGATCACGGCGAGAATGATGATGACTCCCTGGATCGCCCCGTTGAGATAGGGTGAAACGAGGTCGGTCAGATTGAGAATGTTGTCGATCAGCGACAGGATCAGGACACCGATAACGGTGCCCCAGACGCGACCGAACCCGCCCTTGAGCACCGTCCCCCCGATGATGACCGCCGCGATTGCCTCGAGCTCCCACAAGAGCCCCGTCGACGCCGAAGCAGATCCAAGCCGCGGCACGTACATGATCGTCGCCACACCCACGAGCAGCCCAAGCATGACATAGGTCAGCAGCCGCGTGCGGTTCACATCGACATTCGAGTAATGCGCGACATGCTCGTTCGAGCCGGTGGCGGCGCAATGCCTGCCGAAGCGCGTCCGGCTCATCAGCATCTCGCCGACGATCACCACCAGGGCGAAAACGATGATCGGCCAAGAAATACCAAGGATCCCCTCGAAGTAGACCGGCCGGTAGAAAGTCCGCAGCCCGAAATCGAGGCTGAGCGTTCCGCCATCGGCAAGCCAAGTGACGAGGCTGCGATAGATCCCCATCGTTCCGAGCGTCACGATGAAGGCCTCGATCCCGAGGGCGGTCACCAGAAGCCCGTTGATCATTCCGGCGACGATCCCTGCGACGACCGCGACCGCCATGCCGAGCAGGACGATCGGGATCCCCACCCCCAAAGTGGGAAGCGCCGCGTTCATCACGAGGATCATCAGCCCCGCGATGAAGGCCGCCATAGAACCGACCGACAGGTCGAGCCCGCCTGCCGTGATGACGAAGGTCATGCCGACCGCGATGATACCGATGAAGGCCGACCGCGCGAGAACGTTGGTGATGTTCGCTGTCCCGAGGAAGTTCGAATTGAGCATTGCCCCCACGAAGACGAGCACGACCAGCGCGATGATCGGCCCAAGGACGCTCATCGACGGCAGGCCTCTCCGCGCTCTGATTGCGATGTCGCTCATCAGGCGGCCCTTTCCGGTTTGTCGTCGACGCCGACCGCGCGACGCAGGATCGCGTCTTCACTGATCTCGTCGCCTTCCAGAATTCCCGCAAGGCGACCCTCGCGCATTACCAGTACGCGATCCGACAACCCGATGACCTCCTGCATTTCCGACGAGATCATGATGATTGCATGGCCCTCTCCCGCGAGACGACGCAGGAAGGCATAGATCTGCTGCTTGGTGCCGATATCGATCCCGCGCGTGGGCTCGTCGACGATGAGGATCCTTGGCTCTGATTGCATGACCTTCGCGAGCAGCAGTTTCTGCTGATTTCCACCCGAAAGGTTCCCGACCGCCATCTCCCTCCGGCCTGCACGGATGTCGAACTCCTCGATCGCACGGTCGAGCGCCCGCTCTTCCGCCTGCCGATCGACGAGGAAGCCACCGAACCGCTCAAGCGCCTGCAGCGTCAGGTTCTCTCGCAGACCCTTGTCGAGCAGCAAGCCGCGCAGCTTGCGATCCTCGGTGAGATAGCAGATCCCATGTGCCAGGGCATCGGCCGGCCGATTGATGCGGACCTCTCTTCCCTCAATCTCGATGCGCCGCGCGGTGGCCATCCGAAGCCCGCAGAACCCCTCCATCGTCTCTGTTCGCCCCGCGCCGATAAGACCCGCGACCCCGAGGATCTCGCCCCGCCGCAGATCGAACGAGACGTCCCGCGCGTGGCCCGGCACGTCGAGGCCCTCGACCCGCAACATGACCTCGCCCGGACTGTCACCCGCCGGCGGATAGAGGTCCGACACGTCGCGCCCGACCATGGCCGTCGCCATCCCGTCGGCATCGATCTCGGTGACCGGACCGCTATGAACGACCGAACCGTCCCGCAGGATCGTCACGCGATCCGCGATCTCCTTCACCTCGCCCAACTTGTGGGAGGTGAAGAGGATCGCGGCCCCTGCCTCGCGCAGCGCACCCACACGCTCGAAAAGCGTCTTGACCTCGGTCCCGGTCAGCACGGCCGTCGGCTCGTCCATGATCAGCACGCGTGCATGACGGCTGAGCGCCTTCGCGATCTCGACCATCTGCTTGTCGGAATTGGACAATCCGGAAACCCGCATTCCCGGATCGACGTCGCATTTTACCCGCGAGAGGTAATCCGCCGTGCGCCTGCGCATCTCTGCACGGTCAAGCAGGAACCGGCCCGAAATCTCGCGCCCGAGGAAGATGTTCTGCTCGACGGTCAGCTGCTCGGCCAGGTTGAACTCCTGGTGGATCATCACGATCCCGGCCGTCTCGCCGTCATGGAGAGACGAGAACCGCACCTCCTCACTATCGAGCAGGATGCGTCCCGAACTTGCCGGCTGGTAGCCCGCGAGGATCTTCATCGTCGTCGACTTGCCCGCCCCGTTCTCTCCGATGAGGGCCAGGACCTCACCCGATCTGAGCTCGAGGTCCACGCCGTGCAGCACCTCGATCGGACCGAAGCGCTTGCTGACCCGCTCGAGCGACAGGACGGGCGCGTCGCTCATATGCGAGTCCAGGCCGAATTCTTGCCGGACGAACTGACGCAGGCGCGGATGAAGGCCATTCCCTCCATCCCGGCCGCGATGCCCGGCAGACGGCCCATCACGCTCTCGCGCGGCTCGCCGCCCTGCACGGCCCTGATCGCCTCGGCCGCCTCGCCGTAGAGATTGGCGAACGCCTCGAGATACCCTTCGGGGTGTCCCGGCGGGATACGGCTCATGGCATTCGCGGCTTCGCTCGCCCCCGGGCCCATCCGGGTCAGGCGATGCGTCGGCTCGCCATGCAGGGTGAACCACATCTCGTTCGGAATCTCCTGGCACCAATCGATCGCGCCCCGCTCGCCGATGACGCGCAGGCGCAGGCCGTTCTCGTGCCCGGGGGCCACCTGACTGCACCAGAGCATGCCGCGCGCACCTCCCTCGTAGCGGAGCAGGATATGCGCATTGTCGTCGAGCTTGCGACCCGCACCGAAACTTTGCAGATCGGCGGCGAGCTCCTCTCCCCTCAACCCCGTGACGAAGGAGCCGAGGTTGTAGGCATGGGTGCCGATATCGCCGATCGCACCGCCCGCGCCCGAGCGTTCGGGATCGGTGCGCCATTCGGCCTGCTTGACGCCCGCGGTCTCGACCGCATCGGTCATCCAGTCCTGCGGGTATTCAAGCTGCACGATGCGCACTTTGCCGATGCGGCCGTTCTCGATCATCTCCCGCGCCTGCCGGACCATCGGATAGCCCGTGTAGTTGTGCGTCAGCACGAACAGTGCGTCACTGGCACCGACGGCCCGCTCCATCGCTTCGGCATCTTCGAAGGTGGCGGTCAGCGGCTTGTCGCAGATTACGTGGATTCCACGGTCGAGAAACGCCTTCGCGGCCGCGAAATGCATGTGGTTCGGCGTCACGATGCTGACCGCCTCGATCCCGTCGTCGCGGTTGGCCTCGGCCTCGGCCATCTCCGCGAAACTGCCATAGGCCCGCTCTGGGTCGAGCCCGAGTTCCTCGGCGCTCGCCCGCGACTTTTCGGGCGTGGAGCTGAGAGCACCCGCCACGAGATCGAACCGACCGTCGATCCGGCTTGCGATCCGGTGAACCTCGCCGATGAAGGCCCCCGACCCGCCCCCGACCATGCCCAGCCTGATACGTGCCATCAGCCGATCCCCAGAAGCTTGCGGTTCATGGCGTCGTCATCGCCGCCGCCCGCGAAATCGTCGAAGGCATGAGGCGTCACGCGGATGATGTGGTCCTTGACGAATTGCGCACCCTCGCGTGCGCCGTCCTCGGGATGCTTGAGTGCGCATTCCCATTCGACCACGGCCCAGCCGTCGAAATCATGCGCCGCAAGCTTCGAGAAGATCGCGCCGAAATCGACTTGTCCGTCACCTGGGCTGCGGAAGCGGCCGGCGCGGTTCACCCAGGGCTGGAAGCCGCCGTAAACGCCTTGGCGACCCGTCGGCCGGAACTCGGCATCCTTGACGTGGAACATGCGGATTCGTTCGGCATAGATGTCTATGTTTTCCAGATAATCGAGACATTGCAGCACGTAATGGCTCGGATCGTAGAGCATGTTGCAGCGCGGATGCCCGTTCAGCCGCTCCAGGAACATCTCGAAGGTCACGCCGTCATGCAGATCCTCCATCGGGTGGATTTCGTAGCAGACATCGACGCCGTTCTCCTCGGCATGGTCGAGGATCGGCCGCCAGCGGCGCGCTAGCTCATCGAAAGCCGTATCGACCAGACCCTGCGGGCGCTGCGGGAACGGATAGATGAAGGGCCAGGCGAGCCCCCCGGAAAACGTCGCATGCTGCCCGATCCCGAGATGCCGCGACGCGGTGATCGCCGCCTTCACCTGCTTGACCGCCCAGTCCTGCCGCGCCTGCGGCCTGCCGGCGAATTCTGAGGGCGCGAAACCCGCGACCCAGTCGTCATAGGCCGGGTGGACAGCCACGAGCTGTCCGAGCACATGGGTCGAAAGCTCGGTGACCTCTACGCCGTTCTGCCGGGCCGTGCCGGTCCACTCGTCGCGATAGCTCTCGGAGGTTGCGAGTTTCTCGAGGTCCACGAGCCGTGCGTCCCAGACTGGAACCTGCACGCCCGCATACCCGCATTCGGCCGCCCAGCGGGTGATCGCGTCCCAGCTGTCGAACGGCGCTTCGTCGCCCGCGAATTGCGCGAGGAATAGGCCAGGGCCCTTCATCGTCTTCATGGTGTCCTCCCTTGGCCGGCATCCTACCAGATGGTCGTTGCACCGGCTCTACGGTTGGAAGGACAGCAGACGGCGGTGCGTCTGACAAGGTAAAAGACCGTTTGTCAGCAGATCGCAACGGCAGGGATCCCGCGCTTCGTCACCCATTGAGCGGTAAAGTCGAGGCCGAGCGCCAGCGTGATCGATGCCGGTACGGCCCCCTCGCTCAGAGCGGCAGTTCGGTCGTGTATTTCAGTTCCTCCATCGAGAGGAGTGCCGTCACGTTGTGGATCTTCACCTCGGAGATCAGCGCCTGATAAAAGTTGTCATAGGCGCGGGCATTGGCGACGCGAACCTTGAGGATGTAGTCGATATCGCCTGCGAGCCTGTGTGCCTCCAGCACCTCGGGCCGGGCGCGCAGCGTGTGCAGGAACCTCGTTTGCCAATCCGCGTCGTGTTCGGACGTACGGATCAGCACGAAGAAGCAGGCCTCCAGACCCAGCGCCTCGGGGTCGAGCAGCACGGTCTGCTGGCCGATCACCCCCGCCTCGCGCAGCTTGCGCATCCGGTTCCAGACGGGCGTCTTGGACGAGCCGACCTCCCGCGCGATCTCGTCGAGCGACCTGCTCGCATCGCGCTGCACGGCAACGAGGATCTTCCGATCGAGCGCATCCAGCCGGACTTCCATTCGCGTTCTCCTGTCTCGTGGAAAACGAAATTCCACTTAGGCCTACAGATGGGACATACGTTCCTTATATCCGCGACCCCCTGCATGGAAGAGGAATTTTGTTCTACTTTGAGCCTCAGGAAACCGAGGGCCGCATTCGATGAAGCATTTTCCGATCTTCCTTGCCGTCGAGGGACGACGCATCGTTCTCGCAGGTGGTGGCGACGCCGCGCTGTCGAAGCTGAGGCTGCTGCTCAAGACCGAAGCCCGGCTTACAGTCTTTGCCGCGGATCCCGCCCCCGAGATCGTCGACTGGGCCGCCGATGGCCGCCTGACACTTCTGCGCCGCAAGATGGAGCCCGGAGATACCCTCTGCGCCAAGATGTTCTACGCCGCGAGCGAGGATGCCGAAGAGGACGCCCGCACGGCCGCGATCGCGCATGCCGACGGGGCTCTCGTCAATATCGTCGACAATCTCGAGGACAGCGCCTTCATCACTCCCGCCATCGTCGACCGCGATCCGGTCACGGTCGCCATCGGCACGGAAGGCGCGGCCCCAGTTCTCGCCCGCAGCATCAAACGCGATCTCGAAGAGCGACTGCCGCCCGCGCTCGGCACACTTGCGCGGATCGGCAAGACGTTCCGCAAGGCCGCCGATGCCCTGCCCTTCGGCCGTGCGCGGCGCGACTTCTGGTCCGATTACTACGGCGGTGCCGGAGCCGCTGCACTGTCCCGTGGCGGAGAGGCGGCGGTACGCCCCGCACTCAGCAACCTTCTCGCGGCGCATCTGTCGACCAGCCCGCGCGAGGGTCATGTCCATTTCGTGGGTGCCGGGCCGGGCGATCCCGAGCTTCTGACGCTGAAGGCCCGGAATGCGCTGCACGAGGCCGACGTGGTGATCCATGACCGCCTGATCTCGCCCGAGATCCTCGAGCTGGCACGGCGCGAGGCGATCCTTGTCGAAGCGGGCAAGGAAGGCTTCGGCCCCTCGATGCCTCAGGAGCGGATCAACGAGCTGATCGTCGAACATGCTCAGAACGGCGCGCAGGTCGTCCGACTCAAGTCCGGGGACCCGACCGTCTTCGGCCGGCTGGACGAGGAGATCGAGGCGATGGACAGCGCCGGTATCGGCTACACGATCGTGCCGGGAATCACGGCGGCCTCGGCGGCCGTGGCCGGCATCGGCCAGAGCTTCACCCGGCGCGGGCGCAACGGATCGGTGCGGTTCCTGACCGGCCACGACATGAAAGGCTTTGCCGAGCAGGACTGGGCGCAACTTGCCCGGCCGGGCGAAGTCGCTGCGATCTACATGGGCAAGCGCGCGGCGCGGTTCATACAAGGCCGGCTGATGATGCATGGCGCGGACCCCGCGACGCCCGTCACGATCGTCGAGAATGCGGGACGTCCCGATGCGCGCGTTCTCGCGACGACGATCTCGCAGCTTGAACCCGCTCTGAGCGAGGCCGGGCTGACCGGTCCCGCAATCCTTATGCTGGGCCTCGCCCCGCGCGCCGCCGAGAACGCGGCCAAGACCATCGACATTCCCGTTCAGGAGGCCGCGCTATGAGCCGCGCATTCACCCCAAAGGTCGTCACGGCCAATGACCTTCTTCTCGGCGATGCCATCTGGCTCACCGATGAGGACGAATGGACCCGCGATCTCGCACGGGCCGAACTCATCGAGGACGAGGCGCATGCGCAGCTCCGACTGCTCCATGCCCAAGGCCAGCCCGATATCGCGGTGGGCCCCTATCTGGCGGATGCGAAGGCAGGAGCGAAAGGGGCCGAACCCGTGCATTTCCGCGAGGCGTTCCGCACACGCGGCCCGTCGAACTACGCCCACGGCAAGCAGGAAGAGGTCTGAGCGGAGGCAGGAAATCGCCCCGCCCCTTTGACCAGAAGATTGTGCAAGGCCCGACAGGAGCACCCAGCATGTACAAGTACAACGACTTCGACGAGGCCTTCGTGCGCGAGCGGGTCGAACAATTCCGCGGCCAGGTCGAACGTCGCATAGACGGCTCGCTTACCGAGGACGAGTTCAAGCCGCTGCGCTTGATGAACGGCCTCTACCTGCAGCTTCACGCCTACATGCTGCGCATCGCGATTCCCTACGGCACGCTTTCAGGCCGCCAGATGCGTCAGCTCGGGATGATCGCCGACAGATGGGATCGCGGCTACGGTCACTTCACGACGCGACAGAACATCCAGTTCAACTGGCCCAGGCTCCGCGACGTCCCCGAGATCCTGTCGGCCCTCGCCGATGTCGAGATGCACGCGATCCAGACGAGCGGCAACACGATCCGCAACGTGACCGCCGATCATTTCGCAGGCGCCTCGGCCGACGAGATCGCGGATCCCCGCCCCTATGCCGAGCTTCTGCGTCAATGGTCCACCGATCACCCCGAATTCCAGTTCCTGCCGCGCAAGTTCAAGATCGCCGTGACGGGTGCTGCGCATGACCGGGCCGTCATCCGCGCGCACGATATCGGCCTGCAGATTGTCGAACGCGACGGGGCGACGGGCTTCCGCGTCCTCGTGGGCGGCGGACTTGGCCGGACACCGATGATCGGCAAGGTGATCCGGGAATTCCTCCCTGCCGAGGACCTCCTGCCCTATACCGAGGCGATCGTCTCCGTCTGGAACCTGCTCGGACGGCGCGACAACAAATTCAAGGCGCGCATCAAGATCACCGTCCACGAGACCGGCATCGACGAGATAGCCCGGATGGTCGAAGACCGCTTCGCCGAGATCCGCCCTCAATTCGGCGGTGTCGACCAGCAAGTGCTGGGCGAGATCCAGGCTCAGTTCGCACCGCCGGGTTTCGCCGCGAAACCTCTCGACGCGTATGAGACCGCTTATGCCGAGGATCCCGTCTTCCGTGCCTGGATCGACACGAACGTCGCGCCGCACAGGCGCGACGATCATGCAATCGTCTCGATCTCGCTGAAAAAGCACGGGGCCACCCCTGGCGACGCGACAAGCGCGCAGATGGCGACGATGGCCGATCTCGCCGAACGGCACGCCTATGACGAGCTTCGGATCAGCCACGAGCAGAACGTTATCCTGCCGCATGTCGCCCGCGCCGACCTTCCGGCGGTACATGCGGCGCTGAAGGAGGCGGGCCTCGCAACCGCCAATATCGGTCTCGTCTCGGACATCATCGCCTGCCCCGGCATGGATTACTGCGCACTCGCCACCGCAAGGTCGATCCCCGTCGCGCAGCAGATCGCGACGCGCTTCGAGGAACTGAAGCTCGAACGCGATATCGGACCGCTCAAGATCAAGATCTCCGGCTGCATCAATGCCTGCGGGCATCACCATGTCGGCCATATCGGGATTCTGGGTCTCGACCGGGCGGGCGTCGAGAACTATCAGATCACGCTCGGCGGCGACGGGACGGAGGATGCGGTGATCGGCACGCGCACCGGTCCGGGCTTCGCCTATGACGAGATCGTTCCAGCGATCGAACGGATCGTCGATGCCTATCTCTCCGCGCGCGAGGACCCGTCGGAGACCTTCCTCGAAACCTACAGGCGGATCGGTATGGAGCCGTTCAAGGCCGCGCTCTATCCGGAGAAAGCCAGAGCCCATGCCGCTTGAAGCCCCGCTCGATCCCGTGGCGCTGCGCGTGGCAGAACTCAACACGCGCCTCGCCAATCACGGTGCGATGGCCGTGCTGCGTCATGCGATGTCCGATGCCCAGGTCGGACGCATCGCGCTCGTCTCGTCCTTCGGGGCCGAGTCGGTGGTCCTGCTGCACATGGCCGCGACGATCGATCGGCATGTACCGGTGATCTTTCTAGATACGGAAATGCTCTTTCACGAAACGATCCAGTATCAGGAAATGCTGGCCGAGCAACTGGGCCTGAGCGATCTGCGCAGGATCCGGCCCGACAGGGCAGAAACGGCACGGCGCGATCTGCAAGGTACGCTTCACCGGTCGGAACCCGATGCCTGCTGCACGCTGCGCAAAAGCGAACCGCTGGATCGTGCGCTCGGGACGTTCGACGCCTGGATCACTGGGCGCAAGCGGTTCCAGGGCGGCGCGCGTACCGGTCTCGACTTCTTCGAGGCTGGCGACGACGGACGGATCAAGGTCAACCCGCTCGCACACTGGACCCGCGACGACATCGCCGACTACATGCTCAACAACCGCCTTCCGCGACACCCGCTCGTCCGGCACGGCTATCGCTCGATCGGGTGCGCGCCCTGCACCTCTCGCGTGAGGGATGGCGAGGACGAGCGCGCGGGCCGTTGGCGCGGGCAGGACAAGGTCGAATGCGGCATTCATTTCAAGGATGGCAAGATGGTGCGCACGACTGGCTGAGCGCGTGCGTTTCGAGTATTTCTGCACAGGCGAAGACCTCACATGTCTTCGTGAAAGGAGAAAGTGATGAGCGTGATCGTAACCGATGACGGCTTTCGCACGGACGATTGGGCAACGGGATACGCCGTTGCCGCAGACTGGCCTTCCGAGGGCGGCACGCTTGCCCTCGACCTTCCGTCGGATGCAGATCCGACAACGCTTGGCGACAAGCTGGCCGCACCGATGATCCGGGTGGACTTTCCGGCCTTCTCGGACGGACGCGGTTTCACCATCGCGGCCGAACTGCGGCGCATGGGGTATGGCGGGCGGCTGCGGGCGAAAGGTCACGTCATCGCGGATCAATACGCAATGGCGCGCCGGTCGGGTTTCGACGAGGTAGAAATCGACGACGCGCTCGCTCTGCGGCAGACCGAGGATCAATGGCTTGCCCGCGCGGATTGGCGTGCCCATTCCTATCAGGACCGCCTGCGCGGCTGAGGGTGCGCTCAAGCCTCTGGATCGAGACAACAGACCGGACCCATCCGAGGCCCGGAAAGGACGAAAATGAATGAGATGACGAGCCCCAAGACCGGCACCGTAAAGGCCCTTCCCGATGCGCAACGCGTGACGGAGGTCCGGCACTGGACCGACCGGCTCTTTTCCTTCCGCGTCACGCGTCCGGCAAGCCTCAGGTTCCGGTCGGGTGAATTCGTGATGATCGGATTGCTGAAGGAAGACGGAAAGCCGCTTTTGAGAGCTTATTCCATCGCCTCACCCGCATGGGACGATTCGCTCGAATTCTATTCGATCAAGGTTCCGGATGGCCCCCTGACGAGCCGACTCCAGCATATCGAGGTTGGCGACGAGATCATCCTGCGGCCCAAGCCTGTCGGCACCTTGGTCCATGACGCCTTGCTGCCGGGCAAACGGCTCTGGTTCTTCTCGACCGGAACGGGCATCGCGCCATTTGCGAGCCTTCTGCGCGAACCGCAGACCTATGAGGATTACGACGAGATAATCCTCACGCATACCTGCCGCGATGTGGCCGAACTCGAATACGGGCGGCAACTGATCGAGGATCTCCGAGCGGACGAGATGATGCGCGAACTACTCGGCGATGCTCTCGACAAGCTGCGGTACTATCCGACGACGACGCGCGAAGAGAGCCCAAAGATGGGTCGAGTGACTGATCTTCTGCGATCCGGTGCGATCTTCGACGATCTCGGGATTGATCGGGGAATGAATCCGGAAGCCGATCGCGCCATGGTCTGCGGGTCGATCGGGCTCAATACAGATCTCAAGGAGATCCTTGAAGGCTACGGCCTCCGCGAGGGGGCGAACAGCAATCCGGCGGAATACGTTGTCGAGAAAGCCTTTGTCGGTTGATTTCTTTTCCGAACGACAAAGCGGGAAGGTACTTGTCCGGTATCATCATACGTAATCACTAGCTGCCCGGCCGGTTCAGCCCACTGACCTTGCCGAGCGGCTGGGC
Organism: Palleronia sp. LCG004; assembly: GCF_032931615.1. Classification (NCBI taxonomy): domain Bacteria; kingdom Pseudomonadati; phylum Pseudomonadota; class Alphaproteobacteria; order Rhodobacterales; family Roseobacteraceae; genus Palleronia; species Palleronia sp. LCG004. Next base: position 1,222,808 of record NZ_CP136759.1, read on the forward strand.
CGGGAATGAATGTTGCTTAGGAAGACCTAGTCGCGGGAATCGCCGGTTTCGGCTCCGACCGCACCTTCGTCCTCCGCGGCGTCGGTCGCATCATCCTGTGCTGCGGCGCTTGGAGATTCGCCATCCTCCGCAGCTTCCTGTGCGGCGTCCGTCGCGTCCTGCGACGCGGCCCCGACGCTGGTCGTACCATCCTCCAAAACCTCGGACGAAGTCGCTGCCGCGCCGGTTTCGGTGTCAACGGCCGGCTCGGCCTCTTCCTCCTGACAGGCCGACAAGAACGTCACCCCCGCAAGGCTCGCGATCATCGCGTAATGGGAAAGCCTCATATCGGTTCCTCCTCCGGTCCGACCATCAGCCTGCAAACGTCCTCGCACGATACCGGGTTCCGGGCATGAAAGCCCGCATGACAAGGCCTGATCCGTGACAAGAGCGCTTGATCAGGAGGCATCGGGGCACTAGATCGGGATGTTGTAATCATCACCGAGAGGATACCCCCATCGCCCGTAGACCCCACAACGCCCCACCGGCACGCGACACCGGTCCCCGCGTCAACGGACGCATCCGCGCGAGCGAGATTCGCCTGATCGGCGCGGACGGAGAGAATGTCGGCGTCGTCACGCCCGATCGCGGCATGGAGCTTGCCGAGGAGGCCGGTCTCGATCTGGTCGAGATTTCGCCCAACGCGACGCCCCCCGTCTGCAAGATCATGGATTTCGGCAAGTTCAAGTACGAACAGCAGAAGCGTGAATCCGAAGCGCGCAAGAAGCAGAAGACGATCGAGATCAAGGAGGTCAAGTTCCGCCCGAACACCGACACCCATGATTACGACGTGAAAATGCGCAATGTCGTCAAGTTTCTCGAGGCCGGCGACAAGGTCAAGGTCACGCTCCGCTTCCGAGGTCGCGAGATGGCGCACCAAGATCTCGGGCGCGATCTGCTCGAGCGGGTGGCAGACGACACCAAGGAACTTGGCAAGGTCGAGAACTTTCCAAAGATGGAAGGCCGACAGATGGTGATGCTGATCGGGCCGACCAAGTAAGGTCCCGGGCGCTCCCAGGCAAGGCGGACGAAAGTCCGCCTTTTTCATTTCAAGGACATTCTTTTGATCAGCATCGCTTACCTTTCGCTCGTCTGCATCGCCGCCGCGCTCTTCGTCGTGGCCACGGCCCTACCGCTCGCACCGTCGCATGCATGGTGGGTCCGCGCCTGGGATTTCCCCAGGGTGCAACTTCTCATCCTCGGCGTGATCGTTCTGTTCTCGGCCATCTTCCTCGCGCCCGTCTGGAAATGGGCGATCGTGGTGCCCGTGCTTGCAGGTTGCATCTATCAGGCGATCCGCATCCTGCCCTACACGCCGCTGATGCCCACCGAGATGACGCTGCTGGATCGAGACGACAGCGGCAGTCAGGTCGTCATCCTCGCATCGAATGTCGAGGAGCCGAACGACCGGTACGATGACGTGGCCCAGCAGATCCGGGAGGTCGATCCCGACATCCTCTTCCTCATGGAAACGGATCAGACCTGGTACGACCAGCTCGAGAAGGGCGTAACCGCCTATCCGAACGTAGTGACCGAGTTGCGCAACAACTACTATGGCTTGATCTTCGCGACCCGGCTCAAGGTGCATGCAGCGCATGTGACCTACCTGACGCCCGACGACACTCCCACACTCTTCGCCGAGCTGGAGACGGATGCCGGTAACCGGTTCCGGTTCATCGGGCTGCATCCGCGCCCGCCCGTGCCCGGAAATTCGACCGATGACCGCGATGCGCAGATCATCTTCTCGGCGCGCTTCGCCCGCGAGCAGGATATGCCGGTGATTGCCGTCGGAGATTTCAATGATGCCGCCTGGTCGGATACGTCGCGGCGGTTCAAGCATGTCGGCGGTTATGTCGATCCACGCGTGGGCCGCGGCATGATTGCGAGCTTCGACGCCAAGTCACGCCTTCTTCGCGCCCCGATCGATCAGTTCTACGCGACACCCGATATCGGCGTGGTCGAGTTTCGCCGCGGCCCGGCCGTGGGATCTGACCATTTTCCGATGATCTCGAGGATCGAACTCGATCCGGAAAAGGTGCGCGGTGCGAACAAGGCCCCATCCGAGATGCCGCAGGACGAGCTCGACGAGCTCGATCGGATCGTGGGTGAATATCGCAAGACGCTCGATCCAGACCACCTACCCGATTTCAAGTAAGGGTTTAGCGGCGGTCGCGGGGATGGGGGCGGCTCGGCGGTTCCTTGAGTAGGCCCCCCACGCCCATCGCCGCGAATTCGGCCGCGTCGGGGATGTGACCGCAAGCCACCCGTTCCAGCACCCAATCCGCACCGTTGAGCGCTGGAGAGCGCGCACAGCCGGGCAATCCGATGACCGCGCGCCCGCCGAGATCACCGAGGAAAAGCAGGTTGCCCGGGTCGACCGGCATCCCGAACCGCGACAATGTTCCACCCGCATCGACGAGCCCGCTCGGCCCGACATCCGCGATATCCGAAGTGGCGGACGCGGTCAGGATCAGTAGCAGATCCCCCTCCGCCGCGGACAGCGCTTGCGCGATCGAGCCCGTGTCGTGAGCGACGACGATTGCGGGGTCGAGCGCGATGCCGAGCCGGTCGAGCCGTCTTGCGATCGCGGCCTCCCCCTTGCCCGGGCCGGTTCCCAGATCGGTGATGATGAGCGTTGCGCGCCGCGCCCGGACTGGACGGATGCCAAGCGCACCTGCGACCTCGCGCTCCCCTAGATTAAGGATCCGCTTGGGCACGGCGTAGGAGATGATCTTGACCGTCGCGACCATCTGTCCCTCGCTCACACGCGCCAGGGGGGGCAGCGTGGCGACCGTTACGTTCGGGTCAAGCGCATTGAGCGCCCCCACCGCATCCGAATCGAGGTCGAGGATTCCGGCTTTCGTCGCGTGCAGGTTGACACGCCCCGTCGCGGCCCGCCCGAGCCGAAGATGGACGGCAGCCGGGTTGGGGACGAGCGCATGTGCAAGCCTTTCGGCTGCCGCGTCTTCGCCCACGTCATCAGGGTCGAGCTGCGCCACGACGACCTCCAAAAGGCCCTCGGCGCGCAGCGCATCGATGTCAGGCGCATCGAGAGGATGACCCTTGCGGATACGCCCGCCCGACACGGGCTGCGAATGAGCGAGGATCGCGCCGAGCGCGTCGTCGAGCGGGACCGGACCGAATCGCATCAGCCCTGCCTGAGGCTCTGCACGATTTCCGCCATGATCGAGATCGCGATCTCTGCGGGAGACCGGGAACCGATATCGAGGCCGACCGGCGCATGGATCCGGTCAAGATCGGCCTTGGCAAAGCCGCGCTCCGCTAGCCGTGCAAGACGCTTGGCATGGGTTCGGTTGGATCCGAGACATCCGAGATAGAACACGTCGGAACGCAACGCGGCCTCGATCGCCGGATCGTCGAGCTTTGGATCATGCGTCAGCGTCACGACGCAGCATCTGGCATCGAGACCCTCTGCCCCCAGCGCCTCGTCCGGCCAGTCATGGCCGAGGCTGACGCTCGGAAAGCGGGTCTGGGATGCAAAGCTTTCGCGCGGATCGATGAGAAGCGGGTCGAAACCCGTAAGTTCCGCCATCCTGATAAGCGGCTGTGCGATATGTACGCCACCGACGACCATCATCCGCAAGGGAGGATTATGGATCGCAACGAAGCGGGTTTCCCCCTCCTCGAATCCGGAACGGTCGAGGCGAAACCGTTCGCTATGGTCCGGCGGGTGGCGGAGTCTGCGCTGCCAGCTTTCCGTGTCGACCTCGTATGCGACCTGACGCCGGGCCGCCCGCGTCTGGACCAGTTCCGACAGGAGGTCGGGGTCAAGATCGCCCGTCCGGATCGGCTCGACCAGCACCCGAATCCGTCCGCCGCAGGCCAGACCGACTGCGAAGGCCTCGTCGTCCGAAACTCCGAAATCGAGGATCCGTGAACCGCCCCCGTCCACCGCTTCGAGTGCCTCGACGACCACCGCTCCTTCGACACAACCACCCGAGACCGATCCCGCGATTTCCCCCTCGGACGAGATGGCAAGCTGGCTCCCCACGGGGCGCGGGGCCGATCCCCAGGTTTCCACCACGGTGGCGAGCGCCGCGCCTTTTCCCGCGCGGATCCAGTCAAGCGCGATAGCAGGGATGTCGTCGTGCCGGGCGGTCATGCTGTCTGTTCTGCCTTCTTCAAATAGATCGACCCGGCCTCTCTCGCGGAGGCCGGGTCGTGTTATCGCCTTATTGCCGTGTCACCAGTCCTTACTAGTTCGCGGCCGCCATCTGCAGGAGCGGCGTGATCCGGCGCAGCGTCGCACGACGATTGGCACGCTCGGCAGCCTCGGTCTCGACCCTGAGGAACCGCTCGCCATACCCTTGGACGACAAGATTTTCGGGCGGCACGTCGAAATATTCCGTCAGGGCCAGCGCCACCGATTCCGCGCGCCTGTCGGAGAGGGCGAGATTGTAGGCCGCGTTGCCCACCGCATCGGTATGCCCCTCGACGAGGAAAATCTCGCGCGGGTTCTCGGCAATCGCATCGCGGATATAGCGGCCCAGCGCCGTCAACTCCTCGGCCTGTTCGGGGGGAATCGCCGCGGAACCGGTCGCGAAGGTGATGTTATCGAGTTCGACCGCCGGGACCTGCTCTCGAACCTCTGCGATGTTGCGGATCTGGGCCAGCGAGAAGGTACGGTCGAACGCACCTTGGGTCGCCAGCGCCTGACGCAACGCGTCACTGTCCATCCCGCCCTCGGCCGAGGGACGATCCGCAGGCCTGAGGCTCGCAACATCGACGGGCTGCGTCTCGCCAGTATCATCGATCAGAACGATCCGTTCGCCGTCCGGCGTGACGCGGACGCGCTGCAACACACGCAGATCGGCGTCGCGGATCGTGACGATCTGGCTGCCGTCGGGCCGCGTGACGATCGTCCGGGTCGAGCCGTCGTCGAAGCTTTGCGTCGCGACCTCGGTACCTGGGCGCTGCAGAAGCGCCGTATCGTCCTTCAAAAGCTCGTAGCCCCCGTCGCTGCCGCTGACCACGACGCGATCGTCAGACGATGCGACGACTTGACGGTTGTTGTTCAGCAGCGTCCCAACGGCCAGTGCTCCTGCCCCGACCAGGAGTGCCTTCTGCAAGTTGCTGAGACCGCTGTCGTCGTCGCTTTCGGCAGAAGTCTCCTCGCTCGTCTGCGCATCGGCCCCCGATGCAGGCTCGCGCGAGATCGCCGTGTCGAAATCCTCGCCGCTCGACCGAGCCGATTCTTCCGTAACGGTCTCGCGTGCGACCTCGGACGAAGGGGTCCCGTCTTCTGCGGTTGCCGCCACGGCAGTATCCGTTCCGCCCTCAATCGCCGCGCGTTCGGACTCGGTCATCTGCGTTTCGGGCGCAGCGTCTGTCTCGGCCTGCGATCCCCCCTCCCCGTTCATCATGGGTTCGGCCGTGGTGGAACCCTGGTCCGTGGCTCCGTCGGTGGCGGCCTCCGCAGGCGGGTTATCAGCCGCCGTTGCATCGGTGTCAGTTTCCGTGCTGTCGGATCCATCCGTCGTCGCAGTATCACCCGACGTACCGCTGGCACCGGTCTCGGTCGCACTGTTCTCCGGGGAGGTCGCGCTTTCGGTGGAAGCATTGTCTTCAGCCGGAACAGCAGCTTCAGCCCCGGCATCCTCTGTCGTCTCGCCGGACTGCGCCTCGCTGCCAGCCTCGAGCTCGCGCTGGACCTCTTCGGCCGTCATGCCAGACGAAGGGCTGTCTTCCCCCATCTCGGTGCCGCCCTGCAAACCCGCACCATCTGGCTGGCCATCAGCCATCGGTTCGGTTGTCGCCTCATCCGTGCCTGCCGCATCGCCAGCCGCACTAGCTCGGGGCTGCGTCTCGGTCGATCCGGCACGTTCCTCGGCGGTCGGCTCCATTCCATCCGATGGGGCGGCATCGGATTGGTCGCCTTGGGCGGCATCCGATTGCTGGGGATCACCGGTTTCTGTTTGCGTGAGACTATCTTCGAGCTCCTCGCCCGCCGCCTCCATCGTCTCTTCGCCTCCTTCGCTAACTTCGGCAGGCGGCGGAGTGGCTTCCTCGGTGGCGCGCTCGATCGCTTCCTCACCACTCTCGGACGGCTCGCTCACTGCATCGGCGACCGGCTCATCCGCCTCGCTAACGGATTCCGTAGCGGTCTCGGCTTCGGCCTCAAGATTCTCCGGCGTCTCGGCAAGCGGTTCCTCGGTCGTCGCCTCACCGCTCGCCCCGCCTCCGTTCAGGGCATCGGCCACGAGTTGCTCGGGAAGACCCGTCGCCTCTACGCAGGACGCCACGTCGAGATCCGCGCAGACCTCCATGATCTGCTGTCCCACCCCCTGATCGAGTGCCGGATTGTCGCCCTGAGCCGTCTGCGCCGCGATCGGCGTCGGCAAGACGAGGTTCAGCGACGCAACGATCGCGGTGGTGGCCTTGAGGGATCTACGCATGGGGTCTCCTCCCGAACGGAACTACAATTCGGCGGTAAACTGTTCGAAGCGGCCTGACGTTCCATCACGAAACGGCGCGGAGGGCCAAACGCGTTTTCGACATGGATCACCCGCGTCGTTGCGGATAGGCATACGGACATGGATAGATTGACCCTGCGCCGCCCCGACGACTGGCATCTTCACCTGCGCGACGACGCGATGATGCGCGCCGTCCTGCCCGAAACGACGCGCAACTTCGCCCGTGCCATCGTGATGCCGAATCTCGTGCCGCCCGTCGTGACGGCTCGTGACGCCGCCGAATACCGAGACCGCATTCTCGCCGCAAAGCCGACGGGGTCGAAGTTCCGCCCGCTGATGACCCTTTATCTGACCGAAGAGACTGACGTGCGCGATCTGCGCGCCGCTGCCGATATCGGACTGATCACGGCGGTGAAGCTCTATCCCGCGGGGGCGACCACGAATTCCGCCTCCGGCGTGCGGGATTTTTCGAAGGTGAGGCGCGTGCTCGAGAACATGGCGCAGATCGGGCTGCCGCTTCTCGTTCATGGCGAAGTGACCGACCCCGAAATCGATATTTTCGACCGCGAGGCTACCTTCATCACCCGCGTTCTCGACCCGATCCGGCGCGACATTCCCGGCCTGCGCGTGGTGATGGAGCATGTGACGACACGCGACGCGGTCGATTACGTGCGCGAGGGCGGTGCCGACATCGCCGCGACGATCACGACCCATCACCTCGTCATCAACCGCAACCATATCCTCGCGGGCGGCATCCGGCCGCATTACTACTGTCTGCCCGTCGCCAAGCGCGAGGAGCATCGCCACGCCCTTGTCAAGGCGGCGACCTCGGGGGACGCGTCATTCTTCCTCGGGACCGACAGCGCACCGCATCTCGATACGGCCAAGCTGCAACCTTGCGGATGCGCGGGATGCTTTACTGCGACGAACACGCTTTCGATCCTTGCGGAAGTCTTCGAAGCCGCGGGTGCGCTCGACCGGCTCGAGGCGTTCGCATCGCTGAACGGCCCCGCATTCTACCGCCTTCCTCCGAACGAGGATCGGATCGTTATGGAGAAGGGCGCGCCTGTCGCCTATCCCTCCTCGATCGCGACCGAGGAGGGTCCCGTCACGGTTTTCGACCCCGGGATGCCGCTTCACTGGCGCGTGGCCGAGTAAGCCCACCGGCCTTTGGTTTCATTCTCTGGCCACAAGCATATCGGTTTACTCAAGCCTGGCGATGGCCTGCGGCCTCGTCGCTCATCGGGGAGCGGTTCGCGGAATGCCGACCCGGGGTTCCCAAGATCCGCTCGCGCATCTCGGCGCGGTCCCCTAAGGAAAAGGCGGATTGCAAGAGGAGCCCAAAGCATGATTCCCAGCTCTTTCCCGCCCAAGGACGAGATCGCCCGGCTGACCGCCGGCATGCTGCTCGAGATCGGCGCGGTCCATTTCCGCCCCGACGAGCCCTACACGCTCGCGAGCGGATTGCCGTCGCCCACCTATATCGATTGCCGCAAGCTCATCTCCCATCCGCGGATCAGATCGACGCTGATGGATTTCCTGACGTTGACCGTTCATCGCGAAGCGGGGTTTGAGGCCTTCGACAACATCGCCGGAGGCGAGACTGCGGGCATTCCCTTTGCCGCGCTCGTGGCCGAACGGATGGCCCTTCCGATGAGCTATGTCCGCAAGAAGCCCAAGGGCTACGGTCGCAATGCCCGGATCGAGGGCGAGATGCGCGAAGGCGATCGTGTCCTGCTGGTCGAGGATCTGACCACCGACGGCGGATCGAAGCTGAGCTTCGTCGATGCAATTCGCGAGACGGGTGCAACTTGCGCGCATACGGCCGTGATTTTCAGCTACGGCATTTTCCCCGAAACCAATGACACGCTTGGACAGCACGGCGTGCAGCTCCATGCTCTGTGCACTTGGTGGGACGTTCTGGACGTCGCCCGGGCGCGTGAGGCATTCGATGCGACGACGATCGACGCGGTCGAGGCATTCCTGAAGGATCCGCGCGACTGGCAGGCGGCGCGCGCGACGGCCTGACGGTCCCCCGCCCTGGGCCAACGTGCCAGGGCGGAGCCATCGCTGCCCGGTGACGTCGGAGGAGAACCGCCGTCACGCACTTATCCCTCCTTGTCCCGTCCCCCGTCACGGCGCTATGCCGGATGGATCGACGGAAGGAAGGGATCGGCATGAACGAGATCGCGCGCGTTACGGGACAAGGCGGCGAAAGCGGGGATCAGGCCGAGCTGCTGCCGCACAACATCGATGCGGAGCAGCAGCTCCTCGGGGCCATCCTGACCAACAACGACATCTACGACCGCGTCGCCGCCGTTATCTCCGAGGCGCATTTCTACGACCCGGTCCATGCGCGCATCTTCGAGGTCGCCTCGGCCCGGATCGCGCGCAACCAGGTGGCGTCTCCGGTATCGCTGAAAGCGTTCCTCGAGGATGAGCCCGGCCTCGCGGATCTGGGCGGGCCAGCCTATCTGGTACGCCTCGCGGGGGCCGCGATCGCAAGCTATGCCGCCAAGGATTATGCGCAGCTCATCTACGACCTCGCCATTCGCCGCAAGCTGATCCAGCTCGGGCGGGACATTGCCGCCAAGGCCGCCAAGGTGGACGTCTCATCCGAGCCGCGCGACCAGATCGTCGACGCGGAACAGGCGCTCTATCAGCTCGGCGAGGCCGGACAGGCAACTCAGGGCTTCCAGTCGTTCCTGCGTGCCGTGACCGACGCGGTCAACGTCGCCAACGCCGCCTATCAGCGTGAGGGTGGCCTCGCGGGCGTCAGCACGGGTCTCGTCGATCTCGACCGCAAGCTCGGTGGTCTGCACAAGTCGGACCTTCTCATCCTTGCCGGACGACCTTCGATGGGCAAGACGTCGCTCGCCACGAACATCGCCTTCAACATTGCCAAGGCCTATCGCAAGGGGACGCGCCCCGACGGCAGCGAAGGGACGGTCGATGGCGGAGTAGTCGGGTTCTACAGCCTCGAAATGTCGGCCGAGCAGCTTGCCGCGCGAATCCTGTCGGAAGCCTCGGAGGTTCCGTCCGAGCAGATCCGGCGCGGCGACATGAACGAGGGCGAGTTCCGCCGCTTCGTCGAAGCCGCGAAAAGTCTCGAGGCCTGCCCGCTTTATATCGACGACACGCCCGCCCTGCCGATCAGTCAGCTCGCCGCGCGGGCAAGACGCCTCAAGCGCGAACACGGGCTCGACGCACTCTTCGTCGACTACCTGCAGCTCATCAAGGGGACCGGTCGCGACGCCAACCGCGTCAACGAAATTTCCGAGATCTCGCAGGGTCTCAAGGCCATCGCCAAGGAACTCGACATCCCGGTTGTCGCGCTCTCGCAGCTTTCCCGGCAGGTCGAAAGCCGCGAGGACAAGCGTCCTCAGCTCAGCGACCTGCGCGAATCGGGCTCGATCGAACAGGACGCAGATGTGGTGATGTTCGTCTTCCGCGAGGAATACTACAAGGAACGCGAGAAACCGAGCGACCACGAGCTCGAGAAGATGGCGACCTGGCAGGACGAGATGGAGCGCCTGCACGGTCGCGCCGAGGTCATCATCGGCAAACAGCGCCACGGCCCCATCGGCAGCGTCGATCTGAGTTTCGAGGGTCGCTTCACGCGGTTCGGCAATCTCGTGCAGCCTTGGCAGCAGGGGGCGAACCGGGACTTCTGAGCGGCGGAAATCCGCGACTGTTTCGCGCGCGGAACAGTCTTCGCCTGGCCTGCCCCGTCTGCACATCGTCGCATTTACCACGCGCTTCTATAGGGCTATCACCCCCGACTTGAGAGGGCGCACCTCGCGCCTAGCGACAGATCCAAACCGAAGGTCGATCATGGGAACGGCACGACTTAAGATCGATCTCGGCGCGCTTGCGGCGAACTGGCGGGCGCTCGACGCGCTGTCGGGACCGGGGACCGAAACCGGCGCGGTGGTGAAGGCCGATGGATACGGTCTGGGGATCGATCGCGTCGCAAAGGCCCTCGCCCGGGCAGGCGCGCGCAGCTTCTTCGTCGCCCAGGCCGAGGAAGCCGCGGAGCTTCGTCACGCCGTCGGCCGCGGTCCCACGATCCACGTGTTCTCAGGCCACATGGCGGGCGATACCGAGATGATCCGCGAGCTGAACCTCGTGCCGCTTCTCAACTCCATCGAACAGCTCACCCGGCATTTCGAGGCGCTTCCGGTCCATCCCTTCGGCGTTCAGCTAGACACGGGCATGAACCGTCTCGGGCTCGAACCCAGCGAATGGCGCGCCGCGCGCGAGATCGTCCTCAGCCAGAAGCCCAAGCTCGTCATGAGCCACCTTGCCTGCGCCGACGATCCCGACGACGCCATGAACGAACGGCAGCTCGCGCAATTCCTCGAAATGACCGAGGGATTGTCCGTCCCGCGATCGCTCTCCGCGACTGGCGGAACCCTGCTCGGGTCGGATTATCATTTCGACATGACGCGGCCCGGCATCGGTCTCTATGGCGGGCTGCCCTTCGCCGATGCACGTCCCGTCGTGCAACTGAGCGCGCCGGTCATCCAGCTTCGTGATGTCGATCCGGGCGAGAGTATCGGCTACGGCGCGGCCTTCGTCGCCGAGGTGTCGATGCGGATCGCGACCGTGCAGGCGGGATATGCCGACGGGTTGATCCGCGCTATGGGTGAGGATGCGATCCTCTTCGCGGGCGACGTGCCCTGCCCGCTCGCAGGCCGCGTGTCGATGGACATGCTGACGGTCGACGTGACCCATCTCGACGAGGTTCCACCCCATCTCGACATCCTGTCGCATGAACAGGGCGTCGACGATCTTGCCAATGCCGCCGGCACGATCGGCTACGAGATACTGACAAGTCTGGGCCGGAGATACCGCCGAACCTACGTTTGACGGCCATTTCCGGCATGTGGCGCGCATACCACGATTAACCATGCGCGCCGCTAATCCGGAACTGCTCACGAAAAATATACTTCCCCCAGATAGGCGGATCACCGCTTATGTATGTAATGGGGGATTGAAATGTCGTATATCACTCCGAACACCAGTCACCGCGCCGTCGCGACTCTGCACTGGATCGCAACGATCACCGTCGCTACCCTCGCAGTTTCACTCGCTGCTCTGACTCTTGCGGGCTTCCTCGGCTGGCTGCCCCTGCTGCGGATGCCCCTGCAGTTCGGCGACACGACCCACGAGGCTGGCGGCTTCGTACAGACGGGCCTTTCGATCCTGCTGCTTCTGATTGCGGCTTGCCTGCCATCGGGCTGGCGGGTGCTCGCGCTGGAGCGGACGCATCGTGACTTCTCGATCTCCATGTCCGACGTGGCCGAGGCCTATCGCATCTGCCATGCCGCCGATCGCGGCGATGCCTTCACGTTGCGCGAGCAGTTCGACGCCGTGAAGGAGCGGATCCTGTACCTTCGCCGTCATCCCGATCTCGGCCATCTGGAACCCGATGTGCTCGAGACCGCGGCCGAGATGTCCTATGCCTCGCGAGAACTTGCGGATACCTACGGAGACGAGAACCTGGCCCGTGCGCGCAGTTTCCTCGCCCAGCGGCGCGAAGAGATCGCGCAATTCGAGGAGCGGATCGACAGCGCGCTTGCCGCCTGCAAGGACCTCCGTCGCGAGCGGGACACAGTGACGATCGAGGAGGAAATGCAGCAGAGCCGCCTGTCACGGATGGCCGAGGAATACGGCGATCTGCTGGCCGAACTCGGCTTCACCCGGCCCCGCGCCCGCGTCGTGGCCCTTCCGTCAAAGCCCGTCGCCGCCGAGTGAGCTTGCTCCCCGATGGGGGCTTTGGCACAAGGGCGCATGGCACGAACTCCCAGTTTTCACTGCACCGCCTGCGGCGCGTCCTACACCAAGTGGTCGGGCCGCTGCGACGCCTGCGGCGCATGGAACACGATCGTCGAGGATGCAGGACTTTCGAGCGGTGGTCCGGCCTCAAAATCGCTCGGAACGAAGCGCGGTCGCGGCATGGTCCTCAGCGATCTCGCGACCGAGGAAGCCCCCCCGCCCCGCACGCAATCCGGTCTCGGCGAACTCGACCGGGTCCTGGGCGGAGGCCTCGTTCCCGGCTCGGCCATCCTCGTGGGCGGGGATCCGGGGATCGGCAAATCGACGCTGCTCCTGCAGGGGGCGGCGGCCTTCGCGGGATCGGGGCTCAAGGTCATCTACGTCTCGGGCGAGGAAGCGAACGCGCAGGTGCGCATGCGGGCGCAGCGCCTCGGCCTCGGACAGGCTGAGGTCAGCCTCGCCGCAGAGACGAACCTGCGCGAGATCATGACAACCCTTGAGGCCGAGCAACCGCAGCTCGTCATCATCGATTCGATCCAGACGATGTGGGCCGACAACGTCGAGAGCGCGCCCGGATCGGTCAGCCAGGTCCGTGCCGCCGCGCACGAGCTCACCACATTCGCCAAGCGCCACGGGATCAGCGTGGTTCTCGTCGGCCATGTCACCAAGGAAGGACAGATCGCGGGCCCCCGCGTGGTCGAGCACATGGTGGACACGGTTCTCTATTTCGAGGGGGAGCGCGGCCACCAGTTCCGTATCCTGCGCGCGGTCAAGAACCGCTTCGGTCCCGCAGACGAGATCGGCGTCTTCGAGATGACGGGCGGCGGCCTGCGGGAGGTGGCGAACCCCTCGGCGCTGTTCCTTGGCGACAGGGAGCGTCCGTCGCCTGGATCTGCGGTCTTTGCAGGGATCGAAGGCTCGCGCCCCGTCCTTTGCGAGATCCAGGCCCTCGTGGCCCCCACGCCGCACGCGCAGCCGCGCCGCTCGGCCGTCGGGTGGGATACCGGGCGGCTCGCCATGATCCTGGCCGTGCTCGAGGCGCGCTGCGCGATCCCGTTCGCGGGGCTCGATGTCTATCTCAACATCGCGGGCGGTCTGCGCGTGCGCGAGCCCGCGGCCGATCTGGCTGTGGCACTCGCACTTCTAAGTGCGCGTGAGGACGTGGCCCTGCCCCCGCAATCGGTCACTTTCGGGGAAATCAGCCTTTCGGGTGCGCTCCGTCCCGCCCCCCAGACCGAAAACAGGTTGAAAGAGGCGGCGAAACTTGGTTTTTCCAGCGCCATCGCTCCCGTCGCCGCAAAGAAGACGGAGAGATCGGGGATGAGCCTCAAGAGCTATCCCGACCTAGCCACGCTCGTGGGCGACATGTTCGGGGCCGGATAAGGACAGACTTCCATGCAAGGCTTTACCCTCGTCGACGGCATCGTGGCCGGTGTCATCGTCATATCGGCCATTCTCGCCTACAGTCGCGGTTTCGTACGCGAGGTCATGGCGATCGTCGGCTGGATCGTTGCGGCGATTGCGGCCTTCGTCTTTGCGCCGGTCACGCGGCCTCTGATCGTGGAACTGCCGGTCGTGGGGGACTTCCTGGGCGATTCGTGCGAGTTGTCGGTCATCGCGTCCTTTGCGGTCGTCTTTGCCGTCGCGCTCGTCCTCGTATCGATCTTCACGCCGCTCCTGTCCGGGGCGGTGCGCGATTCGGCGGTCGGCGGCATCGACCAGGGACTGGGATTTCTCTTCGGGGCGGCGCGCGGGGTCCTGCTCGTCGCGGTGGCCCTCGTCGTCTACGACCGCATCGCGGGGTCCGAATCGATCCCTATGGTCGATAACAGCCGGACCGCCAACATCTTCGCGCGATCGCAGGACGGTCTGAACGCGGCGATGCCCACGGACGCGCCCGGCTGGATCGTCGCGCAATACGAACAGCTTGTGGGTGTCTGCGAGTTCTAGTCGCGCAGATCCTTGGGGCTGCCCATCACCACATAGGATGTGAGCGCCGTGACCTGCGGCAACGTTCCGAGCACCTCGGTATGGAAGTGCTTGTATGCGGCGAGGTCCTGCGCCTCGATTCTCAGCAGGTATTCGAACGGACCCGTCGTGTTGTGACATTCCACAACTTCCGGTGCATGCGCGACGGCCGCTTCGAAGGTCTGCTGCGCCGCCTTCGTATGCAAGCCCAACCCGACGGTGACATAGGCGACGAACCCGTTTCCGACCTTCATGGGATCGATCCGCGCGCGATAGCCGCGGATGACGCCCCGTGATTCCAGAGCAGAGACACGGCGTAACGTCGCCGAAGGCGAAAGCCCCACGCGTTCGGCAAGCGCGAGATTGCTGAGCCGCCCATCTGCGCGAAGAGTACGCAATATCCTGTCGTCAAAATCGTCCATCGCACCGATCCACGTCGTTTAGACGGTGATCGTGCCTCATTTCGGCTGATAATGCCATCATCGCGCGGCGATAGTCCCACCATGACACATGACCAGATACTTGCACTCGGGCTCTATGCCGTCGTCACGACGATCACGCCGGGCCCGAACAACCTGATGCTGATGGCATCGGGCGCGAATTTCGGCTTTGCCCGGACCCTGCCGCACATGTTCGGGGTCACCGGAGGTTTCGCCCTGATGATCGCGCTCGTCGGGATGGGCGTGACGCGGGTGTTCGACGCCTGGCCGCCGAGCTACACGCTTCTGACGGTCCTGAGCCTTGCATATCTGCTATATCTTGCCTGGCGGATCGCTCGTGCGGCCCCGCCGGACCAGGCCGAAGCTGTCGGCCGGCCCTTGAGTTTCCTGCAGGCCGCGCTCTTCCAATGGGTCAACCCCAAGGCGTGGGCGATGGGACTGAGCGCGGTGACGATCTATGCCGCCGACCGTTCGGTTCCGGCGGTCCTCATCGTCGCGGCAACGTTCGGGGTGGTGTCTATGCCGTGCATCTCGCTCTGGACGCTGCTTGGTGGACAGGTCCGAAGGGTTCTGTCGTCACCCTTCGTGCTGCGTCTCTTCAACTGGATCATGGCGGCGCTTCTGATCCTCTCGCTGCTGCCGACGCTTATAAATGCGGCTTGAGGTCCGAGCGAGGGTGACAGTCGGCGCAACACGATCTAGACAGCGCAAATCTGCCGCCCCAGATTCGGGAGAGTGCATATGCGTTCCCTACCCCCGTCCCATCCGTTCGACGACGACAAGCTGCGCGAGGAATGCGGCGTGTTCGGCGTCTCGGGCGTGGGCGATGCCGCGAACTTCGTGGCGCTCGGCCTTCACGCACTTCAGCATCGCGGTCAGGAAGCGGGCGGCATCGTCTCGTACCATCCCGATCACGGTTTCAATTCGGCGCGCCGCTTCGGCTACGTCCGCGACAACTTCACCAAGCAATCGCTTATGGACACCCTGCCCGGCACCCTCGCAATCGGGCATGTGCGTTATTCGACGAGCGGCGCAAAGGGCAACACGCAGATCCGCGACGTGCAGCCCTTCTTCGGGGAGTTCTCGATGGGCGGTGCCGCGATCGCGCATAACGGCAACATCGTGAACGCAGACGCGCTCCGCCGCGAGCTGATCGAACGCGGTTCGATCTTCCAAAGCAATTCCGACAGCGAATGCATCATCCACCTCATGGCACGCTCCTTGCAGCGCAAGGTGCCCGAGCGGATGCAGGATGCACTGCGCCGCGTCGAAGGTGCGTTCTCCATCGTCGCGATGACCCGCACCAAGCTCATCGGCGTGCGCGATCCGCTCGGTGTGCGACCCCTCGTTCTCGGACGCCTCGGTGACGGCTACGTTCTGTCATCCGAGACCTGCGCGCTCGACATCTGCGGTGCGGAGTTCCTGCGCGAGGTCGAGCCCGGCGAGATGGTGGTCATCGAGAACGGCGAGCTCGCCTCTCACCGCCCCTTCGCGCCGCAGCGCCCGCGATTCTGCATCTTCGAGCATGTGTATTTTTCCCGTCCCGACTCGATGCTTGGCGGGCGTTCGGTCTACGAGACACGCCGTCAGATCGGTGTCGAGCTTGCGCGCGAGGCTCCCGCCGAAGCGGATCTCGTCTGCCCGGTGCCCGACAGTGGAACGCCCGCCGCAATCGGCTTTAGCCAGGAATCTGGTATTCCCTATGCGATGGGGATCGTGCGCAACCAGTATATGGGCCGCACATTCATCGAGCCGACCGAGCAGATCCGCAACATGGGCGTCCGGCTGAAGCTCAACGTCAATCGTGCACTGATCCGGGACAAGCGCGTCGTGCTGGTCGACGATTCCGTCGTACGTGGCACCACATCGGTCAAGATTCGAGAAATGCTGCTCGATGCGGGCGCGGCCGAAGTCCATTTCCGCGTGGCGAGTCCGCCTACCGCCTGGCCTTGCTTCTACGGCGTCGATACCCCCGAACGTGAAAAGCTGCTGGCAGCCTCGATGTCCGAGGACGAGATGTGCGCGCATCTGGGTGTCGATAGTCTTCGCTTCATCTCGCTCGACGGAATGTATCGGGCCGTGGGCGAGGCCGGTGGCCGTAACGCGGACGCGCCGCAATATTGCGATGCGTGCTTTTCGGGCGACTACCCCGTGACGCCATCCGACCGGATCGAGAAGGGTTTCCGGATGAAGACGGCCGCGGAATAGACGCAGAGCGCTTGACCAATCCGGCAGAGCGCCCCAAAGGCGGCACCATGACCAAGATCGCACTCATCACCGGCGCATCGCGCGGGCTCGGCGCAGCGCTAGCTCTGGCGCTTTGCGACACGCATCACATCGTGGCCGTCGGGCGCACCACGGGCGCGCTCGAGGATCTCGACGACCGCATCCAGGCAAAGGGCGGTCAGGCGACCCTCGCACCCATGGACATCACGAATGCGGACGCGATGGCGCATCTCTGCCGCGGGATCTACGACCGCTGGGGCCATGTGGATCTGTGGCTCCATACGGCGGTCCATGCCGCACCGCTCGCCCCGGCGGGACATCTCGCGGCCAAGGATTGGGCCTCGAGTATCGGTACGAACGCGACAGCAACCGCGACACTGATCCCGATGGTCGAGCCGCTCTTGAACGCGGCCCCCGCGGGCTCTGCTGTGTTCTTCGACGATGCGCGGGCAGGTCAGAAATTCTTCGGCCATTACGCGGCGTCGAAATCCGCGCAGATCGCACTCGCCAGCTGCTGGCAGGCCGAAACGGAGCGGACCGGCCCGCGGGTCCGGATCCTTTCCCCCGCACCGATGCCGACCGCCACACGCGCGCGTTTTTTCCCGGGCGAGGATCGCAGCGCCCTTGCGACCTGCGAAGGCGAGGCGGCGCGGCTTCTCGCCCTGCTCTGAGCTTGCCGGGGCGGCCCGCCTGACCTAAGAAAGCGCGATCCCACGGAAACAGGTGTAGATTTGCGTATCCTCATCACCAATGACGACGGCATCGACGCGCCCGGTCTCGTGGCGCTCGGAGAGATCGCGCGCGCCATGGGCGACGAGGTCTGGACCGTCGCGCCCGCCTTCGAGCAATCGGGGGTCGGCCATTGCGTGAACTACGTCCACCCCACTCTGGTCCGTCAGGTCGGCGAGCATTCTTGGGCCGTCGAAGGCTCCCCCGCCGATTGCGTGCTGGCCGCCCTTCACGACATCCTGCCCTGGCGGCCCGACCTGATCCTGTCAGGGGTCAATCGCGGCAACAATTCGGCCGAGAACGTGCTCTATTCCGGCACGATCGGAGCGGCGATGGAAGGGGCGCTCCAGGGCGTGAGGTCCATCGCCCTCAGCCAGTTCTACGGCCCCGGCAACCGGCATCTCGACGACGGCTTCGATGCGGCGCGGGTCTGGGGCGAACGGACCATCCGCGCGATCCTCGACGCGGATCTCTGGGGCACGGGTGACTACGGTACGTTTTACAACGTGAATTTTCCGCCCTGTCCGGGCACCGACGTTCGCGGCCTCCGTGCTGCGGCGCAGGGCTTTCGAAGCGGCGACGGCTTCAGCGTTGAGCCGCACCTTTCGCCCTCGGGCCGGCGGTTTCTGTGGGTCAAGGGAGCGGATCAAAGCCGCGCGACGGAACCCGGCAGCGACGCGGCCGTCAATCTCGACGGTTACGTTTCGATCACACCGCTTACGGCCGACCTGACCCGCCACGACACGCTCGGGGCCCTCGCGGACGCGCTTTCATGAGCTTCGATGCCGGCGCACGGATGCAGTTCCTCTTCACGCTGCGCTCGAACGGCGTGACCGACAAGCGTGTCCTCGACGCGATGGAAAAGGTCGATCGGGGACGCTTCGTACGCGGCACTTTCACCGACCGCGCCTATGACGACATGCCGCTGCCGATCGCCTGCGGACAGACGATCAGCCAGCCGTCGATCGTGGGCCTGATGACACAGGCCCTCGCAGTCACACCCCGCGACAAGGTGCTCGAGATCGGGACGGGATCGGGGTATCAGGCAGCGGTGCTTTCGTACCTTGCGCGGCGCGTCTACACGGTCGAACGGCATCGTCGCCTCGTCAGCGAGGCGCGCAAGGTCTTCGACGAGCTGGGTCTCTCGAACGTCACGGCCTTTACCGCCGACGGAAGTCGCGGTCTCGCCGATCAGGCTCCCTTCGACCGCATTCTCGTAACTGCTGCCGCAGAAGATCCGCCCGGGCCCCTTCTGGCCGAGCTGCGGGTCGGCGGCATCATGGTCGTACCGGTGGGTCAGAGCGATTCGGTCCAGACCCTCATCAAGGTCACGCGGACGGAAAGGGGATTCGATTACGACGATCTCCGATCCGTGCGCTTCGTGCCCTTGCTCGAGGGGATCGGACGCGACTAATCTGCGGGCGCATGGCACGGGACCGATTGCCCCGATCGAGGCAAAACACGCGATGCGAACCGGCCCGGCAGAGGTCGCGCATCCCGACAAGGACAGAGCGATGACATATTCCCCCCTCCTCCTGCGGCGCGCGCCGATCGCGATGATCGCCATTCTCGCGGTCGCGGCCTGCGATCGGAACGGAGAGGGGTTCGATCTCGATCTGCGCGGCAATGTAGACGGGTTCAGCACCGCGCCGGCCGTGCGTCAGGGCGTGGCCGCGCCGCCTCAGCCCGATGCGCGCGGCGTGATTTCCTATCCCAACTACCAGGTGGCGATCGCGCGTCGGGGCGACACGATGGCGGATGTGGCAACCCGCGTGGGCCTTCCCGCCGAAGAACTAGCCCGTTACAACGGTGCGCCTGTCGGAGTGGAGCTGCGGCAAGGTGAGGTCATCGCATTGCCACGGCGCGTCAGCGAGCCGTCGCCCGCGACCGGGGCGGTCGCACCCACCAATCCCGGCGCGCTCGGCACCGGAACCGTCACCACCCAACCGCTCGAGGATCGGGCCGGCGCGGCCATCGACCGCGCGCAGGTAAGCGGCGGCGGCGGCGAACCCGTTCGCCATCAGGTCGCCCGTGGCGAAACAGCATTTTCCATCGCGCGGCGATACGGCGTTCCGGTGCAGTCGCTGGGCCAGTGGAACAGTCTCGACGAGAACTACACGGTGCGCGAAGGGCAATACCTGCTGATCCCCGTTGCAGACGCGCCGTCTGCACCGCCCGAAAGCGCACCGGGCGCGGGATCGGTCGCACCGATTCCCCCGTCGGCCGCGGCCCCCCTTCCCGAGGAGGCAGCCAACCAGGAACCGCCCGAACGCCCCGACTCTCCCGATCTGGGCTCCGAGATGACCGAAGAAAGCACGAGCGATGCACGCTTCGCCTTTCCGGTACAGGGCCCGATCATTCGGCCGTTCTCGCGTGGGCAGAATGACGGGATCGACATTTCCGCAACGCCCGGGACGCCGGTGCGCGCGGCGGGCGATGGCGTCGTCGCGGCGATCACCCGCGATACCGATCAGATCCCAATCCTCGTCATCCGGCATCCCGGCGATATCCTGACCGTCTATGCAGGCGTCGAGGGAATCAGCGTCGGCAACGGCGACAGCGTCACCCGTGGGCAGCCCGTCGCACGGATCCGCGACAGCGATCCCGCCTTCCTGCATTTCGAGGTGCGCGAGGGCTTCGACAGTGTCGATCCCGTAAACTACCTCGAATGATCAGAGTGCGACGCCGCGCCGTCCGGCGAGATCGGTGAAATACTGCCACGCGACGCGACCCGACCGGCTGCCGCGCGTGGCCTGCCATTCGATCGCCTCGGATCTCAGAGTCGCGTCGTCGATCTCGACGCCATGCGCGTCGCAATATCCACGGATCATCGCAAGATACTCGTCCTGCGTGCAGGGATGGAAGCCAAGCCAGAGACCGAACCGATCCGAGAGCGAGACCTTCTCTTCGGTGGCTTCGGTCGGAGAGATCGCACTGGCCCGCTCGTTCTCGATCATGTCGCGCGGCATCAGGTGACGCCGGTTCGAGGTGGCGTAGAAGACGACATTGTCGGGCCGTCCCTCTATCCCGCCATCGAGCACGGCCTTCAGCGACTTGTAATGCTGGTCGTCATGCCCGAACGACAGGTCGTCGCAGAAAAGCACGAAACGATGTGCCGCAGCCCTGAGATGCCGCAGAAGCCTGCCGATCGAGGGCAGATCCTCACGCTGGACCTCGACGATCTTGAGCGGCGCGTCCTTCGCAACTTCGGCATGGATAGCCTTGACCAGGCTTGATTTTCCCATGCCGCGTGCGCCCCAGAGAAGCGCGTTGTTCGCAGGCAGGCCCCGCGCGAATTGCCGCGTGTTCTCAAGCAATGTGTCGCGCGACCGGTCGATCCCCACGAGAAGGTTCATCTCTACCCGGTTGACCGTGGGCACCGGTTGCAAACGGTCAGGCGAGACGTGCCAGACGAAGGCGTCCGCGCCGCCGAAATCGGGCGCGTCGAGCGGCGGAGGCGACATCCGCTCCAGCGCGTCGGCAATCCGGGCCATCGGATCGGTCATGGTCGTTTGCTTTCGTCTTCAGGCTCGGGTTCGTCTTCCGCTTCGGCCGCGTCGAAATCGTAGAGGTCCTCGTTTTCGCCCAGCACACCTTCTTCACGCAGCTGCGCGACCCGTTTGCGCTCGACCCGCGCGACGAGGAAGATGGAAATCTCGTAGAGGCCGTAGACCACGACGAACAGGATGACCTGCGTGATCACGTCGGGCGGCGTCACGAGCGCTGCGAGCACGAGAATGCCCACGA
Source organism: Palleronia sp. LCG004 (assembly GCF_032931615.1). Classification (NCBI taxonomy): domain Bacteria; kingdom Pseudomonadati; phylum Pseudomonadota; class Alphaproteobacteria; order Rhodobacterales; family Roseobacteraceae; genus Palleronia; species Palleronia sp. LCG004. The sequence goes on from NZ_CP136759.1 coordinate 1,244,172, forward strand.
CTGCATATTTGCGCATGGCGGCCAGCCCACGTGCGGAAACGATGCCCGCCTTGCCCATGAGAGTCAGAAGGACGGGCAGCTGGAAACAGAGCCCGAAAGACACGATGAACTTGATTGTGAGGTTCAGGTATTCCTGCGCGGAGCCCTGGAAGACCACGGAAAGCGGCGCACCAACCTCGGGCGTCAGCGCCTCTCCCTCCGCTCCGAATTGCTGGAATCCCAGGAAGAAGTCGTAGGCGAGCGGCGTTACGACGTAGAAGGCGAATGCCGCGCCAAGGATGAACATGAAGGGCGAGGCAATCAGGAACGGCAGGAACGCGCCACGCTCGGACTTGTAGAGCCCCGGAGCCACGAAGCGCCACATCTGCCCAGCGATGACCGGAAAGGCGAGGAAGAGCCCGCCGAGAAGCGAGACCTTGATCGCGACGAAGAACCCTTCCTGAGGCGATATGAAGATAAGGTCGCAGTCCTGACCCCGCTCGGCCAGAACCTTGCAGAGGGGTTCGGTCAGGAAGTTGAAGATGGGGGTCGCGACCGTGAAGCAGATGATCATGCCGATCGTGAAGGCGATCACGGACTTGATCAACCGGGTTCTGAGCTCGGCCAGATGCTCGATCAGTGGTGCCGCACTGTCGTCGATCTCGTCTCCGGCGCTCATTCGCGGTCTTCCCCGCCTGATTCTGTGGTGAGCGGCGACTCCGCCGCGTTGCCTGTCGATTTCATGGCCGGCGCGGGCTGCGCGGCGGGCACCGTTTCGTCATTCGCGCGGGCAGCCGCCTCGCGGTTCGCCCGATCGGTCGCGGATTGCGAACCGGCTCGCGGGGTCGCGGATTTCGGACGCGAGGACGGGGACTTGCCCGGCTCCCATTTCTGGAACGCCTTCGATGCCTCGTCGAGCTTGTCGAGACCGTATTTCTTGGGATTGCTCAGGCCCTTCAGGTCCCGATTGATATCCTTCACGCCGGACTCGTCCGCGGCGTCCTCCATGGCGCGTTGAAACTCGCGTGCCATCCCCTTGATCTTGCCCGTAAAACGGCCGAGCGTACGAAACATGCCCGGCAGGTCCTTCGGCCCGACGACGATCAACGCGACGATGCCGATGACCAGAAGTTCGGTCATCCCGATATCGAACATGGGCTGCGCCCCCTTCGCGCGATCGCGCGCTTAGCCGCGACGCTCCGGGTCGAGCGTGCTTTCGGGGCTCCGATGCGCGGTCGCGCGGCCGGGGGCCGATGCTTCGCTGTCGTTTTCGGGCGGCGAGATCTCGCGGGCGTTGTCGGACTTGGACTCCTCTGCCTCGCCGTCGCTAACGCCGCGCTTGAAGGCGGTGATGCCCTTGCCGACCTCGCCCATCAGTGACGAGATCTTGCCGCGTCCGAAGAGGACGAGCACCACGACCGCGATCAGAAGAAGGCCGGGCAGGCCGATATTGTTGAGCATCTGCTCTCTCCTTTGCCGGACGGCCGTTCGGATGCCGCCGAATGTGTCACGGCACCGTATCTATGGCATGCAGCCTTCGACGTGAAGGCGCAAAGCGAGATGCCGTGACCACGAACCCGAAAAGCGCCGACAGCTACGCCGCGTCACACGGCCCCGGCGACGCTCCGAAGTACACTTTCGGGAGCCGGGATCTCGACGGCCTCCCCCGTCATCGCAGATCTCTGCGCGGCATGCCCCATCGCCACGGCCCGCGCCCCGTCATCGAGCGTGACTTCGACCGCGCCCTCGCCCATGACAACCCGGCGGAACCGGTCGTGCTGATAGAAGGTCGAGCCGTTGTGATCGCCCGCATCGAGCAGCGTCGGATCGACCGGAATGTCGACGATCTGCGGGCCCTTGGGAGATCTGGGGCTGACGATGACCTGGGGCACCGGCGGCGCGCCGAGATGTGCCGGCCAGAAGCGCGTGGGACCGGGCACCAGCGCCTCGATCTTGCCGTTGGGCCCCGTGACGCTGATCTCTTCCTGATAGCGTGAGCCCTCGGCGAACATGCAGAGCTCGAGCATTGCACGCGCGCCGCTCTCGAAATCCACGATGACGTAGCCGTTGTCCCAGACGTCGGGCTGACGCCCCTCGATGCGATCGTCGCGGAAATTGACGGACTGCCCCGCGCTGGCCATCACGCGGACGGGCTCCGAGCGGAGAATGAGGCGCATGAGGTCGAAGAAGTGGCAGCATTTCTCGACCAGCGTGCCGCCCGACGTCTCGTTGAAGCGGTTCCAGTTGCCGACTTTCTCGAGAAACGGAAAGCGATGCTCGCGGATCGTCAGCATGAGTGGGCCGCCCGTCGCCGCGTCGACCTGATCGATCAACGCCTGGATCGGTGGCATGTAACGATACTCCATCGCCACCCAGATCGGTGCGGCATAACCGAGAGACGCGATCCGGGCGGCCTGCGCCTCGTCGCTGTAGAGCGGCTTTTCCATCAGCATCGGAAGCGGACGGATCCGTCCGATCTGCTCGAGCTGCTGGAGATGCATGTGGTTCGGCGATGCGACGAGAAGGCAGTCGAGCGGTTCGACCGCGAGGAGAGCCTCGATATCGTTGCAGAATTGCGCGCCGGGTGCCATCGCGGCGGCAAGTGCCGCCTGCTCGGCATCTGGTTCGACGATGGCGGCGACGCGGGCATCGGGCAGAAGCGCGATGTTTCTCAGATGCTCCTGACCCATCATGCCGCAGCCGACGATCCCGTAATGTATGACCTTGGACATCTTTTTCCTATTTCAGTCTGCTGACGTAGCGGACCCGGTCCGGATCGAACCAGGTCGTCGAATATTCCACCGGATCGCCATCCTGCGACCACGAGACGCGCGCGACCTGACCCGTGACCGCCCCAGTCCGGCGGTCGAGCGGACCAGACCCCCAGGCAGGCAGCGGCCCGACCCCCACGCGATCCTCGATCCGCACGATCCTGAGCCCGAGGAGCTGCCGATAGGTCTGGTAGAGCGAGGGCAGCATCGCCTCCGGATCGAGCGAGGGTGCACGCCCCCTGTCGAGCCAGATCTCCTCGACCGCGACGGGAAGGTCGTCGAGCAGCCGCAATCGCCTGATGCGGTGGGCATCGGGGGCCGAGCCGAATGGCGGGGAACCCGCAGGTTTCGCGGCGATCTCCACCGACAGGATCCGGGCGTCCGGCAGCCCCGGTCCATCGGGCCGTTCGAGCCTGAAGAATCCGTAGAGCCCGCCGACCTCGCGCACGCCGCGCACGTAGTTCCCCGATCCCTGCCGACGCTCCAGCAATCCTTGCGCGTGCAGCTCGTTCAGAGCCTTTCGCAAGGTTCCGACGGCGACGCCGTGATCGGCGGCCATGTCGCGCTCGGGCGGCAGGCGCTCACCCTCGATCAACGACCCCTGGGCGATCCGACGGATCAGGAGATCGGCAATCTGGAGATAGATCGGCGCGGCGGATGGCCCGGACATGGAGAGGATCCGATTTCGATTGATACACTATTGATGCACTAGGCCACCCGTGTTACGCAAGTCGAAACTCGAACACTTCCGGAAGGATCGCAGCATGACCATCGTCCCCGTCACCTCGGCCGATCTCGACGCCGTCGAGATTTCGTGGTTCGCGGCGCTCTGCTCCGACGATTACCGTCACCTCGGCGTGCCGGAGAACGACCTGAAATCGACCTTCGCCCATTGCAGCGGCATTCTCAGGGAGGCCGAGGCGCAAGGGTTCCGAAACATCCTGTGCCCGTCCTCCTACCAGGTCGGACAGGATACGCTGACCTTCGTCGCGGGGTGTGCGCCCCTCACCGACCGGATCAACATGCTCGCGGCCATCCGCTGCGGCGAGATGCAGCCGATCATGCTCGCCCGCACGGTCGCCACGCTCGATCACATGCTCGAAGGGCGGCTTACGCTGAACGTCATCTCGTCGGACTTTCCCGGCGAGAAGGCCGAAAGCGCCTACCGCTATCAGCGCTCGCGCGAGGTGGTGGAAATCCTCAAGCAGGCCTGGACCCAGGAAGAGATCAACTACACCGGCGAAATATACGATTTCAAAGGGATTACGACGGATCCCGCCAAGCCGTATCAAGAAGGTGGGCCGCTTCTCTATTTTGGGGGGTATTCTCCGTCTGCGCTCGACCTCTGCGGCCAGCATTGCGACGTCTACCTGATGTGGCCCGAGCCGCAGGACCAGCTCGCCCAGCGGATGAAGGACGCCAACGAAGCTGCCGAGAGATATGGTAGAACTCTCGATTACGGTCTGCGCGTGCACATGATCGTTCGTGACACCGAAGCCGAGGCAAAGGAATATGCCGAGCATCTGGTGAGCCAGCTCGACGACGAACTCGGCACGCTGATCCGCGACCGGGCGCACGATTCGACCTCTCTCGGTGTGAGCCATCAGGCCCGCGCTCGCGAGCTTGCCGACCAGTTCGGCTATATCGAACCGAACCTCTGGACTGGAGTCGGCCGTGCGCGGTCGGGCTGCGGTGCCGCCTTGGTCGGCAGTACCGACCAGGTCCTGAGCAAGATCGAGGAATACCGCAAGATGGGCATCCGTGCCTTCATCTTCTCGGGCTACCCGCATATGGACGAATGCAAATCGGTGGGACAGCGCGTCCTGCCAAACCTGAAGACCTGTTCGCTGCCGGAGGCCTACGGAAGGGTCCCGCAGGGAACGCCGCAGACCCCGCTCGGGGCAGGAGAACGCCGCTGATGGATCGTGTGAAGATCACCGAAGACGTAAGTTTCAGCCGCATCGTCTATGGCATGTGGCGGCTTGGCGACGACACCGACACCTCGCCCGAGCATGTTCGCGCCAAGATCGAGGCCTGCCTCGAACAGGGCATCACGACGATGGACCAGGCCGACATCTACGGCGGCTACATGTCCGAAGAGATCCTCGGCCGCGCCCTTACGCCGGAACTGCGCGACGCGATCGAGATCGTGACGAAATGCGACATCGTCGCGCCGGCCGGACGACATTCCGACAAGCGGCTGAAGCATTACGACACGTCGCGCGCACATATCGAGAGCTCGCTCGACGCGTCGCTCGAACTCATGGGCGTCGAGACGGTCGACCTGCTGCTTGTCCACCGGCCCGATCCGTTCATGGATCACCACGAAACGGGTGCTGCACTCGACGCGGCCGTCGCTGCGGGCAAGGCGCGTGCCGTCGGCGTCTCGAACTTCAAGCGCCATGACTGGACGCTGCTGCAATCGGCGATGAAGACTCCGCTCGTCGCCAACCAGATCGAGATGAGCCTAGCTGAGATCTCTCCCTTCACGAATGGCGACCTCTCGTTCATCCGCGAATTCGGGGCCGCCCCGATGGCCTGGTCGCCGCTCGGTGGCGGTTCGCTCATGCAGGGCGAAGGTCAGGGACCGTTGCACCGCAAGCTCGCGGAATATGCGGAGACGCATGGCTGCGACATCGCGACGATCGCGGTGGCATGGCTTCTCGCGCATCCGGCCGGCATCCTTCCGGTCATGGGCACGAACAATGTCGACCGGATCGGCAACCTTGGCCGCGCGGCCGAGATCAAGCTCGATCGGCAGGACTGGTTCGAACTCTACACCCTCGCGCTCGGCCACGAGGTTCCCTGACCCATGACCCAGACCGAGCACACACCCCTCGAGGATACGCGCGCGCTCAGGCAGGCGCTCGGTCGCTTTGCGACGGGCGTCACGGTCATCACGACCGGTACCGAGAACGGACCGCTGGGCATCACGGCGAACAGTTTCGCGTCCGTTTCGCTCGACCCGCCGCTGGTGCTCTGGTCGCCCGCCAAGTCATCGAGCCGCTTCACGCAGTTCGTCAAGTCGGAGAGCTTCGCGATCCACGTCGCGGGCGACGATCAGGCGGATCTCGCCAGCGCCTTCGTCCGCCAGGGCGATGCCTTCGGTGAGCTGGACTGGACGGAAGGTGAAGACGGCACCCCCCTGATCGAGGGATGCCTCGCCCGGTTTCATTGCCGGACCGAAGCGGTCCACGACGCGGGCGATCACGCGATCGTCCTGGGACGGGTCATCGCGGCCTGCCACCGGGAAGGGGCACCGCTGATTTTCTCGGGCGGACAATTCGGCCTGTTCACGAAGCTCCTCTGAAGAAAGGGAGCGGCCGCGCCGGAAGATCCGACGCAGCAAATTTGGGGAGGAAATGCGCATGCGCGTGCTGAGGGGGCTACTGTGGCCCTTCCAGACCTGGAACGACTGGGTGTTGCCCGCTGGCCGCTGGTTCGCGATCGTCGCGATCGCGCTGATGGTCATCGTGACGCTGATCCAGGTTTTCTTTCGCTACGTTCTCAACGCGGCCCTGCCATGGCCGGACGAGGCCGCGCGTTTCATGATGCTCTGGCTGACCGGGCTCATCGCGCCGATGGCCTATCGCCGGGGTGGCTTCGTCGCGATCGACATGCTGCTCTTCTACCTGCCGCGGGCGCTTGCCGCGCTGCTGTCGCTCTTCCTTCTCGCGATTGCCGGGCTCGTCCTCTTCGTGGGCATCCGTATCGGCTATGGCGAGATCACGGGCTTCGGCGGGCAATTCGCCACCGCGTCGCTCTACCTTCCCACACCCGACGGATGGTTCCGCGTTCCCCGCAGCTGGATGATGGCCAGCCTCTTCGTGGGCTTCGTTCTGCTCTTCATCGTCAACATAGAGCTCATCCTGCGCAACCTGCTGAAGCTGCTCGGCGCGACCGATCTCAAACCGCTCGAGCTCGCCGAAGAAGAATTGATGGCCGAATGACATGCTGATCTGGTTCCTTCCCGTCTTCCTCGTCTTTCTCGGCATCGGGCTGCCGGTCTTCTTCGGGCTGCTCGCCGCACCCGGGATCCTGCTCTGGCTGAACGGCCAGGAGCGCGACATCACCCTGCTCTACCGCAACCTCTACAACGGGATGGACAGCTTCCCGCTCCTCGCGATCCCGTTCTTCATGCTCGCGGGCGAGCTGATGAACAAGGGCGGCATCACCGAACGCCTGGTCGAGTTCGCCCAGGCGCTCATGGGCCATCTGCGCGGCGGGCTTGCGCATGTGAACGTCCTGTCGTCGATGCTCTTCGCCGGGCTGTCGGGCTCGGCCGTGGCGGATACCTCGGCGCTCGGCTCCATGCTCATCCCGGCGATGGAGCGTCAGGGCTATACCCGCCGCTTCGCCGCAGCGATCACCGCGGCGTCGTCGGTCATCGGCCCGATCATCCCGCCATCGGGCATCATGATCATCTATGCCTACGTGATGGGTGAATCGGTCGCGGCGCTGTTCCTCGCGGGGATCATTCCGGGCGCGCTCGTGGGTCTGGGGCTGATGCTTGTCATCAAGCTCATGGCAGACCGCTACGACTTCCCGATTGCGAGCGAGAAGACCACCTGGGCCGAACGCGGACGTGCCTCTCTCAAGGCGTTCTTCCCGCTGATGACACCCGTCATCATCATGGGCGGGATCCTTCTGGGCATCTTCACCCCGACCGAGGCGGCGGCCGTCGCCGTGGCCTACGCGCTCATCATCGGCATCTTCATTATGCGCACGCTCAAGATCTCGGACATCACCGAGGTACTGTCGCGGGCCGCCACGACATCGGCGGTGGTGCTGCTGCTTGTGGGTGCCGCGATGGCGTTCAAGACGGTCGTCTCGCTGTCCTACGCGCCGCAGATCCTCGCCGATTTCATCCTGTCGCTTTCCGAGAACCCGCTGATCCTGCTGTTCCTCATCAACGTGCTGCTCTTCTTGGTCGGCATGTTCCTCGATGCGGGACCCGCGATCATCATTCTCGGTCCGATCCTGGGGCCGATCTTCACCTCGCTCGGCGTCGATCCGGTCCATTTCGCGATCATCATGAGCGTCAACCTCACCGTCGGCCTCGCCACGCCGCCCATGGGACTGATCCTATTCGTCGCGTCCTCTGTTTCAGGCGAACGGGTCGAGACGATCTCCAAGGCGATCCTGCCATTCCTCGCGGTCGAGATCCTCGTGATCTTTCTCATCACGTATTTCCCCGCGATCTCGATGACGATTCCGCGCCTGACGGGCTTCGCAAGCTGACCGACACTATAACCAAAGGGAGAGAGACCATGCCGAAACACCTGATGCGCGCCACCCTGGCGGCCCTTCTCGCGACCACGGCGATTGCCGCACAGGCGCAGGACGTGACCCTGCGCGCGACGGCCAATTCCAACGAGAACGACGAGGATTACGACGGGCTCGTCGTCTTCAAGAACTACGTCGAACAGGCCTCCAACGGATCCATCGCCGTCGAGCTCTTCATCGGCACGCAGCTCTGCTCGAACGGGCAGGAATGCATGCAGGGCGTCGCCGACGGATCGATCGACATCTTCGTGTCGACCAGCGGCGGTACCAGCGGGATCTTCCCCTTCGTTCAGGTTCTCGACCTTCCCTACGTGATGGCTGACGACCGGATCGCCGAAGGCGTGCTCGAAGCGGGCAGCGATTTCATGACCACGATGCAGGACATGGTCGAGCAGACGAGTGGCGGTCAGATCAAGCTCATGACGATCGGCAATACCGGCGGCTGGCGCAACTTCGCCAACACGCAACGCCGCGTCGAGACGCCCGAGGACCTCGCAGGCCTCAAGATCCGCACGGTCGTGGCCGACCTCCCGCAAGAGCTGACCCGCGCCCTCGGTGCGGCACCGACGCCGATCCCGTGGCCCGAACTCTTCACCTCGCTCCAGACGGGCGTGGTCGAGGGCACGAAGAACGGCATCACCGACATCATGGGAATGCGCTTTCCCGATGCCGGCCTGCAATACATGACGCTTGACGGTCATGCCTACATGGGCGCGCTCTGGTTCATGAACGGCGAGCGGTTCGCGTCGCTCGACGACCTGCAGAAGCGGATCGTGGTCGACGGATTCTACCAGCTCCAGCAGGCGACCTTCGCCTCGCCCAAGCGCAAGTCGATCGAGGCCTATCAGGCGTTCCAGGAAGGTGGCGGCGATCTCTACGTTCCCACGCCCGAGCAGATGGAGCTCTTCTCCCAAGCGGCGGAACCCGTCTACGAGTGGTTCCAGCAGAACGTCGACGGCGGAGCCGAAATCTACGAGGCGATGACGTCCAGCGTCGAGACGGTCGAGGCCGAGATCGACCGTCAGCGTCAGGCCGTCATCGAGTAGGTCCGCAGTCCAGGGCCGCCCGTCGATCGGGCGGCCCCCACCTTTCTTGCCGCGTCTGGATCCATCGGATCGTCGTCAAGGCGACCGCAGGCGCCGCGATTGTTGCGAGATGGCTTCCCGTTGGGAATTCGGCCTTAAGCACGATGCGTTTCCCCACGAGGGTCAGGTGCCTTGAGAAAGGCGAGCGAGCCTCCCAGAACCGATCTGCTTTCCACCCTTTCCGGCACCCGGGAACCGACCCGAAGCGTTCCACACCCGAGCGGCTTGCGTGTCCCCGCTCACCTGCCTAAAAGCGCGCCCAACACTGCACGAGGAGCCCCGGATGTCGGTGCTGGTCATGAAATTCGGGGGGACGTCGGTCGCGACGCTCGACCGCATCCGCCGCGCCGCCAAACGCGTCGGACGCGAAGTCGCGAACGGCCATGACGTCATCGTCATCGTAAGCGCGATGTCGGGAAAGACGAACGAGCTTGTCGGTTGGGTGAACGAGACATCGCCGCTCTACGATGCGCGCGAATACGACGCCGTGGTCAGTTCGGGCGAGAACGTCACCGCCGGCCTCATGGCGCTGACCCTGCAGGAGATGGACATCCCCGCGCGATCCTGGCAGGGCTGGCAGGTGCCGCTCAGGACCAACGGCACCCACGGCGCGGCCCGGATCGAAGAGATCCCGACCGACAACATCTCCGCCAAATTCGCAGACGGCATGAAGGTCGCCGTCGTCGCGGGCTTTCAGGGCGTCAGCCCCGAGGGCCGGATCACGACGCTCGGGCGCGGCGGGTCCGACACGACGGCCGTGGCCTTCGCCGCAGCATTCGATGCCGTGCGCTGCGACATCTATACCGATGTGGACGGGGTCTACACCACCGATCCGCGCATCACCTCCAAGGCCCGCAAGCTCGACCGGATCGCCTTTGAGGAAATGCTCGAACTCGCCAGTCTCGGGGCGAAGGTCCTCCAGACCCGCTCGGTCGAGCTTGCCATGCGCTACAAGGTGAAATTGCGTGTCCTGAGCTCTTTCGACGAATATGACGAGAATGCCGGGACGCTGGTCTGCGAAGAGGACGAGATCATGGAAAGCAATGTCGTTGCCGGTGTCGCCTATTCGCGCGACGAGGCCAAGATGACCCTTCTGAGCGTCGCCGACCGCCCCGGCATCGCCGCGGCGATCTTCGGGCCGCTGGCCGAGGGCGGCGTGAACGTGGACATGATCGTCCAGAACATCTCGGAGGAGGGTCATACCGACATGACCTTCTCCTGCCCCGTCGACCAGGTGCCGCGCGCCGAGAAGGCGATGCGCGACGCGCGCGAGAGCGGCGAGATCGACTTCCACGACCTCGTGGCCGACACGGAGGTCAGCAAGGTGTCGGTCGTGGGCATCGGCATGCGCAGCCATGCCGGTGTCGCGGCACGGATGTTCAGGGCTCTCAAGGACGAGAACGTCAACATCAAGGTCATCACGACATCCGAGATCAAGATCAGCGTCCTGATCGACCGGAAGTACATGGAGCTTGCAGTTCAGGCGCTCCACGACGCGTTCGAGCTGGAACGCGCGCATTAGGGCTTCCCTGCGGGGGCCGACCGAAGCGGAGGCACCTCGCCCGCGCATCGGGCACCGCCATGCGCGCGGCAGCCGCCCCGACGATTTTAGTCAGTGAATGCCTTGCAATATGCCTCTCTCCGGAGGCATCCTGCGACCGGGTCGCGGTGCGGAAGCTCATCCGGCGACAGCGCGGGAGAGGCGTCATGGTCCCATCGACTGAAAGCGAGAGCCGGAAGCTGCTCGGCCGCCTGCGCGATGCGTTGGCCGACGACAGCGCCGGTCAGGCGCGGCTCGACCGGATCACCTCGATCATCGCCGAATCCATGGAGACCGAGGTCTGCTCGATCTACCTCTTCCGCGATGCCGATACGCTGGAACTCTGCGCGACCGAGGGTCTCAGGCCCGAAGCGGTCCACCAGACGCGGATGCGCCTGGGCGAGGGCCTCGTCGGTCGCGTCGCCCGTCTGGGCCGGATCATCAATGCCGCCGACGCGCCCTCCGAACGCGGCTTTCGCTACATGCCCGAGACCGGGGAGGAGATCTATTCCTCCTTCCTCGGCGTGCCGATCCAGCGTCTGGGCGAGAAACTCGGAGTCCTCGTCGTGCAATCGAAGATCGCGCGCGAATATTCCGACGACGAGGTCTACGCGCTCGAGGTCGTCGCGATGGTGCTGGCCGAGATGACCGAACTCGGCGCGTTCGTGGGCGAAGGCGCGGCCCTCTCGGCGCGGCATCAGCATCCGGTCTTCATCCGCGGCACCATCGTCCAGGAAGGCACGGCCGAGGGTCAGGTCTGGCTGCACGAACCCCGCGTGGTCGTCACCAACCCGATCGCCGAGGATCCCAAGCGCGAGACCGATCGCCTGACCGCCGCCGTCGAGAAGCTGCGCGTCAGCGTCGACGACATGCTCGACGGGGCCCTGACGAACGACAAGGACCAGCGCGAAGTCCTCGAGACCTACCGCATGTTCGCGCATTCGCGCGGCTGGCTCCGGCGGATGTGCGAGGATATCGAACGCGGGCTGTCGGCCGAGGCGGCCGTCGAGAAGGAACAGTCGAGCGCCCGGGCCCGGCTGCAGAAGGCCCCCGACCTCTACATGCGCGAGCGGCTCACCGATCTCGACGACCTGTCGCGCCGGCTGCTGAGAATCCTGACCGGTCAGGGCAGCGAGACGGGGGCGGAGATGCCGCCCAACCCGATCCTCGTCGCCCGCAATATCGGCCCCGGCGAGCTTCTCGATTACGGGCGGTCGCTGCGCGGCATCGTCCTCGAACAGGGATCGGTCGGAAGCCATGCGGCGATCGTGGCCCGCGCGCTTGCCATCCCGCTGGTCGTCCATGCGCGCGGCATCACGACCGAGGCGCTGAACGGCGACCACATCCTCGTGGACGGCGAACAGGGCAACGTCCATCTTCGCCCCGAGGACAACATCATCTCGGCCTTCCGCGACAAGATCGCGATGCAGGCCAAGGCGCAGGAACGCTATGCCGACCTCCGCGGCATGCCCGCCACCACGCTTTGCGGCACGACCGTGTCGCTCGCGATGAATGCGGGGCTCATGGCGGACCTGCCAAGCCTCCAGGGGTCGGGTGCCGAGGGCGTCGGTCTCTTCCGGACGGAGCTGCAGTTCCTCGCGCGCTCGGCCGTGCCGCGCCGCGCCGATCTTGCTGCGCTCTATTCCCGCGTGCTCGACGCGGCCGACGGCAAGCCGGTGACCTTCCGCACGCTCGATATCGGTTCGGACAAGGTCCTCCCCTACATGAAGCGCCCGGACGAGCCGAACCCCGCGCTCGGATGGCGCGCCATCCGTGTTGCGCTCGACCGCAAGGGCATCATGCGGATGCAGCTTCAGGCCCTCATCCGTGCCGCCAATGGTCGTCCGCTCCGCGTGATGTTTCCCTTCGTGGCCCAGCTTGGCGAGTTCCAAGAGGCGCGGCAGCACCTCCTCGACGAGATGGAGCGCGAGCGCAAGCTCGGACGCCCCCTGCCCGCATCGCTCGAGATCGGCGCCATGCTCGAAACCCCGAGCCTCGCCTTCGCGCCGCGACAGTTCTTCGAGCTTGCCGATTTCATCTCGATCGGCGGCAACGATCTCAAGCAGTTCTTCTTCGCGGCCGATCGCGAGAACGAGCTGGTGCGCCGCCGCTACGACACGCTCAACGTGAGCTTCCTGACCCTCATCGAGATGATCGTCGATCGCTGTGCCGAGGCCGGCACACCCCTCAGCTTCTGCGGCGAGGATGCCGGCCGCCCGGTCGAGGCGATCTGCATGGCGGCAATGGGGGTGCGGACGCTGTCGATGCGACCGGCCTCGATCGGACCGGTGAAGCATCTGCTGCGCAGGATCGACCTGACGGAGGCCCGCGCCGTGATCGAGAAATCGTCGGAAAGCGGTGCCCAGTCGGTCCGGACGGACGTGATGGAATGGCTTGGCCGGTCGCTGTCGTCGGGCGGGGACTGAGCCCGGCGATCAGACGACCATGCGCGGGGGCTTCAGGATCAGCCGGAATTCGCGAAGCAGCAGATCCACATCGACGTCATGGTCGCGCGCCACGGCTCTCAGGCCGAAATAGACGCGGGCCATTTCCTGATAATAGCTGGTAAAGGCGTAGTTGGTCGCGGCACCCGCAACCGCGCCGATCAGCGGCACCGCCTGCGCGGCCAGCTTCTGTCCCAGCACCGTGGCGAGCCTCGGCGCGATGCGCGCGATGATGCCGTGGATCGCCGGGCCGGTCAGCGTGACCCGCGCCGACAGGAACGCCATGTCGGTCCCGTCATCGCGGGCGAGCGGCCCGGCGGCGGAAAAGATCTGCAAACATTGCGCGCGCACGACGGGATCTTCGGTATCGAAACCCTGATCGTGGGCGATGCCCTGTATGGCCCGCAACAGCACGGTCGTCGTCACGGGCAGTTCGGCCAGCGCGGTCGGAAGCCCGCCCGCACCGCCCGCGGCCCCCATCGCCGAGGTGAGCGCGGTATTCAGCCAGTCCGGCCTGTCGGCCACCCGCTTTCGCGATCCGCTTGCCGCATCGAACGCTGTCTCGAGTGCCCGGCGCGTCGCCCGGTCGAGCTGATTTCGCACCGAATAGGGCAGCTTCTCGATCAGATCTTCGGCCTGCCCCCCGACGAGGCTCAGGACCTGCATGCCGATATTATCGGCGCTGCGAAAGCGCCTGGCCAGGGACTGGACCGCCTCCTCAATCTCTGGCGAAAGCGCATCGGACGGGACGGGCGTGGTACGATCGGTCTGGTTCATTCCCCTAAGATGGGGCGAGGTCCCGCTTCCGACAAGATCTCAGGCATGGCGCTCGACGGAACCGGCAACCCCGTCCCATGCCCCCTCGCAAAGCGCATGCCCCAGCACCCGTTCGGGATTCGTGGGCGGCGGCATCTCGACGGTTGCAAGCCGCGTGAAACCGAACCGTCCGTAATAGGGCGCATCGCCCACCAGCATGATCCTGCACCAGCCGAGCGCCTCGGCCCGCGACAGCACCGCCCGGATCAGCAACCCGCCGAGCCCCTCTCCCTGACGCGTCGGATGCACGGCCACGGGGCCCAGCAGCAGCGCGTCGTACTGCCCCCCGATCGTCACGGGCCAGACCCGGATGGCACCGCCCAGGATCCCGCCTTCGTCGCGCGAGACGAGGCACAGCTCGCGCACCGGATCCACCCCGTCGCGCAGCCTGTAGGACGAAAGCGCCGTGCGCCCGGGCGCGAAACTCAGATCGAAGAGCGCCTCGACCTCCCACCAATCGGCGGGCGTTTCCTCGCGTAATCCCGTCACCCTGTCCCGATCTCCCTGCACACTGGCGGCGGCCCTAGCATGGGGCTAGGGTCCGGGCAAACCGATCCCCGACCCGGAAGGACCCAGACACGCATGTTCTATCGCCCCGAAGACGGCCACGGTCTGCCGCACAATCCCTTCAACGCGATCGTCACCCCGAGGCCGATCGGCTGGATCTCGACGCGCGGCACCGACGGATCGGAGAACCTCGCGCCCTATTCCTTCTTCAACGCCATCGCCTACACGCCGCCGCAGGTCATGTTCTCCTCGACCTCCGCCAAGGAGGATCGCGGCGACACCAAGGACAGCGTGGCCAACATCCGCGAGACCGGCATCTTCTGCGTCAACATCGTGGAATTCGCGATGCGCGACGCGATGAACCTAACCTCCGGGCCCTGGCCCAAGGAAGAGGACGAGTTCACCAAGGCCGGCATCACGCGCGAGGATTGCCAGACCATCGCCTGTTCGCGGGTGGCCGCGGCCCCCGCCAATCTCGAATGCCGCCTGACCGACATCGTGACGCTGAAGGGCGAGAACAACTTCCTCGTCCTGGGCGAAGTCACCGGAATCCACATGCGCGACGATTGCCTGAAGGACGGGATCTTCGACGTGCTCGCCTTCAACCCTCTCACCCGGATGGGATATCAGGACTATTCCGTGGTGCGCGAGAAGTTCTCGCTGGCCCGGCCGACGGGCTGAATCCCCGGTCGGGCATGGCCCGGCCTCTTGACCCATACCCGCCCCCGCAGAACGGGCACAGGCACGAAGGACGAGCGACATGCAGACCAGGATCGGGATCATCGGCGGATCCGGCCTCTATCAGATCGACGGGCTCGAGGACGCGAAATGGGTCGGGGTCGAGACGCCCTGGGGCCGTCCGTCGGACAAGATCCTGACGGGCAGTCTCGACGGCATCCCCATGGCTTTCCTGCCCCGCCACGGCCGCGGCCATGTCCATTCCCCCTCGACCGTGCCCTATCGCGCCAATATCGACGCGCTGAAACGCCTGGGCGTGACCGACATCTTCAGCGTCTCGGCCTGCGGCTCCTTCCGCGAGGAAATGGCCCCCGGCGATTTCGTGATCGTCGACCAGTTTATCGACCGGACCGTGGCACGGGAAAGCTCCTTCTTCGGAACGGGCTGCGTCGCGCATGTCAGCGTCGCGCACCCGGTCTGCGCGCGGCTCGGCGATGCGGCCTTCGCGGCCGCCGAGGCGCAGGGCGTACGCGTCCACCGCGGTGGCACCTACCTCGCGATGGAGGGGCCGCAATTCTCCTCGGCGGCCGAATCGCGGATGTACCGCGAGGCATGGGGCGCCGACGTCATCGGCATGACCAACATGCCCGAGGCGAAGCTCGCCCGCGAAGCCGAGATCTGCTATGCGAGCGTCGCGATGATCACCGATTACGACAGCTGGCACCCCGATCACGGCAGTGTCGAGATCACCGACATCATCGCGACCCTTTCCGGCAATGCCGATGCGGCGCGCGGGCTCGTCGCACGGCTGCCCGCCCTGCTCGGGTCCGATCGCGCGCCCTGCCCGCATGGCTGCGACCGCGCGCTCGACCATGCGATCATGACCGCGCCGGACCACCGCGACCGCGATCTCGTCGCCCGGCTCGATGCCGTCGCGGGCCGCGTCCTGCAGCCGGATTGAACGCCGAAACCCCGGTCCGGGTCGTTCCCCCCACCGGGCGAAGCTGTTAGGGCTGCGCCGAAACGCCCGTTGATCCCCGAGGCCCGACATGAACCGCAAGACCGTCCGCGACTATATCCGCACCATTCCAGACTTCCCCCACGAGGGGATCATGTTCCGGGACGTGACGACGCTGATCTCGGACCCCCGCGGGTTCCGCATCTGCGTCGACCAGCTCCTCCATCCCTATGCGGACGGGCGCATCGACAAGGTCGCGGCGCTCGAGGCGCGGGGCTTCATCCTCGGCGGCGCCGTCGCGCACCAGCTCGCCAAGGGCTTCGTGCCGATCCGCAAGAAGGGCAAACTTCCCTTCTCGACGATCTCCGAGGAATACACCCTCGAATACGGTCAGCAGGTGATGGAGATTCACGAGGACGCGCTCGCCCCCGGCGAGCAGGTCCTGATCGTCGACGATCTTCTGGCGACGGGCGGCACGGCCGAGGCCGCGATCAAGCTCTGCCGCAGGCTCGGGGCCGAGATCGTCGCCTGCGCCTTCGTCGTCGATCTTCCCGATCTCGGTGGCCGCGCGCGGCTCGAAAAGATGGGCATTCAGGTCGACGCGCTCTGCTCGTTCGAGGGCGAATGAGATGCACCTCGGTCTCCTGCAATGCGGGCCGACGGATACCGCGCTCGATATAGCCCATGGCGGCTATCCCGAACTCTACGCGGCCCTCTTCGGCGACGGGTTCGACTGGACGACATGGCGGGTCTTCGACGGCGACCTTCCCGACGGCCCCGATGCCGCCGAAGGCTGGGTCGTCTCCGGATCGCGCCACGGTGCCTACGAGGCGCATGACTGGATCGCCCCGCTCGAGGCCCTGATCCGCGAGATCCATGCAAGCGATCTGCCGCTGGTCGGCATCTGCTTCGGTCATCAGATCGTCGCGCAGGCGCTTGGCGGGCGGGTCGAAAAGTTCGAGGGCGGCTGGTCCGTCGGGCGTCGCGGCTATTCGATCGACGGGCAGGTCCGGCACCTCAACGCCTGGCATCAGGATCAAGTGGTCGCCCCTCCCGAAGGGGCGCGCATCATCGCATCGAACGACTTCACACGCTATGCGGGCCTCGCCATCGGTGACCGCACTCTGACACTGCAGCCGCATCCCGAATTTCCATCGGGATATATCGAAAGCCTCATCGAGGCCCGATCGGACAGCGGCGTCCCACCCGAGATGCTGGCGCAGGCGCGCGAGGATCTGACCCTCGACATCGACAACGACGCGATCGGCGCATGGCTCGCCGACTTCATGCGATCGGGACGGAGCGCGACATGACCGACTGGATATCCCATGCGCCCGACGCGGCGCGAGACTACCTCGACGGCAATCGCCTGGACGAGGTCGAATGCATCGTCTCCGACCTTCCCGGCATCGCGCGCGGCAAGGCCATGCCGGCGTCGAAATTCGCACGGCAACGGCAATTCTTCATGCCGTCCTCGATCTTCCTGCAGACCATCACGGGCGACTGGGCCGAGGACATCATTCCCGAGGGCACGACCGAGCCCGACATGGTGCTGACGCCCGATTACGCCACGGCGACCGCCGCCCCCTGGACCGGCGACTGGACGCTGCAGGTCATCCACGACATGCACATGCAATCGGGCGACCCGGTTCCCTTCGCGCCCCGCAACGTGCTCAAGCGCGTCATCGCGGCCTATCACGCCAAGGGCTGGAAGCCGGTCGTCGCCCCCGAGATGGAATTCTATCTCGTCGCGCGCAACGTCGATCCCTCGCAGAAGATCCAGCCGATGACCGGCCGCTCGGGTCGGGCCGCCGCCGCGCGGCAGGCCTATTCGATGTCGGCGGTCGACGAATACGGCTCCGTCATCGACGATATTTACGATTTCGCCGAGGCACAGGGTTTCGAGATCGACGGGATCACGCAGGAAGGCGGTGCCGGCCAGCTCGAGATCAATCTGCGGCACGGCGATCCGGTAAAGCTCGCCGACGAAATCTTCTTCTTCAAGCGGTTGATCCGCGAAGCCGCGATGCGCCACAACTGCTTCGCGACCTTCATGGCGAAACCGATCGAGGGCGAGCCCGGAAGCTCGATGCACGTGCATCATTCGGTGCTCGACGCGAATGGTTCGAATATCTTTACCGATGCGACCGGTGCCGAAACGGATCTTTTCCGCCACTTCATCGGCGGCCTGCAGCACCATCTTCCGAACGCGGTCGCCCTGCTCGCACCCTACGTCAATTCCTACCGCCGCTATGTCCGGGATTTCGCGGCGCCCGTGAATCTCGAATGGGGGCGTGACAACCGTACGGTGGGCCTGCGCGTGCCGATCTCCGAGCCCGAGGCGCGCCGGATCGAGAACCGGATCGCGGGCATGGACTGCAATCCGTATCTCGGAATCGCGGCCTCGCTCGCCTGCGGTTATCTCGGGATGGTCGAGGGACGGAAACCGAGGGCCGAACGCACCGATACCGCCTATGGCGTCGATGGCGACCTGCCCCGCGGCCTCTTCGATGCGCTGGGATGCTTCCGGGACGATACCGCGTTGCAGGACCTCCTCGGGCCGGAATTCGGTCAGGTCTATTCGGCCGTGAAGGAGGCCGAGCATCACGAATATCTTCAGGCGATCTCTCCGTGGGAGCGGGAGCACCTGCTGATCCACGTCTGACGGGCGGTGCCCCGTCGGACCGGTGGAGGTTTCGCGGCGAAACCTCCAACCGCTCGTCCCCTATTTCGAGTTCATCTTGGTCAGCTGATCCTGCAGCGCGGCAAGCTGGCTGCGGATATCGTCAAGCTCTTCGCGGGACGACCCGCCGGCATTCGCCGGTACGGATGTGTCGTCATCCCCCTCGTCGGGGTTCGGACCATGACCGCTCCACCCGCCGGTCATCGCCTTGAGCCAGGCGCGCTGCTGCGCCTGCATCGTTTCGAATCCGGGCATCGTGGACATGGGATTCAAGGCCTTTTCCATCATCTTCGACTGGCTCTCGCGCAGCATGTCGAAACTCATGGAAAGGAATTGCGGGACGACCGAATTCGCCTGCGTGGTGTAGCTGCGAACGAGATCGGTCAGCACAGCCAGCGGAAGGACCGATTCGCCCTTCGACTCATGCTCGGCCACGATCTGCAAAAGGTACTGGCGCGTCAGGTCCACGCCGGTCTTGAGATCCACGATCTGGACTTCGCGTCCGTCGCGGATGAAGCGCGCGATGTCGTCGAGCGTGACGTAATCGCTGGTCTCGGTGTTGTAGAGGCGCCGGCTGGCGTAGCGTTTGATCAGCAACGGCTTCTGCGGCTCGGTCATCCGTGACCTCCAGGCGTTCGGACATGCGTCAGGGACCGTAGGATGCTCGTGGACAAAAAGAAAGGGCGGACCTGAAAGGCCCGCCCGTCACTCGTCACCACTCCCCGCCGCGAGGCGCGGAATGTCGAAATCACTTCGCCGCGTTCGTCGCCTTCTTGGCGTTCGCGCTCATCTCGGCGGAGGTCTTTTTGGCTGCGGCGCTCATGTCCTCGGACATGTCCTTGCCGGCAGCCATCATCAGCTCGACCGTCTCCATCTGGACCTGCTTCGCGACTTCGGCGAAGGCGGCCATCGTCTCGGCCGTCATCTCGGCCTGGGCCGAGGCGAAGTCGGTCATCGCCTTGCCGTAATCGGCCGGCTCGTCACGGACGGTGGCGACGCCACCCATCTTGGTGATCGTTTCCTTGGTCCATTTCGACGAGATGTCGGTCGACTTCTCGGCAGCGTCGAGGACGACCTTGGACATCCGCTCGCCGAAGGAGGCGTAGGATTTGAAGCCGTCCTGGAAGGAGTTCATGTCGACGGGAAAGGACGACATCATCTCGTTGATCATCTTGGTGTAGTCTTGGGTCTTGGCAGCCATTTTGGTGCTCCTCTCGATAGTCGAGGGCAAACGATCCGCTGGGTGCCCTCCGGTGCATTGTCAAAACAATATGCATGCTGCACTGCCGCATTGCAAGGGGTTTTTCTGCACTGCAGCAAATTAACGATTCGACCGGGGCTCAGGGCGTATGGCTCAGCACATAGGTTCCGGGCGCGTCTCCGAGCGTTTCCCGATCCGCACCGGGGATTCGGGCATCGACCTTTTTCCCGGACTTCCTGGCAAGCCATTCGCCCCACCTGCCCCACCAGGTCCCCTCATGGAATTCGGCGGCCTGCTGCCAGTCATCCGGCGATCCCTTCCAGTCGCCGTTCACGTAATGACCGTATTTCTTCTTGCTCGGCGGATTGACGATGCCTGCGATATGGCCGGATTCGGACAGAACGAAGGTCTTGGAACGGCTGCCCATCTTCTGCATGCCGCGAAAGCTGCTGCGCCAGGCCGCGATGTGGTCGCTTTCGCAGGCGATGGCCATGAGCGGGACCTTCACGTCGGAAATGTGGACCCGCTCGCCCAGCACCTCGAAGCCCTCGGTCGCGAACCTGTCTTCCTGACAGAGACCACGAAGATACTCGATCGCCATTTTCGCGGGCAGATTCGTCCCGTCGCCGTTCCAGTAGAGAAGGTCGAAAGCCGGCGGGGCCTCGCCCATCATGTAGCTTCGGATGGCAGGGCCGTAGATCAGATCGTTGGAGCGCAGAAAGCTGAACGTGCGCGTCATGTAGAAGCTGTCGAGGATGCCGTGACGCTCGACCTCGCGCTCGATCCCGTCGACGAAATCGTCCTCGAGAAAGACGCCGACCTCTCCGCGATCGGAAAAATCGGTAAGCGTCGTGAAGAAGGTCGCCGACTTGACCGTCTTCCGACCGCGCTTTTCCAGAAGCCCAAGCGCAAGCGACAGCGTCGTCCCGGCGATGCAATACCCGACGGCGTTGACCTGCTCCTCGCCCGAAATCTCCTGCACCTGCGAGATGGCCTCGAGGAACCCCTCTTCGATGTAGTCGTCGAGGGAGACGTCGCTGTAGCTCGGATCCGGATTGACCCACGAGACCACGAAGAGGGTGAAGCCTTGATCGACGATCCATTTCACGAGGCTGTTCTTCTCCTTCAGGTCGAGGATGTAGAACTTGTTGATCCAGGGCGGAAAGATGACGAGCGGCGTCCGGTGCACCTGTTCGGTTGTGGGGGCATACTGGATCAGCTCGAACATGCGGTTGCGGAACACGACCTTGCCGGGCGTCGTCGCGATGTTCCTGCCGACCTCGAAGGCATTCTTGTCGGCCAGCGTCACCAGCAATTCGCCGTCATTCGCCTCGAGATCGCGGACGAGATTCTCCAGCCCGTCGACCAGCGATTGCCCCTCAGTCTCGACCGCCCGGTTGAGCGCCTCGGGGTTCGTGCCGAGAAAGTTCGTGGGACTCATCATGTTGACGATCTGCTCGCTGAAATAGCGCAGGCGCTTGCGGTCCACCGCGCTCAGCCCCTCGAGATCGTCGACTGCCTGCGCGATGGCCTGCGACGAGATCAGGTATTGCTGCTTGATGTAGTTGAAGAACGGATGCCGCGACCAGAGCTCTCCCGCGAAACGGCGATCGTTGCCCGTGCGATCCTCGATCGGGGTGAAATCGCCGCGCACCATCTTGTGCTGGGCCTCGACATACTGGGTCAGCGCCTTGCCCCAGTATTCGATCTGATGCTCGAATATCTTGGCGGGATTGGCCATCGCCTCGGCCGTCCATGCGCCCATCGCCTTCATGTAGAGGTCCGACCCCGGAACCTGGAGCGATTGCGGCACCTGCCGTTTTCCCGATACGGCCGTGATGAGACGGGTCGAAAGCTGTTCGAGCTTGGCGATATTTTCCGCCATCTTTTCGGTGACTTCGCCGTCCCTGTCGGAATGGATAGTTGTCATGACGGGCTCCCCACAGTATTTTGCTGCAAAGCAGCATCGCGTTCGGGTGCAATTTCGCCCGGTATTTGGGCGTCGTTTACCTAAAAGAGTTAGAGCGATGGGCGGTGCGAAGCAAACCCGGAAACCATCCGGGGGAAGGACGATGCGATGCGCAACATGATGACCTACGACCTGATGGAAACGGCGCGCGTGACGAGCCAGTGGATGGGAGCGACCGCGCAGGCGATGGGGTCCTACCCCGCTATGGGCCTTGTCGCCAACCCGGCCTACCAGCTGATGTCCGCCTGGGGCGAAGTCGCGCAGCGCAGCTTCGAGCGGATGGTCGCGAAGCCCGATTGGGGCATCGATACCGTGACCGGTTCGGACGGCCGCGACCTCGTCGTCACGGTCGAATGCGCCCTGAAGAAGGATTTCGGGGATCTCATCCGCTTCAAGGTTCACGGGCGCGACCCGATGGCGCGCAAGGTGCTGATGGTGGCGCCGATGTCGGGCCATTACGCCACGCTCGTCCGGTCGACCGTCGCATCGCTTCTGCCGGATGCGGACGTCTATGTGACGGACTGGCACAATGCCCGCGACATTCCCGTGTCGAAGGGCAAGTTCGATGTTGAGGATTACACGCTCTACCTCGCCGAATTCATGCAGCATATGGGGTCAGACACCAACGTCATCGCGATCTGCCAGCCCGTGCCCCTCGCGCTCGCCGCGACGGCATGGCTCGCCGATGTGGACCCCAAAAGCCAGCCACGGTCGCTCACCCTCATCGGCGGGCCGGTCGACCCGGATGCGCGCGCGACCGAGGTGACCGATTTCGGGCACCGCGTCACGATGGGGCAGCTCGAGAAGACCGTGATCCAGAGCGTGGGCTTCAAGTATGGCGGTGCCGGGCGGCTGGTCTATCCGGGGCTCCTGCAGCTTTCCTCGTTCATCTCGATGAACCTCGACACGCATACGAAGGCGTTCCAGGACCAGATCCTGCGCGTCGCCAAGGGCGAGGCGGGCGACAACGACCGCCACAACAAGTTCTACGACGAGTATCTGGCGGTCATGGACATGACGGCGGAATTCTATCTCTCGACCGTGGAGCGGATCTTCAAGCAACGCGACATCGCGCGGAACGCCTTCACCATCGACGGCAAGGCCGTGGACATCTCGAAGATCACCGATGTCGCCGTCCACATCGTCGAAGGCGAGAACGACGATATCTCGGCCCCCGGACAGTGCCTTGCGGCGCTCGACCTGCTGACCGGGCTTCCGGACGAAATGAAGACGGCCCATCTCGAACCCGGTGCCGGACATTACGGGATCTTCGCCGGGAGTTCCTGGCGAAACAACATCCGCCCTCTGGTGCTCGACTTCATCGACGAGGCCTCGGGTCGGTCCGAAGCGACACCCCGTCCCGGCAACCCGAAGGCCAACGGCAGCAAGCCCGCACCGAAGATCGACGATACCGGACCGACGCCGGTCTGAGCGCGCTCAGCAGAGCGCGGTGAGGACGTCCTCGATCTCGAGCTCGACGAGAGCCAGGCATTCCGGCGTCGAGAAGCGGTGATCGGCCCCTTTCACGAGGGTCAGCCGCACGTCGCCCGGCAGATGGTCCAGCAGGTTCAAGGCGACCTGCCGGTCGACATCCGCATCCTCGGTCCCCTGCAGAAGGCGAATCGGGCCGATCTCGCGGATTGGGTCGCGCAACACCAGACGATCGCGCCCGTCCTCGATCAGACGGCGGGTAATGACATATGGGTCGCCGTACTCCGATGGGAGCGCAACGCGTCCATCGTCGTGCAATGCGCGGCGCTGATCGTCGGTAAAGCTTGCCCACATGCTGTCCTCGGTGAAGTCGGGGGCCGCCGCGATGCCGACGAGGCCCGCGACACGGTCGAGATCCCGCGCCACGAGCAGCGAGATCCACCCGCCCATGCTGGAGCCCACGAGCACGATCGGCCCGTCGGTCAGCGTTTCGATCGCTACGCGTGCATCCTCGGCCCAATCGCCGATTGCACCGTCCTCGAACGCGCCGGATGACTCTCCGTGCCCCGAATAGTCGAAACGGAGGAATGCGCGGCCCGAGGCGCGCGCCCAGCCCTCGAGATGCACGGCCTTGGTTCCGCCCATGTCGGACTTGAACCCGCCCAGAAAGACGATCCAGGGGCCCTGCCCCTCGCTTCGATGATAGGCGATGCGCCGGCCGGCGGCGGTTTCGATGAAATCTGTCATGAGGCGCAAGGATATGGCGCAGAGGCGCAAAGGAAAGGGCCCGCTTGACTCGCGACGATGGGGCGGCCATCTGGGGCGGACATATCTTGCAACCGGGCGTTCCGTGGGCGCCGAACCGACGAGGAGGCCCGACATGGCCCAGATTTCCCTCACATTTCCCGATGGCAACAGCCGCGAGTTCGACGCTGGCGTGACAGCCTCCGAAGTGGCGGCCTCGATCTCCAAGTCACTCGGCAAGAAGGCCATCTCGGCCAGCCTCGACGATGCGCATTGGGATCTGCAATGGCCGATCGAGCGCGACGGCCGTATCGCGATCCACACGATGGACGACGAGGCCGCGGCGCTGGAGCTGATCCGTCACGATGCCGCCCATATCATGGCCCGCGCCGTGCAGGAGATCTGGCCCGACGTGAAGGTCACCATCGGCCCTGTTACCGATCACGGATGGTTCTACGACTTCGACCGCACAGAGCCCTTTACCCCCGAGGATCTGGGTGCCATCGAAAAGCGCATGCGCAAGATCATCGAGGCGCGCGATCCCGTTCGGACCGAGATCTGGGACCGCGACCGCGCGATCGCCCATTACGAGGCCGAGGGGGAGCCCTTCAAGGTCGAGCTGATCGAACGGATCCCGGAGGACGCCCCGATCCGCATGTACTGGCACGGCGACTGGCAGGATCTCTGCCGGGGGCCGCATCTGGTGCATACCGGACAGGTCCCGGCCGATGCGTTCCGGCTGATGGGGGTTTCCGGGGCCTACTGGTTCGGCGACGTCAACCGTCCGCAGTTGCAGCGGATCCAGGGCGTGGCCTTTCGCAGCAAGAAGGATCTCGACGCGCATCTCACCATGCTCGAGGAAGCCGCGCGCCGCGATCACCGCAAGCTCGGCCGCGAGATGGACCTGTTCCACATGCAGGAAGAGGCACCCGGTCAGGTCTTCTGGCATCCGAACGGCTGGAACATCTATACCACGTTGCAGGATTACATGCGGCGCAAGCAGCGCGCGCATGGCTATTCCGAGATCAACACCCCCCAGATCGTCGATCGGAAGCTCTGGGAGGCTTCGGGACACTGGGACAAGTATCAGGAGAACATGTTCATCGTCGAAGTGGACGAGGAGCATGCCCGTGAAAAGGCCGTCAACGCGCTGAAGCCGATGAACTGTCCCTGCCATGTGCAGGTTTTCAACCAGGGGCTGAAATCCTATCGCGACCTGCCGCTGAGGCTCGCCGAGTTCGGTGCCTGTTCGCGGTACGAGCCGTCGGGTGCGCTGCACGGTCTGATGCGGGTGCGCGGCTTCACGCAGGATGACGCACATATCTTCTGCACCGAGGACCAGATCGAGGGAGAATGCGCGGCCTTCATCGACATGCTGGCCAGCGTCTATCGCGATCTCGGATTCGACCGGTTCGACATCAAGTTCTCGACCCGGCCGGAAAAGCGCGTCGGGTCCGACGAATCGTGGGATTACGTCGAGAACGCGCTCGAGAACGCGATCAAGGCCACGGGGCACCCCTATGAGCTCGACCCCGGCGAGGGTGCGTTCTACGGGCCAAAACTGGACTTCAAGCTGACCGACGCGATCGGTCGTGAATGGCAGCTCGGCACCTTTCAGGTCGATCCGAACCTGCCCGAGCGGCTCGACGCGAGCTATATCGCGCCCGACGGGGCAAAGCGCCGACCCTACATGCTGCACCGCGCCATCCTGGGCTCGTTCGAGCGGTTCCTGGGGATCCTCATCGAGAACTACGAGGGAAAACTGCCCTTCTGGATCGCGCCGCGTCAGGTCGTCGTGGCATCCATCGTCTCGGATGCGGACGAGTACGTCACCGAGATCGCGGATCTGCTGCGCCGTGCCGGCATCCGCGCAGAGGCCGATACCCGAAACGAGAAGATCAACTACAAGGTGCGCGAGCATTCCGTGGGCAAGGTGCCGGTGATCCTCGCCATCGGTGGGCGCGAGGTTGAGGAGCGGACAGTATCGCTGCGGCGTCTGGGCGAGAAGCAGACCCGGACCGTCGATCTCGAGACGCTGATCGCGGATCTCGGGGCCGAAGCGACGCCGCCCGACCTCAGGTAAGTTCGGCGCGGGTCGTCGCGTCCCAGCCAAGATGGAGTGTGCCGTCCACATCGATGACGGGGCGCTTCATCAGCGTCGGATGCACGACGATAAGATCCACCGGGTCATGTTCCCGCTCCGCCTCGGAGAGATTGCGCCACGTCGTCGATCGCCGGTTGAGCAAGATATCTCCGAATCGCGCGTGAAACTCGGCGATCCGCTCAGCTGGCAGGCCATCGGCCCGTAGATCGTGGAACTCCACCTCGTGACCCGCATCGCGCAGGGCTTTCAATGCCTTGCGGCACGTATCGCATGTCTTGAGACCATAGAGCTTCATCGGCGGGACCGTTCGGTGAGAGATTTCGTTTGAGTTTTACTTGCAATCGGTCCGGAAATTTTCCAGCGTTTTTTCGTGAGATCAGACTTTCTACCGGCCTCAGCCCCTCCCCGGGGCAGCCAATTAACGGAAGAACTGGCTGCACCATCCCGTCGCAATGATGCGGGCGGGTCATACAAGGGAGATACGGTTATGCCCACCGGCACCGTGAAATGGTTCAACACCACGAAAGGCTACGGCTTCATCGCGCCCGATGACGGCGGCAAGGACATCTTCGTCCACATCTCGGCGGTCGAACGCGCCGGAATGACTGGCCTCGCCGACAACCAGAAGGTGAGTTACGAGCTTATCTCTGGCCGTGACGGTCGCGAATCCGCAGGCGACCTTCAGGCACTGTAAGGCTTGAACAATTTTAAGAATTTGAGCTTGCTCCGGGGCAGCCGGAGCGAGCTGAAAGTTTTTGAATTTTGAAGAGCGGTTATCCGCGGATTTACGACCCTAACTCGACGCACTTTCGAACTGATGCTTCAGTGAAGCCCGGATCAGCGCCTGGCGTGTTGTCCGTGGGATCGTTCGGCACCGTTTGGCACCGGGTCACCCTTTTCCAACGTCGTGAATGCAGGATCTTCGCCGCCTGATAGATGGAGAGAAGGCTGTCTATATTGGAGGCGGCGTTTTTCACCTCGACGAGCCGCTATCGGCTAATCGCAAACCATCTTTCTACGACGGCGAGCTTAAACCAGATTCCATAGAGACCGTGAGAATGTCTATCCAGTCAGTCGACTGAGGTTCGCGCGTTTCTTTGCCTGAAACGTCGTTCCGGGGCCATCGTAGAAAGCAGATGTTTGAACTGATCGTTCTTTCGAGGCTGGGATGTCGAGTATGAGACCGAGTGAATTCGCCTCGCTCAATAAATCCCGATCATCGGCATCAAGGATCTCGATATTGGGAACGCGCTTCGCGTGTATTTCGCCATGTGACTTTCCTGAATGGCAGAAGCGAAACCATTCGGATGAGCGGTGGTCGGGGCCATACCATCTTGCACGGGCGGACGAAGAACCCGAGGTCGGGGAACCGCAGGTGCCTTACCGAGGCGGGACGATCTTTACCGTGACGCCGGGCGTCCTAGGTCAGGGCGCAACGGAATAACGGAGAGAGACATGAGTACCGAATACCTGCACACGATGGTTCGCGCCAAGGATCTCGACAAAACGATGGCCTTCTTCGAGATGCTTGGGCTCAAGGAACGCCGGCGCAGCGAGTCCGAACAGGGCCGCTTCACGCTGGTCTTCATGTGTCCGCCAGATCAGGATGACGGCCGCGCGGATGTCGAGATTACCTACAACTGGGACGGCGACGACGACCTGCCCGATGACAGCCGCCATTTCGGTCATCTCGCCTATCGCGTCGACGACATCTACGAGATGTGCACGAAGTTCCAGGATGCCGGCGTGACGATCAACCGCCCCCCGCGCGACGGTCACATGGCGTTCGTCCGCTCGCCCGACAACATTTCGGTCGAGATTCTGCAGCGGGGCGACGCGAAGGAGCCGCAGGAGCCGTGGGCCAGCATGGAAAATACCGGTCACTGGTAAGCCTTGCAGCGGCGCTTCTTGCGCCCGGGGCAGTCGCGGCGGAGTGCCGTCTCGCCCTTGCGATCGCAATCGACATCTCGTCCTCCGTCGACCCGACGGAGGACGAGTTGCAACGACATGGTTTGGCAAGCGCACTTACGTCAGCCGAAGTGGTCGCGGCCGCCCTGTCGGTACCGGGCGCGCCGGTCGCCGTTGCAATCTATGAATGGTCAGGGCGCTGGCAGCAGATCCTGATAGCCGATTGGACATTGATCGAACGCGCCGAGGATCTCGACCGGGTTGCGGGGGTCGTGGCCGGATCGGCCAGATCGCACGACGATTACCCCACCGCGATGGGATACGCTCTCGGATACGGTGAGGGATTGCTCCGCCGCGCACCTGAATGCCTCTTCCACACGATCGACGTGGCCGGAGACGGCATGAACAACGATGGGTTCGGCCCGCGTCTGACTTACCAAAATTTCCCCTTCGACGGCATTACCGTGAACGGTCTTGTCATCGCGGAAGACGGACCCGAAATCGTTGAGTACTACGACAGTCAGGTCCGCTACGGGCCGGGATCATTCGTCGAGATCGCACGCGGCTTCGAGGATTTCGAGCGTGCGATGCGCCGCAAGCTCGAACGCGAGATGTCCATTCTGACGATCGGGAGCGCGGAACCCGCGATCAATAGATATAGCGGATCTGGTCGGTCCAGTACCGTTCAACCCGACGAAGCGTCGCGTTGATCACGTCGATCTGGTCCATGCTCAGGACATCGCGTCCCTGTATGCCATCGGCATGCCGTTCGAACAGGCGTTTGACGGTCTGGTGAACGGCGCGGCCCTTGGAGGTGAGCTTGACCCTAACGGCGCGTCGATCGATCTCGCAGCGCTGGTGGTGCATGTAGCCCATCTCGACGAGCTTCTTGAGATTGTAGGAGACGTTCGATCCCTGGTAGTAGCCCCGCGTCTTGAGTTCGCCGGCCGTCACCTCGTTATCGCCCACGTTGAACAGCAAGAGAGCCTGGACCGGGTTGATCTCGAGCACGCCCACGCGCTCGAACTCGTCCTTCAGAACATCGAGCAGGAGTCGATGCAGCCGTTCGACCAGGGAAAGCGTCTCGAGATATTCTGAGATGAACTCCCGCTCCCGGCCCCGCTCCATCCGTTGCATCACACTCATCCGGGCTTCCTCGCCAAACTGACTTCCTGTGAAGACGAAGATGCGTGCGAAGACCTAACAATTCGTCAAGAACTGCGACTTTTATTCAAACCGTCGGACATATGGGCGGTGATCTCGGAAACGAGCGGAGCGAAACGCGGTGGCGGGGCTGCCTGCCCGCTTACCCAGCGGTAAAGCTCTTGGTCGTTCTCGGTCAGCATCTCCTCGTAAAGCTCGATGGTGCCAGCATCGAGGTCTGCGAGATGGGCATCCGCATAGCTCCCGAGAATGAGGTCCATCTCCTTCATGCCGCGACGCCAGGAGCGGAGCCGTAGCCGCTTGAGGGTGTTGATCTCGACATCCGTCATCGCGAAAGCTCCTTTTCCGGAAAGATGGGCCGGACTCGCGCCAGCGGCCTCACGGCGTTTCCTGTTGAACGCGGACTGGACCTCTCCTAAGACGAATGCGCCCTGAAATCCAGCCGAGGACGATCATGCAACCCCTTTCCGAGACCCTCGACCGTGTAAAGCCGTCGGCCACGATCGCCGTGACCGCGAAGGCGGCCGAACTCAAGGCCGCGGGCCGCGATGTCATCGGCCTCGGCGCAGGCGAGCCCGATTTCGATACGCCCGATCACATCAAGGCGGCGGCGATCGCAGCCATCGAAGCCGGACGGACCAAGTACACCGCAGTGGACGGCATTGCCGAGCTGAAACGCGCCATCTGCGACAAGTTCCGCCGGGACAACGATCTGGACTATGCACCTTCGCAGATCTCGGTCGGAACCGGCGGCAAGCAGATCCTCTACAATGCCCTCATGGCGACACTCAATCCCGGGGACGAGGTCGTGATCCCCGCGCCATATTGGGTCAGCTATCTCGACATGGTGGTCCTGGGGGGCGGCACGCCCGTGACCATCGAATGCACGCTCGACGCGGGTTTCAAGATGACGCCCGAACAGCTTGCCGCGGCGATCACGCCGAAAACGAAGTGGGTGATCTTCAACTCGCCGTCGAACCCCACCGGCGCGGGATATTCGCGTGACGAGATCGCCGCGCTTGCCGACGTGCTGAAGGCCCATCCGCAGGTCATGATCATGACCGACGACATGTACGAGCATCTGCGTTTCGGCGACTTCGTGTTCCACACCCCAGCTCAGGTCGCGCCCGAGCTTTATGACCGGACGCTGACCTGCAACGGCGTCTCGAAAGCCTATTCGATGACCGGCTGGCGCATCGGCTATGCCGGAGGGCCGGAATGGCTGATCAAGGCCATGGGCAAGATCCAGTCGCAGTCGACGTCGAACCCGTGCTCGATCTCGCAATGGGCGGCAGTCGAGGCGCTGAGCGGACCGCAGGACTTCCTGCGCGAATGGTGCGCGATCTTCGAGGCACGGCGCGATCTGGTGCTGCAGGGGTTGGCCGAGGCCGAGGGGATCTCCTGTCCGATCCCGGACGGTGCCTTTTATGTCTATCCGTCCATTGCCGGGATCATCGGCCGGACGAGTGCTGGCGGCGCGCATATCGCGAACGACACGGATTTCGCGACCGCCCTTCTGGAGGAGGAGGGCGTCGCCGTCGTGCCGGGCGTGGCTTTCGGTCTCAGCCCGCATTTCCGGATCAGCTATGCGACCTCCGAAGAAGCGCTTGCCGAAGCGATGAAGCGGATCGTGCGGTTCTGCGGCGCGATGAGCTGAACACAAAAGAAAGGCCCGGCCTGCCACACGGAAGGTCGGGCCTTTTCACTTATTCGGTACGCCTTACTCGGCCGCTACGCGCTGGCCATACTCCACCGCACCGAACTCTTCCAGAACCTCTGCATATTCCGGGTCCTGCCGTGCGACAAAGAGGGTCGCAGCCAGCATTCCCTGCTTCGATCCACAATCGAATCTGCGGCCGGAGAACTTGAAGCCCGCAAGCCCCAGACGCCCGATACCTGCCGCGATCGCGTCGGTTAGCTGATACTCGCCCCCGGCCCCCGGCTCGAGAGCATCGAGGTCGCCGAAGATGGACGCGTCGAGGATGTAACGTCCGACGACGGCGTGACGCGAAGGGGCTTTCTCGGGCGCGGGTTTCTCGACCATGCCGGCAGCGTAGATGACCTTGCCGTCGCTTCCATGCGCATCGAGCACACCATACGAGGATACGGCCTCGCGAGAAACTTCCATTGTCGCAACCATGTGGCCCGTCTTCGACGTTTCGTAGGCTTCGACCATCTCGGAGAGGCAGCCGCGTTCGCCCAGGATCAGGTCGTCGGGAAGAATGACCGCGACGGCACCGGGAAGGACATGCTTCGCTGCACAATTTACCGCATGACCGAGCCCGAGAGGCTTGTCTTGCATGACGAACACGAATTCTTGGTTCTCGTCATCGAGGGCGTCGCGTTCGAGCTTGTCCGCGATCTTGCCTTTTCCCTTCTGACGAAGGGCGTGACCGAGGTCGGCATCATGCCGGACATGCCGCTCGATCGAACTTTTCGATGGGTGCGAGACGAAGATCATCCGCTCGATCCCGGCCGCACGTGCCTCGTCGATCGCGTACTGGATCAAGGGCGTGTCGATGACCGGGAGCAGCTCCTTCGGAACCGCCTTGGTAGCGGGGAGAAAACGCGTTCCGAGCCCTGCGACGGGAAAGATTGCGGTGCGGACGGCGGCATTCGACATGCGGAGATCCCTTTGTGTTGGACTTTTCAGCGTTGCAACGCAGCACGCTGACTTTGGTTGCCAACGTTCTACGCGCTGCGCGCGGGTACCGGACACCCTTTCGACCCGTCGTCTAGTTCCGGGACATGTCGTGCAGGAGTATGACCGATAAATGTCTGAAATGAGGCATTTTTGGACGCTTCGGGAACATCGAGCCCCTATCATTTGACTGGCGTAAAAGCGCCTATGGTCCGTAACTGAGGAGCGTCCCTGTGCCGATCGCCAAGGTCGCGCTGCACTTGCAGCATGGATTGCCTTCCGTCACACCGCGTCTAGATCGATCGTCATGCAGATGGTTTGCAATCGCCGGCAAGATCCGCAGACATAACCTCGACAGAAGGTCACCCGGGAAGGAATTCATGACGATCAGCAAGTCCGACCAGCAGATGTTGTCATCGCTGGCAAAGCCCTACGACCGTATCGCCGTCATCGGCGCAGGATCCTGGGGAACCGCACTTGCGACCGTCGCGCGCCGCGCGGGACGCGAGGTCGTTATTTGGGGCCGCGACGGTGAAGTGACCAAAGCCATCTCTGACCGTCAGGAAAACCCGAAATACCTGCCCGAGATCGGATTGCCCGAGGGGATCGAGGCGACGACCGACATGGCTGCGGCATTGCGGAACGCCGATGCCGTCCTCGTCGTGACGCCCTCGACCACGCTTCGCCAGATCTGCGCGCAGATGAAGCCCCATCTCGGGGACGGCGTGCCCGTCGCGCTCTGCGCCAAGGGTATCGAAGCGAAGACCGGCCTGCTTCTTGGGGAAGTGGCCGCAGAGGAGTTGCCAGGACACCCGATCGGCGCGCTGTCCGGCCCGACCTTTGCAAAGGAGACGGTCCTCGCGCATCCGACGGCGGCCACTGTCGCATTCGATTTCCGCTACTCCGACAGGCTCGCGCCGCATAACAGCCCCGCAGCACGCCTGGCCATTTCGATGAGTTCAGAATCCTTTCGACCCTATATCTCCGACGACCTCGTGGGCGTCGAGATCGGTGGTGCGGTCAAGAACGTCATCGCCATCGCCTGCGGGATGATGTCGGGGGCCGGCTTTGCCGAGAACACGCGCGCGGCCCTCATCACCCGTGGCATGGACGAGATGAAGACATTGGCCGAAGTGCTTGGTGGAAGGCGCGAAACGGTGACCGGCCTGTCCGGCGCGGGGGACCTCACCCTTACCTGCTCCTCCACAACCTCGCGCAACATGAGCCTCGGGACGCAGCTTGGACAGGGTCTCCGCCGCGAGGAGTGCTTTGGTGGCGAGAACGTCGTCGTCGAAGGCGAAGTCAACTCGATCTCGGTGGTGGATCTCGCCGCTCAGATTGGTGTCACCCTCCCGATCTGCGAGGCCGTGCACGCGATCCTTCACGAGGGTGCAGATCTCACTCAAACCTTCCGGGATCTCTGGTCCCGTCCGATCGAGGGCGAGCCGCGCACGCTCGGCATCTCACTCAATCATCCCTTTGGAGAATCCGCATGACCGACGACACCTTTGTCCCCGGAGCCAACATGAGCGGTCGCCGCTTCGTTCTGGCAACCGACCTCGATGGGACGTTCCTCGGCGGCAGCGACGAGGATCGCAAACGCCTCTACGACTGGATCGAGGAAAACCGTTCGACCATCGGTCTGATCTTCGTGACGGGCCGCGACCCGAAATTCATCGTGGAACTCTGCGAAGGTGGCGTTCCGTGGCCTGAATACGTGGTAGGCGACGTCGGTACCACGATCGCACAGGTCCACGGCAAGACGATCTCGCCCATCGACTCCCTCGAAACTGAAATCGCCGAGACCTGGAACGACGGTGGTGAGAAAATTCGCGAGGCGCTTGCCGACGCACCGGGTCTGACCCTGCAGGATACCGATTTCCGCTACCGCGTGAGCTACGACCTGGACCCCGATGCGTTCGACATTGCGACGAATGACAAGGTCCGCGAGATGGGGTACGACCCGCTCGCCTCCGACAACCGCTTCTACGACGTGCTCCCGCGGGGTATCAGCAAGGGTCCGTCGATCAAGCGCCTCGTCTCGCACCTCGGGATCGCGCCGGATACGGTCCTTTGCGCGGGCGATACGCTCAACGATCTCTCCATGCTCGAATGCGGCCTTCCGGCCGTTGCCGTTGGCGGAGCCGAGGCCGCGCTTGTTGATCGCGTCTCGACATTGCCGCATGTCTATGTGGCGAAGGGCATCGGCGCGGCTGGCATTCTCGAAGCTGTGGCCGAGCTCGACCTGCACGACACACCCGAAGGATAAGTCATGCCCTCTGATCTCGTCATCGTTTATCATCGCCAGCCCTACGAGGAGGTGGAGGAAGACGGCAAGATCGTCTTCAAGGAAAACAAAAGCCCGAACGGCATCGTCCCGACGCTCAAGGGGTTTTTTGGTCGCGTCGACAAGGGCGCATGGGTCGCCTGGAAGCTTTCCGATACACCGAGCGACCCCGGCTTCGAGCGCGTGGTCGAGATCGAGGACAGCTACGGCAAATATTCCGTTTCGCGGCTGCCGCTGACCGAGGCGCAGGTCAAATCCTTCTACCATGTAACCTCGAAGGAAGCCTTCTGGCCGATCCTGCACTCCTTCAAGGAAAAGTACGATTACGACCCCGTCGACTGGCCGACTTTCCGTGAGGTGAACTGGGCCTTTGCCGAGGCCGCTGCGGCCGAGGCCGCAGAGGGTGCGGTCGTCTGGGTCCACGATTACAACCTCTGGCTCGTGCCGGGATATCTCCGCAAGCTGCGTCCCGATCTCAGGATCAGCTTCTTCCACCACACGCCCTTCCCTTCGGCCGACATGTTCAACGTGTTGCCGTGGCGGCGCGAGATCATCGAATCGCTTCTGGCGGCCGACGTCGTGGGCTTTCACATCCCACGCTATGCCGCCAATTTCGTGGGCGTGGCCGAAAGCCTCTTCGACGTGGAGACGGGCGAGCGGAAGCCGGTGAACCCCGACTTCATCAAGGAACACGTGGCCTTGTCGGAACGTCGCGTCGCGCAGACGATCACCTTTAACGGTCACGAGGTCCACGTTCAGGCCTCACCCGTCGGCGTTGATCTGGACTACATCCAAAGCAAGGCGGGCACCGACGAGACGACCGAGAAGGCCCGGCAGATCCGCGAGGATCTGGGCGATGTCGCTATGGTCCTGTCCGTCGGGCGCACCGACTACACCAAGGGCGGCAGCGACCAGCTGATGAGCTTCGAGCGGATCCTCGACGAAAATCCGGAGCTTCACGGCAAGGTCCGTCTGATGCACGTCTCCGTTTCGGCCAATCGGAACATGACGGTCTACGAGGGCATCCAGAACGAGATCGAAGCAACGGTCGGGCGCATCAACGGTCGGTTCGGCACGTTCGACTGGACGCCCGTCACGCTGATGAGCCGGGCGATCCCCTTCGACGAACTCGTGGCCTACTACCGGGCCGCGGATGTTGCTTGGATCACGCCGCTCGCCGACGGGATGAACCTCGTCGCGAAGGAATTCGCGGCCTGCCGGTCGGACAATCGCGGTGCGCTGGTCCTGTCGGAATTTGCGGGTGCGGCGGTCGAGATGGGGTCGGCAATCCTCGCCAACCCGTTCTCGCACAAGAGCATGGACCGTGCCCTTTTGCAGGCGTTGCACATGTCAGAGGAGGAGCAGGAGGACCGCATGAAACACATGCGTCAGACGATCTCCAAATACGACATCAAGGCCTGGGCCGAAGACCAGATGGCGGGCTTCACGGCCAAGGACGGCACGATCTGACGGTAAAGGCCCCTGCCCGGCAATTCCGGGCGGGGGCGATCAGTTCGTGAGCTGACGGGCGAAGCCCACGCCGCCACCGAGAAGCGACAGCGCCACCTGGATAGAGCTGACGGGCGATTCGGTCGCGAGAACGAGATCGCCCGGCATGATCTGGAAGTTCTTCGCGCTGAAGAGGCCGTCCGCGCTTGTCAGATCGATTGCGAAGACCACACGATCTTCGCGCGGTCCGCGCAGTCCAGCGGCAAGGGCCGAGCGGGGATATTCCCGGAGCACCAGCACGCCTTGAGGGTCCGCACGGGTATCCGTCAGCCCGCCGATCATCGCAATCGCTTCGAGTGCCGTGACCCGCTCGTCCCTGAACGGGATGATGTCTTCCTTGCCTGCCGCACCGAGCGCGATGAAATAGCGTTCGTCCTCTTCGACGATGATCGTATCGCCACCCTGCACAAGCGCGTTCGCCGTCGGGTTCTCGTAGATCCGGTCGAGCGCGATCGCGTAATTCTGTGCGCCACGCTGCAGGCGGATGCGCGGATTGCGCAATGTCGGAGCGACGCCGCCCGCCTGGCTGAGCAGCGTCAGGACATTCGTCGACCGGTCACGCAGCGGAAAAACGCCCGGCGCGCCGACACCCGCGGCGACGGCCACCGAATTCTCTGTCCCCTCGCTCAATGCGATCTGCACCTGCGAGGACGGCGCGATCTCGGTCAACTGGGACTCGATCGCCTCACGGGCGCGTTGCGGGCTCATCCCCGAGATCCGCACCTCACCCACATACGGGATGAAGACGCGGCCATCCGGGCTCACCTGCATCTCTCCGAGAGGGGCCTGACGCTGATCGAGCCCCGTCAGCAGGGAGTTCTCGGAACTGTCCCAGATGACGACGGAAACACGATCGCCAGGCTTGATGATCTGGCCAAGCGATCCTTCGGTCGCGCGCGGCCACCCGTCGCTCGCAAGCGCTCCGACGGCCGGCCATTGTTCGACCGTCGGGAGAAAGGCGCGGGTCACGGGATAGAAGGCATAATCCTCAGTCTCGCCCTTCGAGGGGCGAATCTCGGATTGAAGGGCCGCGCCCCGGGGCAGACCCGAACAGCCGGCTGTGAGCAGAACGGCCCCTGCAAGGGTTGCGGTTACCATCCGTCGGATCACGATTTCCCCCTTGGGACGCTTCGGCGATGGGCCATTTCGCCCGCTGCGACAAGATACTAGGATGACGACGGAACGCAATCGCCGGTATTGGACAGAACAAGCAATGGACGGATTCCGAGCGGAAAAACCCGCCATCATCATCGGCGCGGGCGGATCCGTAGGCAGACGCATCCGCCGTGCCTGGCGGGCGACGGGCCATTCCCATATGACCGTGGGGCGCGGTGTGGATGCCGATCTGCGCTGGGACCTGACAGGTCCACCTCCTCCGTTCGATGCTGCACGCGGTGCGGGGATCGTCGTGCTGGCGGGGGTGACGCCTGCAAGCGGCGGGGATCTCGCGGACAACCTCCGCCTTGCGCGGGCTGGGATCGAGGCCGCGCGCGCCTGGGGCGCTGCGCATGTCTTTGTCGCCTCGTCCTCCGCCGTCTACGGGCCGACGCCGCCCATTCCCGTGGACGAGGACGCCCCCCTTAACGCGTCCAGCCCCTACGCCGCCGCAAAGATCGAAGTGGAGTGCGAGACGGTCGCAAAGGATGTGACCGCCCTCCGGATCGCCAACGTGGCTGGGGCTTCGCAGCCGTTCCTTGCCATCCGTGCAGGCGGACATGCGAAGCTCGACCGGTTCGCGGATGCGGATGCCCCCATGCGCAGCTTCATCGGACCCGTATCGCTCGCCTCCTGCTTCGCACGGCTCTGCGATCTCGCCGCGTCGGGCCGGGACTTTCCGCCTGTATTAAACATCGCCTCCGCGCGCCCGATCAGGATGATCGACATCTTCGCTGCGGCAGGAGTGACACCCGACCGTCCCGCGGCATCCAAAGATGCGATTGCCCATGCCAATCTCGCCACAAAGCGTCTTGCGGAACTCTGGGACGTTCCCGACCATGATGCGGAGGCACTCTGGGACGAGGTTCGCGCGACCGACGAAGGGGCTTATCCATGACACTTGGCAAACGGATCCTCGACATTGCGCTTGCGCTGATTCTGGGGGCGATCCTGCTCCTCCCGGGGCTCTTCATCGCGCTCGCGGTTCTGCTGAGTTCGGGGCGGCCGATCCTCCATCGTTCGGAGCGGATGCGAACGACGGATGAGGCATTCCAGCTCTGGAAATTCCGGTCCATGCGTCCCGACAAGTCCGACGCGGGCGTGACCGGAGGCGACAAATCCGACCGGATCACTGCGATCGGACGGGTTCTGAGGCGCACGCGGCTAGACGAGTTGCCACAACTTTGGAACGTCCTACGCGGTGATATCAGCTTCGTCGGACCGCGTCCGCCGCTGCGCCGCTACACCGACATGTTTCCGGACCTCTATGCCCAGGTCCTGCATTCGCGCCCCGGAATCACGGGGCTCGCGACGCTCAGGTTCCACCGTCATGAGGAGCGGCTATTGGCCGATACCCGGTCGGCAAGCGAGACCGAGGAGGTTTACTGCCGCCGCTGCGTGCCGCGCAAGGCATCGCTCGATCTTATCTATCAGCAAAACCGGACGCTCTGCATGGACATCGCGCTGATGGGAGAGACGATCACCCGGCTGATACCCTCGCGCCGTTAGCGCAGCCCGGTATGAACGTCCCGAAGCTCGAAATACCCGAGCCGGGGCGACACGAACTGCCGCGACTTGCGCACCGCGCCGACACCGTCCACCCAATAGATATTGTCGAAGGTCTCGCCCTCGGCGCTCTCGCAGGACTCGTCGATGCGGATCGTAGCAAAACGCCGTGAAGTGACGACAACCTCTTCTCCGGCCGTGTAGGAGAGATCGCAGAAATAGCGGAACCGCTGAACCGTTTCGTCACCCTGAAGCCGATAATGATCGCGCACGACCTGCCGCGCACCGGCGGCAAGGTCCGGAACCTCTGCCGAGCTCAGATCGTAGCCGAAGCCGGCCGTTCCGACGATCTGACCACCTTTTAGCGACACGCTGTAGCCCTCGGGCGTGACCCAGGTCGACACATCGCGGTTCTGCGCCTGAGGGACGAGACCGACCTCGCTGCCGAATTCCGGAATGTCGAGCAGGATCACGTTGACCGGTGCCGCATTCAGTTCCGCATCGCTGAGCGTCACGCCTTCGCCTTCGGCACCGCGACCACCGACGAATGAAGCGATCGAACTTCCGAGCTCGGAGAATGCCGAGCTACGCGTGCTGTCCTCGCTTGCGCAACCCGCGAGTGCCACGAGCGCCAGAGCCGCGAGAGGGCGCATTATCGTCATCTCCATACCCGTCCCCATTGATCCTCCAGCCCATCCTCGTGATAGTCGCGGACCTTCTCGTAGAGCCGTCCGTCGACGTTGAGCCTCGCGCCACCGTCGCGGGTAATCGGCCGGATCGTGGTCGAGACCTTGCTGGTCGACGGCCGGCCCGTGAACCACGCGACCGGGACTTCGAGCGTAATGCCCTTGTCGAATGACCCTTCGCCGAAATCCTCGGACGAGACATCGGTCTGTGTCGCGAAGACGCCGACCCGCCAGCCGTTGCGGAACTCGCGCGTCACGCTCAGCGTCGCGCCGACGTCGCCGGCGAGATAGCGACCGACATCGAGTTGCACGTCGAGTTCGTCGGTAAGTTCGTAGTAGGCCGAGACGTGACCGGTCGCGACGTCGTAATCCTGAAACCCGAAGCGCTGGTCGAAATCGCGCTGCGCGACATAGTTGAGCTCGGCTCCGAGGCCCAGGCGGCTCTCGACCGGCTTCCACAGGATCTCGGTCGAGATGCCTCCGAACATCCGCTCGAGGTAACCGGCAGTGACCCGACCATAGACTTCCCGCGCGGGCTTGAAGTAGTAGGCCGCCGTCAACCGGTCGAGCGCCAGATCGGCCTCTTCGTTGTACCGGGCGAAATTCGTGCGCACGGGCTGCAGCGCCGAGCTCGCCCTCTGATCCGTATCGTCGAGATTGCCAAGCAGGACCTGTGAGACCGACCCGCTGAACACGATGCCGGGACGCGGCTCGTAACTTGCTCGCGCACCCAGACCGACACCGAAACGCAATGGCGATTGCGGATCGAAGAAGACGCGACGGACGAAAGGACCGACGGACCAGTCGAACCGCGGAAAGAGATCGCTGCTGAGCGTCGCATCGGGATTGGGTCCACGCGCATCGCCGATCCCCGCCACCGCGAGCAGTCGGGCCGAAGCGTCGGGCGACAGGACGAGCGCTTCGACATCGGAGCGGCGCACAGTGACTGCCGAGGCGGGAATGCCGTCGACGCTGGGGACGATGCGGAAGGTCTCGACCGAGCTTGGCATGGTGCGGGTCAGTGCCCGGGCCATCCGCCCAACCGCCTGCGCGCTGGCATTGTAGGTCGGATTGCGAAAGCGCACCTCGACCGCGTTGGGCCCGAGGATCTCGAACGCCTCGACCGTAAGCCCGGTCTCGCGCGCCTCGGACGTCAAAGCCGTCAGGAGCGCCGATTGCACGCGCGGAACGCTTGCCCAGTCTTCCGACCATTGGTCGGGCGAACTCGCGCGGGAGGGGCGCGGGGCCACGGGGGCGGGTGCCGGTCCGACGCTTCCCACCACGGGTGGCCGGGTGGGATTACCCGCAAAGGTGAGCTTCACACCGAATTCCGAGCCGTAAAGGTAGTAGGCCCCGATATCGACTGCTTCGTTCACCCGATAGGATGCGCCGAAATTGAACGACGAGGATCGATCCATGATCCGGCTCGAGAGGGGCCGGTCGTTCCCGGTCTCGATCGTGTAGGCGTCGGATCCATACTCCGCGAGCAGGGTCAGGCGATCGGTTGCCTTGAAGATCACGCTGCCGAACGGTGCGACGTCGCCCCGGAACCACTGATCGATGTTGAACTCGCCGCCGAGACCCGCATCGATATCGTCGCGCGTGCCGGTTTCCCCAATCGGATCTTCGGAGCCGAGCCGCCCCCAGCCGAGCCCCGCCGAAACCGCCAGCCGGTCGCCAAAGGTCTTGGTCGCCACGACATATTCACCAGACGACACGCCCGTCCCTGCGAGATCCTGCAGGCCGACCTTGAGCGCAGGGAGGTATTGCCGTTCGCGCAGGAGGGTGACCGAGATGTCGAAGCTGCGGTCGAAATAATCCTCGTATTCGGGCTCGCCCAGAAGGTTCAGGCCCGAATACTTGCTGTAACGGAATGCCCCCTGCACCCGGGGAAGGCCCTGGAACGACAGTGTGCCACGCGTGATATTGCCGAAATGACCGATCGTGACCGCGATCTCTCCGTCAGGCTGATCGAGCGCGGTCGGTGTGTCGATCGCCCCGGTCACGCCGTAGAAGTTGAATCCCGGCCGGTCGAAATCCGCACGGGCGGCACCTGCGGCAAGCGCGATCGTGGCGCTCGCGGTCATGAGCTTCAGGGAATTCGCGATCTTGATCTTCGGATGCATGTTGGGTCGTCCCTGACAGGGCTGCAGGTTGTCGGGTTCTCTATGACGGGTCGTGCGGATCGCGTAAAGGCGGGCGATCAGCCAAGCAACGGCTTGGTATCGGCGGCCTCCGCGCGCCTGTACCCTTCGACCCACCGAGCAGCGACGGCCGCGGCGGCGTCGCTGTTGCCGGTGGCGAGCGCCTCGCGCAGGGAACGGATGGCCGAGGCGACCTCGATCTCGCTCAATGCGGCCTCGCGCACGCAGAAGATCTTCTCGTGGCGCGTGGTCAGATGCCCCTCGCCGATCACAAGCTCTTCGTGGAGCTTCTCGCCCGGCTTCAGGCCGATCTCGACGATCGCGATGTCGCCGTCGGGATTGTCCTCATCGCGAAGCGTGTAGCCGTATTCGGCGATGAGATGTTCGGCGAGTCCCCAGATCCGCACCGGATTGCCCATGTCGAGCACGTAGACCTCGCCGCCCTGCGCCATCGATCCCGCGACAAGGACTAGGCTCACGGCCTCCTCGACTGTCATGAAGAACCGCGTGACGTCGCGATGGGTGACTGTGACCGGACCGCCCCGCGCGATCTGGTCTTTGAAAAGCGGTATCACCGAGCCCGATGAGCCGATGACATTACCGAAGCGCACCATGGAAAAGATCGTGCGGTTGCTGCGTGCCGACAGGTCCTGCACCACGAGCTCGGCGAGGCGCTTCGACGCGCCCATCACGTTGGTTGGCCGAACGGCCTTGTCGCTCGACACGAGGACGAACCGTTCGCAGCCCGCCCGGGCGGATTCCCGGGCCAGCGTCCAGGTGCCGAGCACGTTGTTGGCGAGCCCGACCAGCGGGTTCTGTTCGACCAGCGTCACATGCTTGTAGGCGGCGGCATGCAGCACGACATCGACGCTGTGCGTCTCGATCGCATAGCGCACCAGCCGCGCTTCGGTGATGGAGCCCAGCACCGCGACCAGCTCAACCCCCGCATCCTGCGCGATCGGGGCAAGCGATTTCTCGGTCTCGTACAGTGCAAGTTCGGACAATTCGAAGATGACGAGTTTCTTCGGCGCGCAGCCCAACACCTGCCGGCAGAGCTCCGATCCGATTGAGCCGCCACCGCCCGTGACCATCACGACGCGGCCCGCGAATTCGCGCGCGGCCCGGTCGCTCTGCCGATCGACGATTTCACGCCCCATCATGCGCGCCGGCG
This sequence comes from Palleronia sp. LCG004, assembly GCF_032931615.1. Classification (NCBI taxonomy): domain Bacteria; kingdom Pseudomonadati; phylum Pseudomonadota; class Alphaproteobacteria; order Rhodobacterales; family Roseobacteraceae; genus Palleronia; species Palleronia sp. LCG004. The sequence goes on from NZ_CP136759.1 coordinate 1,286,539, forward strand.
AGAGCGGTACAAGCTTCTCGACAAGCGGCTCCTGCCCGATGAGCTGCGAGAACGACGGAAGCGCCTGAACCTCGACGCCCTGCGCCTGTAGCCTGCGCGCGATCTGCGTTTGCTTCGGACGCGACAGCGACGGCATGGCGAGAAGCACACGCTCGACCTTGCGGTCCGCTGCGATCGCCTCGATATCGACAGGTCGAAGAACCGGAAGACCCGCGATTGTCAGGTTCTGGAGCGACGGATTGTCGTCGACAAAGGCGACCGGTTCGATCTTGTCATGGGCCACCAGCGCACGGGCAAGCTGCATGCCCGTCGTGCCCGCCCCGTAGATCAGAACGCGGCAACGTTTGCCCTGCATTCGGTAGAACGAGATCAGGACCTCGAGCATCAGGAGCCTTGCGGCCGCAAGCAGCACGAAGAGCATGAGACCGAAAACGACGAAGGTCGCCGGCGCGAGCGGTGCGCTTGCGATGCGATGCAGCGCCGCGGCCATCACCGCAACGATCCCGGCGAGCACTCCGACCCAGCCGATCCCCTTGGCGTCATAGGCATTGAGCCGGATATTCGGGATCTTGAGTATGACGGAAGTAACGCCCGTCATGATCAACAGCAGTGCCAATGTAAGCAAGCCGACCCAGTCGCCCAGGATGGCTCCGATCGGATCCCCGAGCAGGAAAAGCGTCATGCAATAGGCGAAGGCTGTCAGGATCACGTCGACCGAAACGAAGACGACGCGCTTTTCAGACCGTTCCAGCCCGATCACGCGGGCCGACACGCGCTTGCGTGTCCGACCATACCATTCCTTCGTCGCCACCCGGGGCGCGGATTTCGGTTGCTTCATTGGCCCCTCGGGTCACGCGACCGCAGAGCGTGCTACTGCACGGTTAACTCGGAATTGGAAATCCTTATCCCGTTCCGGGCCTTTTCCACAATGCGATGACGTCGATTGGCAGAAATTCGCTTAAAGCCCCGTGCAATTCGGCATCGCTTTCACCTGCATTATCCATTCAGGTGGAAAGGCGTTCAACCGCGAGGGCAAGATCGGCGCGGAAATCGCGGGTCGCCGCCGCCTTGGCCTCAGCGTTCGGAACGCGAAGCAGATATGACGGGTGCAGCGTTACTAGCACCTCCATCCCGTCTTCGGTCCTTTCGAAATGGCCGCGCCGCTTGAGAATACCCTGCCCGCTTCCCGTCAGGCTCGCGACCGCGGTCGCGCCCATGGCCAGGATGAGCTTCGGGCGCACAAGCGTCCGTTCGGCATCGAGCCACCATTTGCAGGCCTGCACCTCGCCCGTGTCGGGGCGCTGGTGGATGCGGCGCTTGCCCCGTGGGGCGAACTTGAAATGCTTGACCGCGTTCGTGACGAAGGCTTGACTGCGATCCAGCCCCACCTCGCCCGCGATCTCGTCGAAGAGCTGCCCTGCAGGCCCGACGAAGGGACGACCGGCGAGATCCTCGTGATCGCCGGGCTGTTCGCCCACGATCATCAGCGGCGCATCGGTCGGCCCCTCGCCCATCACGACCTGTGTAGCGTCGCGATAGAGTGGGCAGCGTGTGCATCCCTCGGCCTCACGACGCAGAGCTTCGAGATCTGTGGCGGCGGGTGTTTCCTCGGTCATCCTGAGCCTTTCGCTGATCCGCTCCGCCCGCATGGGCGCAAGGGAAGGTGTGGCAAGCTGCATTTCACGTGCCCGCGCCTCGGCTCCCGCGATCATCTCGGGAATTGCCGCGGCTTCGGGAAGGTTCTTCCAGTATTTCCTTGGCATTTCCGATTGCATCGCCTGGATCTTGAGGCGCGCGGGATTGAAGATGTTCCGGAAATACGTGGTCCAGAGACCTTCGGTCGCATCTTCGGGAAAATCCGGCTTTGGCTGACCGGGCGCGAGCGAAACCTCCCCGCCCGTGAAGATCAGTGTCCGGCCGGGCGTCGCGATCATCCAGTCCATGTCGCCGAAGCGCCGCGCGAAGAACCCCGCCATCGGCTCGACGATATGGTGCGCAGGCTCGAACCAGGCGGCGAAGCGACGGCGAGGACCCTCGGCATCGATCTCGCGAAAGCGGACGAAAGCCTTCATCTTGTGCTTGTCGCGGTGCACCGCCTTTTCCAAAATACGCAGCCGGGCAAGCGCTTCATCTCCGCGATCCTGCATCAGCCCCGGTTGCGCACGCAACCGCCAGAGAAAAGCATAGAGTCTGGCAAATCTCTCGCAATCACTATGCCAGCAGACGCTTTCGGCAAGTTGGACAAAGCTTTTCGGGACATTCGGCCCCTGTCCTGTTGCAATCGGGGATGGCGCATCGCCGAACAGATCCCCCGGCCCATCGCCGTAAAGCCAGATCACCCCGTCCGGAGGCACCTCCTGCCCCAGCAATCCCCGGGCCGCGGCTCGCCAGGCAGATGCGGTGCCGAGTTCAGGCAGGCGAATCGTCTCCATCAGAAGAGGCTGAGCTGTTCCGGAGGCGGCGCGAAACGAGCGCGCAGATCAACGCTGTCCGTCAGTGCGCCCGGACGCCAGCCGCCGGCCGTGATGAAGGCCCGGGCCTTTTTCAGACTGGCCCCCATCCGCGTCAGATCCTCATAGCGCAGTTCACGGTGGCGACGCGTCGTCAGGATCCGATTGACGGTCTTGACCCCGAAGCCGGGCACCCGCAGCAGCATCTCGCGCGGCGCGCGGTTGACGTCGAGCGGGAAGTGATGCCGGTTCGAAAGCGCCCAAGCGAGTTTCGGGTCGATCTCGAGGTCGAGATTGCCGTCGATCGCACCTGCCGTGATCTCGGAAAGATCGAAACCGTAAAACCGCAAAAGCCAGTCGGCTTGGTAGAGCCTGTGTTCACGCTCCAGCGGTGGACGGATCAGCGGAAGCTTCGCGGTCGCATCGGGAATGGGCGAGAAAGCCGAGTAATAGACCCGCTTGAGCTTGTAACTCGAATAAAGCCTCGTCGATTGGCCGAGGATGGTGGCGTCGCTTGCACCGTCGGCTCCCACGATCATCTGCGTGCTCTGGCCTGCAGGGGCGAAACGCGGCGGGCGCTTGCCCTTGTGCGATCGTTCTTGAGACGCCTCGCTTGTCAGACGCACATCCGCCATCGCCTTACGGATCGTCCCGGGATTCTTCTCGGGCGCGTAGGATTTCACGGAGGCATCCGTTGGAAGTTCGACATTGATCGACAGACGGTCGGCATGTCGCCCCGCCTCCTCGATCAGTTTCGGATCGGCATCCGGAATGGTCTTGAGATGAATGTAGCCGCGAAAATTATGAACGAGACGCAGGTCGCGGGCGATCCGCACCATATCCGCCATCGTGTCGTCGGGAGAACGGATGATCCCCGAACTCAGGAACAGACCTTCGATGTAGTTGCGGCGATAGAATTCTAAAGTAAGCTCCACGACCTCTTCCGGAGAAAACCGTGCGCGAGTGACGTTGGAACTTACCCGGTTGACGCAATATGCGCAGTCGTAGATGCAGAAATTCGTCATCAGGATCTTGAGAAGACTGATGCATCGCCCGTCAGGCGCGTAGGCATGACAGATCCCCGACCCCTCGGTTGAACCTACGCCACTGCCGTCGCGCGAACTGCGCTTCGACGTGCCGGAAGATGCGCAGCTGGCATCGTATTTCGCCGCATCCGACAGGATTGCGAGCTTCTGCTGAAGATCCATCTTGGCCATAAGTCTAGGATACGACCCCGCCCCGCCGTGAACAAGGGGAGAACATGCGACCTTTTGGCCAAGTGGCGATCGCCGTCAGGCGTTGAAGAGGAAATGCATGACGTCGCCGTCCTTCACGACATAGCTCTTGCCCTCGACGCGCATCTTGCCGGCTTCCTTGGCTCCGGCTTCGCCGCCAAGCGCGACGTAGTCGTCATAGGCGGTCGTCTCGGCACGGATGAAGCCGCGCTCGAAATCGCCATGGATCACGCCCGCGGCCTTGGGTGCGGTCGTGTCGCGCAGGATCGTCCATGCGCGCGCTTCCTTGGGGCCGACCGTGAAATAGGTCTGCAGACCAAGGAGGTCGTATCCAGCCTGGATCAGCCGGTCGAGACCCGGCCTGTCGAGACCGAGTTCGGTCAAAAATTCGGCCGCCTCGTCCGCATCGAGCTGGGCGATCTCCTCTTCGATCTGGGCAGAGATCACGATCGTTCCCGCGCCCTGCGCCTGGGCCATCTCGGCAACCGCTTCGGAATGGGCATTGCCGGTCGCCGCCTCGTCCTCGGCGACGTTGCAGACGAAGAGGATCGGCTTCGAGGTCAGAAGCTGAAGCATGGTCCATGCCTTGCGGTCGTCCTCGGACACTTCGACGAGCCGGGCGGGACGCCCCTCCTCGAGGATGGCCTGCGCATCTTTCAAAAGTCGTTCTTGCTGTACCGCGTCCTTGTCGCCGCCCCGCACCTTGCGGACCAGTCCCGCCAGACGCTTTTCGATGCTTTCGAGATCGGCAAGCATCAACTCGGTCTCGATCGTTTCGGCATCGGCAACCGGATCGACCCGACCGTCGACATGCGTAACGTCGTCATCCTCGAAACAGCGCAGCACATGGGCGATCGCATCGCATTCGCGGATGTTCGCGAGGAACTGGTTGCCGAGCCCCTCGCCCTTGCTCGCGCCTTTCACGAGGCCCGCAATGTCGACGAAGGTCATGCGCGTCGGAACGATCTGCTTCGACTTCGCGATCTCTGCGAGCTTTTCGAGCCGGGAATCCGGAACAGCGACCTCGCCCACATTGGGCTCGATCGTACAAAAGGGAAAATTCGCGGCCTGCGCGGCGGCCGTCTTCGTCAGTGCGTTGAACAGAGTGGACTTGCCCACATTGGGCATGCCCACGATCCCCATCTTGAAACCCATGACACGGCCCTTCCCTCGTCGCGAATGCGCGCCCCCTCTAGTCGGACACGGCCCGCACTACAAGCTCAGAGCCGCTCGCGGCGGTCGGCATGGGACTGATAGATCAGGATCCAGGCCAGCAGGATGAACATCGGATGGGTCAGGCCACCCGAGAAGATGATCGCCGGCACCCAGATGATGAAGGTGACGATCGACGTGAAGATACGGCCTGCGAGCAGGATCGAGAGCGGGGGCAGGAAAAGCGCGAGTACGTAATTCATGCCCAACGAGATAGGAGCCCCGGTGGCATTGGACAATATCCCGGACGCCGCCTAAGGATGCAGCTGGAATTCATCGACAGCGCCGGAGGCATCATGGGCCGCATCGCAGAATGTTTCGAACGGCTGAAATCTGAGCATCGCAAGGCCTTCGTCAGCTACGTCATGGCGGGCGACCCTGATTTCGACGGGTCCCTCGCATTGATGCAGGGGTTGCCGGACGCCGGTGTCGACATCATCGAACTGGGCGTGCCCTTCACCGATCCGATGGCCGACGGCTCGACCATCCAGCTTGCGGGGCAACGTGCGCTCGCCGGGGGGCAAACCCTCGAGAAGACGCTCGAGATGGTTCGGTTGTTTCGCGCGCGGAACACGCATACGCCAATCGTCCTGATGGGATATTACAATCCAATCTATTCGCGCGGGGTCGACAGGTTCCTCGACGACGCACGGGAGGCTGGCATCGATGGCCTCATCGTCGTCGACCTGCCTCCCGAAGAGGATGAGGAGCTCTGCCTGCCCGCGATGGCGAAGGGGATCGACTTCATCCGCCTGGCCACCCCCACGACAGATGACGAGCGTTTGCCGGTGGTGCTGAGAAATACCGGCGGCTTCGTCTATTACGTCTCGATCACCGGCATCACCGGTGCCGCGGCCCCCGAGCCCGATGACGTCGCCCCCGAGGTCGCGCGCATCAAGACCAAGACCGACCTGCCCGTCATCGTGGGCTTCGGCATCCGTACCCCCGAAGCGGCGGAGGCCATCGCGGCAATCGCCGACGGCTGCGTCGTCGGATCGGCCATCGTGGCCGAGCAGGCGCAGGGCAAACCCGTGGAGGAAGTCCTGTCCTTCGTGCGCGGACTGGCGGAAGGCGCGCATCGGGCGTGATGTCGCGATCCCGAGAATATCGTCGCGTTCCAAGCGGATCACGCTAGAGTTACCTTGTCCCGCACGGCACGGGGCTGGTTCACGTGGCGCGAGGATACCGGTATGTCCGAACGGAAGACACAGATCGTCATCGTGGGCGGCGGCGCGGCGGGCCTTGCGCTGGCCCGCAAGCTCGGCAACAGGTACGGACGCTCCAGGCACGACATCATCCTCATCGACCGCAACCGCTCGCATATCTGGAAGCCACTCCTTCACGAGGTGGCGTCCGGATCGCTCGACCCGAATCTCGAGGATGTGGGCTATGGCGGGCATGCCGCGATCTGGGGCTACCGCTATTTCAACGGAAGCCTTGAGAAGATCGACCGCGAGAGGCGGACGGTCACGACCGCACCGTTGAAGGACGAGGATGGCGCGGTGATCGTCGACCGGCACGAGCTGCGCTACGATTACCTCGTCCTCGCCATGGGCGGCGTTTCGAACGATTTCGGGATCGAGGGCGTGCGAGAGCACGCGATGTTCCTCGAAGATCGCAAGCAGGCCGACCGCTTTCGACAGGTCCTGCTCAATGCATGTCTGCAACTCAACGCCAAGCGGCGCGACGACCCCGGGGCACGGCTGTCGATCTGCATAGTGGGCGGTGGCGCGACTGGCGTCGAGCTTTCGGCGGAACTCGTGAATTGCGCACGGTCCCTTAGGGATTACGGGCTCGAGGTATTCGACCACGACGCACTCAAGATCCACCTGCTGGAAGCAGGGCCCCGGCTTCTACCTGCGCTCGATGAGAAGGTCGCACGCAATGTCCGTGGCGAGCTCGAGGGGCTCGGAATCGATGTGCGTACCGACGCGATGGTCGAGCGGGTCGAAAGCGGACGGCTGCACGTCAAGGACGGCGGGATCATCGACGCGCGCATGATCCTGTGGGCGACGGGCGTCCGCGGCGACAATTCCGTCGAGCGGATGAGCGATCTGGAACTCACCAAGCTCGATCTTTTCGTCACGCGGCCGACCTTGCAGACGACGCTCGACGACCGCATCTTCGCGATCGGCGATTGCGCATCGTGTCACCTTCCGGGGATGGACCGACCCGTGCCGCCCCGCGCCCAATCGGCAGGCCAGATGGCCGATTGCGTCTTCGACAATCTCGACCGGCTCCAGAAGGGAAAGGAGGCGCGCGATTTCGTCTATCGCGATCGTGGCGCGCTGGTCTCGCTCAGCCGTTTCGCGACGGTCGGAAACATCAATACCGGTCCGTCGGGCGGCAAGCTGGCGCTTGAAGGGCGCATCGCGAGGGCCGCGTACATGTCGCTGTACCGGCTGCACCTACTTGCAATTCATGGCTGGCTCCGAGGCAGCGTGCAGATCGTCGCGGCCAAGATCAACAAGGTCGTGCGCCCGACGGTCAAGCTGCACTAGAGCCTCGCCCGCCCGTTTGCGCGGGCCTGAAAGCTCGGCTAGACCTCCAGACGCAACCGTCGCACCGGGAGGATCGAGCAGATGGCGCATATTACCGAGATCGAGGATCTGAAGCGGATCTATCGCCGCCGCGTCCCCAAGATGTTCTATGATTACTGCGAAAGCGGGTCATGGACCGAGCAGACCTTCCGCGACAATTGCACCGATTTCGACCTTCTGCGCCTGCGGCAGCGGGTTGCCGTGAACATGGACGATCGCAAGACCTCGTCCACGATGATCGGTCAGGAGGTCGCGATGCCCGTGGCGCTGGCACCCGTCGGAATGACGGGCATGCAGCATGCCGACGGCGAGATCCTGGCCGCGCAGGCCGCAGAGGAATTCGGCGTGCCGTTCACGCTCTCGACCATGTCGATCTGCTCGATCGAGGACGTGGCCAAGCACACGAAGAAGCCCTTCTGGTTCCAGCTCTACGTCATGCGCGACGAGGAATTCCTGGAGAACATCATCGAACGCGCACGGATCGCCGGATGCTCGGCCATGGTCCTGACGCTCGACCTGCAAGTGCTGGGACAACGTCACAAGGATATCAAGAACGGCCTTTCCGCCCCGCCGAAGCTCACCCCCAAGACCATCGCCAATCTCGCGACCAAATGGGGCTGGGGAATGGAGATGCTGCAGACGAAGCGACGCAATTTCGGCAATATCGTTGGCCATGCCAAGGGCGTAAAGGACGTGAGTTCGCTGGGGTCATGGACGGCCGAGCAGTTCGACCCGACGCTCGACTGGGAAAAGGTGAAGCGCATCAAGGAAAAGTGGGGCGGCAAGCTGATCCTGAAGGGAATTCTCGATCCCGACGACGCCCGGCGCGCGATGGATATCGGGGCGGACGCGATCATCGTCAGCAATCACGGCGGCCGGCAACTCGACGGTGCGCTGAGCTCGATCCGGACGCTGCCCGAGATCGTCGAGGCCGTGGGCGGGCAGACCGAAATTCACCTCGACAGCGGAATTCGCTCTGGCCAGGACGTGCTCAAAGCCATCGCGATGGGCGCGGACGCCACCCATATCGGTCGCGCTTTCATCTACGGGCTGGGTGCGCGCGGCAAGAAGGGCGTGACGGAGGCACTGGGCGTCATCCACAAGGAACTCGACACCACCATGGCACTCTGCGGGCGTCGAGATATCCGCGATGTCGACCGCGACATCCTGCTGGTGGACGACGCGTTCCACCGTTATCGCCGCAACATCTGACCCGGTAGGAGCCCTTTCCATGCCCACTCGCCCCGCCGCCGCGCCGAAGTCGGGTATCGGCGACGATGCGATCTTCGAGCTCCGCTGGGAGCGTGCGAAGGACGATCTGCATGCGCCTCTGTCGCGCCTCTACGGCAAGGTCGTTCCCGTCGACAATCTGATGGATCGCGTCCGCATGCTTCTCAGAAGGCAATGGATGGCACGCCCCGCCGATCTGCGACTGCTCGACCTCAAGCGCGACATAGATCCGGACTGGTTCCAGAGTTCTCGGATGGCGGGCTACGTGTTCTATGCGGATCGCTTCGGGGGCACCCTGAAGGGCGTGGGCGACAGGATCCCCTATCTGCGCGATCTGGGCGTGACCTATGCCCATTTCATGCCCTGTCTCATGCCGCGTCCGGGCGATAGCGACGGTGGCTACGCGGTCATGGACTATACCCGCATCGACCCAAAGCTCGGGACGATGGCCGATTTCAAGCGGTTGACGAAGAAGATGCGCGCTGCGGGCATCAGCCCCTGCATCGACATGGTCCTGAACCATACCGCGCGCGAACACGATTGGGCCGAACGCGCACGCGCGGGAGATTCGTTCTACCAGGAGTTCTACCGACTCTACGACGAACCGGAGATCCCGCTCGCCTTCGAGAAGACTCTGCTCGAGGTCTTTCCCGAACAGGCCCCCGGAAACTTCACCTACGACGAGACGATGGGAAAGTGGGTCTGGACCACGTTCAACACGTTCCAGTGGGATCTGAACTGGGAGAACCCCGAGGTCTTTCTCGCCATTCTGGAAGTGATCCTGACGCTCGCCAATGCAGGGGCCGAAGTTCTGCGGCTCGACGCGGTCGCCTTCATGTGGAAGCGGATGGGAACGGTCTGCCAGAACGAGCCCGAGGTCCACGACATCCTGCAAGCGCTCAATCAGGCGGCATCCGTCGCCGCGGCCGCCACAATCTTCAAGGCCGAAGCGATCGTGGGGCCGGATCAGCTCGTCCCCTATCTCGGCACGGGGCGGCACACGGGCAAGGTCTGCAACCTCGCCTATCACAACAGCCTCATGGTGCAGTTCTGGTCGGCGCTTGCCAGCCGCGAGACGCATCTAATGACCGATGTGCTCAAGCGCCATTTTCCCGATCGCTTCGTCGGTGCGGAATGGGCGACCTATATCCGGTGCCACGACGATATCGGATGGGCCATTACCGAGGAGGACGCCGAGCGCCACGGCGTGACCGGACCCGGCCATCGGAAATTTCTGTCCGATTTCTATGCCGGGCGATTCGAGAACAGCTTTGCGCGCGGTGCGGATTTTCAGGTCAACGAGGCAACGGGCGACGCGCGCACCAACGGAAGTTTTGCGTCTCTCGCCGGTCTCGAGGACGCGATCGAGAAAAAGGACGCGGACGCGATCTATCGAGCCATCGCCCGCATCACGCTTGGCCATGCGCTGATCGCGGGGTTCGGAGGCATTCCGCTCGTCTACATGGGCGACGAACTGGGGCTCCTGAACGATGCAACATTTCGCAACGATCCCGACCTCGCGGGTGACGGGCGCTGGATGCAGCGCCCACGCATGGATTGGGGGCTGGCCACAGATGCGCCCGAGAGCGACGCGCCGCACGGGCGCATCTATCGCGCGGTCCGACATATCCTTGCGACGCGCGCCGCCTGCCCCGAGCTCGGTGGCAAGACGGCCTCCCAGGTGATCGAGACGGGGCATGGCAGGCTCTTCTGCGTGCTGAGGCCGGGTACCGATGTCGCGACCTGGATCGTTGCGAACATGTCGGAAGAAGAGCAAATCATCGCGCGCGATGCGCTGGGTCTGCCCGCGGGGCCAGTACCGCTCGACGCATTGACCGGTCTGCAACCGCATCTTGCCGGCGATGCCATCGTGGTGCCTGCGTTGACCTGCCTCTGGCTGCGCCACCCTCTCTGGTAGAAGTTCGACAGCGCGTCGAACTAGGTCTTTGCGAACCATGGTGCACGAGCAAAGCGAAGGCAGGCGCGCCCTCTTTTCAAAATGGCACCGATGCCCTATAGGCCCCTATCCCCGCGTGCACACCCTTGGAGGCGGCGGGGCGCGATGACACTCTATTTCTAGGAGATACCCACATGGCAGGCGAAACACCTGACATCATCGCCATGGAACGGACGGGGACAGGCAAGGGGGCCGCCCGTCAGGCCCGGCGCGACATGCTCGTGCCCGGAATCGTCTATGGCGGCGGAGCCGATCCGCTTCCCATCAACCTCCCCTACAACCAGCTCGTGAAAAAGCTGAAGGCAGGCCGATTCCTGTCGACGCTTTTCAACCTCAAGGTCGAGGGGCAGGAAGACGTCCGCGTCATCTGCCGCAGCGTTCAGCGCGACGTGGTCAAGGATCTTCCGACCCATGTCGATTTCATGCGCCTGCGCCGCACGAGCCGCGTTTCCCTCTATATCCCGGTCACGATCACCGGCGAAGAGGAGAGCCCCGGACTGAAGCAGGGCGGCGTCCTCACCATGGTCCGCCCCGAAGTCGAGCTTCGCTGCACCGCCGGCGATATCCCCGAGGAGATCGTCGGTGACATCTCGAAGCTCGAGATCGGCGACACGCTGACCATTTCGATGGTCGATCTGCCGAAGGGCACGCGTCCGACGATCGACCGCGACTTCGTCATCGCGAATATCCAGGCTCCCTCGGGCCTCGCCTCGCAGAAGGATGACGAGGACGAGGACGTCGATGCCGACGAGGTTCCGACGACCGAAATGGGCCCGCCCGACGGCGAGCAGGGCAAGGAAGAGGAGAGCTGAGGCTTTCCAACGACCCGGCGGCGGGGCGCGCTGTGCGACGCCCTGCCGCAACCGAACGACTGAGTTACAGATTCTCGACATTTTCTTGAACTTTTTGTCGTCTACCCGGTTGGGCCGCGAAGCTGCGAGCACCAAAGACAGGCAGTCAGCAACATGTCCGACACACCGCCTCGCGATAGGCAGTCACAGATCAATTTCAGGGACGCCCCGCAGAGGTTCCGCGATCAGCATCCAGACGACAAGTTCGTGGGGGCTTCAGGGGTGCTGTTCGAACAGGCAATGTCGCAGACGCGCATGGCAATCTGCCTTGCGGACCCGAACGCCGACGATCAACCTATCGTCTTCGTCAACCGGGCCTTCACGCATCTGACGGGGTACGAAGAGCACGAGGTGATCGGAAAGAATTGCCGGTTTCTTCAAGGCAACAACACCGATTCTTCGAAAGTCGCCCTTGTCAGCGATGCAATCAAGAAAGAGGAAGTCGTTGTCGTCGAGCTTCTCAACTATCGCAAGGATGGCACGCCTTTCTGGAATGCGCTGCATCTCGGGCCGATCTACGACGAGACAGGAAAGCTGCTTTATTATTTTGGCTCACAATGGGATGTCAGTGACGTCCACGCTGCACGCGCCGACGAGCAGCATGCCAAGGCTCTTGCCCGCGAGCTAAGCCACCGGATCAAAAACATGTTCGCCGTAATCGGCGGCCTCGTTACTGTGACCGGTCGTGCCAAAAATTTCCGCGAGGAAGCGGCCGAGATCAATGACCGGATCAGAGCCCTTGGACGGGCTTTCGAGACCACACTGGACGAGGCTTCCCTCGGCTCCATTGAACTCGGCGATTCGATCAGGTCTGTGCTTGCCCCGTATGATGCCGAAGGAACGCGCATCCGGTTCGAGGGCGAAAATTTTCGCGTAGATCCCAATATCGTATCGACCGTCGGCCTGGCCCTGCACGAGCTCGCGACGAACGCGATCAAGTACGGTGCCCTGAACGGACCCGAAGGTGAGGTTACCGTCAGATGGGCGCGCGACGCCGAGACGGAAGGCCTCGACCTCAACTGGATCGAGACGGGCGGCCCTGCCGTCGTCCAGCCGGAAGAGGAGAAGGGAAGCGGAATGGGCATCATCGACAACCTCCTGTCCTTCGTCGGCGGGAACCTTGAACGGACCTGGGACCCGAAAGGGTTTTCGGCCCGGATCGAGATCCCGTCCTTGCGATAGGTTAGGATGACCATGAACATTTCGGAGAATATCGGTCCAATGCAAATTCTCGTACTCGAAGATGAGCCTCTCATCCTGATGGAACTGGCTCTTGCGCTCGAGGACGAAGGGGCAAAGCCCGTAACAGCCACGAATGCGAAGGCAGCGCTGGAGGCGATCGCCTCACACGATATCTCTGCCGCCATTCTGGACGTGAACTTGGGCCGTGGATCCACCTGCGAATGCGTGGCCGAACGACTTGCCGAGCGGCAGATCCCCTTCTTGCTCCATTCGGGCGATTTGGTGAGACAGGGTGAGCTTATCGAGCGGATCGAAGCGGAGGTGATTCCCAAACCCGCTTCCTCCAATCGTGTCGCCGGCCGAGCTGTCGCCTTGGCGAAAGAAAAGAAACCGGCCTGATCCAGAAAGCTGCATGATCTCCGAAAGGAAGACCTGATGCGTTTGTTCGTGGGACTCGGTAATCCCGGCGCCAAATATTCGCAGAACCGGCATAACATCGGCTTCATGGCAATCGACCGCATCGCCGAGGATCACGGGTTCGCGCCTTTCAGGTCGAAATTCCAGGGAAGCCTCTCCGAGGGACGGCTCGGGACCGAAAAGGTCCTTTTGCTCAAACCCGAGACGTTCATGAACCTGTCCGGCCAATCGGTCGGAGAAGCGCTTCGCTTTCACAAGATCGACGTTGCTGACATCGTCGTCTTCCATGACGAAATCGATCTCGCTCCGGGCAAGCTGAAGGCCAAAGCAGGCGGTGGCCATGCCGGTCACAACGGTTTGCGGTCGATCCATTCCCATATCGGACCCGATTATGCGCGGATCCGGATGGGCGTGGGTCACCCCGGGCACAAGGACGCAGTTCCGGGTTATGTCCTCCGCGATTTTCCGAAGTCCGACCTCGATTGGCTCGATGACGTGCTGCGCGGTATTTCGGACGGTGCCGATGCCCTTGCCAGGAATGAGACCTCGACGTTCCTGAATGCGGTCGCACAGCGGACGGCACCTTCGCGGAGTTCGACAGGTACGAAGGGCCCGTCATCGCCACATCGACAGCCGGACGCTGAACCGGCAGCGGAACCGGATACGCGCAATCCTCTGCAAAAGCTTGTGGACCGCTTTTCCTGACAGCGTGAAAGGTGGACGATACCAGCCGATGTCCATAATCTGACGCCTATGGAAAAAGATATCTCGATCAACGTGCTCGGCACCGAGCTCAAGACATGCTCGAACGATCCACTGACCGGGTTCTTTCGCGACGGGCATTGCAACACATGCGCGGCCGATCACGGTTCACACACTGTATGCGCCATCGTGACCGCCGAGTTTCTCGCGTTTTCGAAATACCTTGGCAATGATCTGAGTACGCCGCGACCCGAGTTCGATTTTGCGGGTCTCGTAGACGGTGACAGATGGTGTCTTTGCGCCGCACGGTTCCTGCAGGCGGTCGAGGAAGGGTGCGCCCCGAAGATAGACCTCGAGGCTACGCATCTGCGCGCGACCGAAATCGTCGATCTTGAGATCCTGCAGCGCCATGCGATCCGCTAGTTTCGTTGTTTTTTGCCTCTGGGCGACGTCTGTCAGCGCTGCGCCCGAGATCATCGCCGGTGATCTCGATAGGCTCGCGCGCTACGACGAGGCGGCCGGGCGGGCGATCCTGGATGCCTTGGCGCGAGGTGACGCCGAGGATGTCGATGCGCTCTCCGCGGCACTCGCAGATCGCCCCCTCGCTCCGGAACCGGCAGGCGACTGGCGGTGCCGCACGATCAAGGCAGGCGGACGGACGGGCCTTGCCGTTTTCGCACAGTTCGATTGTCGGATCACTTTGATAGGGCCAACCGAATGGCGCTTCGAAAAGCTGACAGGCTCCGAAAGATCACTGGGTACCATCGCTTTCCACGAGGGACAGGCGATCTATCGCGGTGTCGGCTTCTCGGGTGACGCGCCCGCCCTGCCCTATGAAGCTTTCGATACAGATCCGAACCTTACATCGGATACAATTCCGCAAATCGCCGTCTTCGAACAGACCGGACCTGACGAAGCGCGGTTGACCTTTCCGTATCCCAACGGCGACAGCGCATTCGACGTGCTCCACCTGACCCGCTAGTCGATATCGGCTCCGAGAGCCTTCGCGACGGTATAGATGTCCTTGTCGCCGCGACCGCACATGTTCATGCAGATGATGTGATCCTTGGGAAGGTCCGGCGCGATCTTCATCACATGCGCAAGCGCATGGCTGGGCTCAAGCGCAGGGATGATTCCCTCTTTCGCGCAGCAGAGCTGAAATGCATCGAGAGCTTCGCGGTCGGTTATGGCGACATACCGCGCGCGTTTGGTCTCATGCAGCCAGGCGTGCTCAGGTCCGATGCCGGGATAGTCGAGCCCTGCGGAAATACTGAACCCTTCGAGGATCTGTCCGTCATCGTCCTGCAGAAGGTAGGTGCGGTTGCCGTGCAGCACGCCCGGACGTCCGCCGGTCAGCGAGGCGCAATGCTCCATCTTGTCATCGACACCCTTGCCGCCAGCCTCGACTCCAATAATCTCGACATCCTTGTCGTCGAGGAACGGGTAAAAGAGCCCCATCGCGTTCGAGCCACCGCCGATGGCCGCCACGAGGGTATCGGGAAGGCGACCTTCGGCAGCGTGCATCTGCTCGCGCACCTCCTTGCCGATGATCGACTGGAAATCGCGGACCATCGCGGGATAGGGATGCGGGCCCGCGACCGTGCCGATGCAGTAGAAGGTATCCCGTACATTCGTGACCCAGTCGCGAAGCGCATCGTTCATCGCATCCTTGAGCGTGCCCCGACCGGACGTGACCGGCACCACCTTTGCCCCGAGGAGCCGCATCCGGAAAACGTTCGGCTGCTGACGTTCGACATCGTGCGCCCCCATATAGATCACGCAATCGAGACCGAACTTGGCGCAGACCGTTGCCGTCGCGACGCCGTGCTGACCGGCACCCGTCTCGGCAATGATGCGTTGCTTGCCCATGCGACGCGCGAGCAGAATCTGTCCCAGGACATTGTTGATCTTGTGCGCGCCGGTATGGTTCAGTTCGTCGCGCTTGAGATACACCTTTGCACCGCCAAGATGCTCGGTCAGACGCTCGGCATAATAGAGAGGCGAAGGTCGGCCGACGTAATGAGTCCAGAGATCGTGCATCTCAGCCCAGAAGTCGTCGTCGGTCTTGGCCCGTTCGTACTCCGCCTCGAGCCGAAGGATCAGTGGCATCAGCGTCTCGCTGACGAAGCGGCCGCCGAACTCTCCGAAGCGCCCCTTTTCGTCGGGGCCGGTCATGAAGGAATTGAACAGGTCGTTGGCCATATCTCGCTCCATCGGTGGATAGAAAGGCGTAACGTCGATTAGGCCGACTGGCAAGCGACGTGTCAGGCGCGCACGGCCTCTGCGAAAGCGCGGATCAACTGACCGTCCTTGAAGCCTGGCGCACTCTCGACGCCCGAACTGACATCCACCTGTCGCGCGCCGGTACGACGAATGGCCTCGGCGACGTTGTCGGGCCCGAGTCCCCCTGCAAGCATCCACGGCAGGTCCCAGTCGCGGTGCGCAATCAGATCCCAGTCGAACGGACGGCCGTTCCCGCCGGGAAGGTCAGCCCCCTTTGGCGGCTTGGCATCGATCAGCAGCTGGTCCGCAACGGATGCATAACTGTCTACCTTCGTCAGATCTTCTTCGGTCGCGATGCCCACGGCCTTCATCACCGGCAAACCATAGCGCGCGCGGATCTCGGTCACGCGATCTGGGCTTTCGGAACCGTGAAGCTGAAGCATGTCGAGGGGTACTCGGTCGATGATCTCGTCGAGCTTCGCGTCCTCGGGATCGACCAGCAAAGCCACCTTCGTCGTGCCGGCCGGAACCGATCCGGCCATGAAGGCGGCATCGTCGATCGTCAGATTGCGCGGAGATTTCGGGAAGAAAACAAAACCGAGATAGGATGCACCGGCAAGAAGCGCCGCCGCCACGTCAGCGCTTTCGGTCAATCCGCAGAACTTGATCCGAACGTCCGGCATCAAGGTCAACGGGGGACGCTGCCGTCCTCGAGAAGCGCGAGGACGTCGTCTTGGGTGGTGCCGCTGTTCGGGTCCCGGCGGGTCCCGCGCAGGCGCTCGTTCTCACGGCGAAGGGATTCCTTCTCGCGACGCTCGGTCCGCGCGGCTGCACGATGTTTGTGCTCCCGCAGGTATTCCCAGATGAAACCGATCAAGAGGCCGATGACCACCGCGCCGAGGATCACGACGAACATCGGCAGGCTGAGCTCCCATGACCATCCCAGAAAACCGGCCATCGCCTCCGGCAGGACGCGCAACGTGACCATCGCTGAATTGGCGATGGCAACGACGATCAACAGCACGGCGATGATCGCAAGAATGACGTATTTCACGAGCTGCATCATCTTATCCTTCGTTCAAGCGATCGCGCAGAAGTTTGCCGGTCTTGAAGAACGGCACGTGTTTCTCTTCAACCTGAACCGAGGCACCGGTCCTGGGGTTCCGACCCTGCCGCGCATCCCTCTTCTTGACCGAAAACGCTCCGAAGCCGCGCAGCTCAACCCGGTCACCGCGCGCCATGGCATCAATGATTCGCTCGAAGATGGTCCCGACGATCCGTTCGACGTCGCGCTGTGTAAGATGCGGGTTCTCGTCTGCGATCTTCTGGATCAGCTCGGACCGGATCATCGTCGTCTTCCCCCTTTTGCGCAGGCAGTCTCGGCGCGTTGCGCGACAATTCATTGATAGTCGGAATTCGTCGGAGCGACATCCATCCCGCCGCGGAAACTATCTGCGGTCCTGACTTCGTCGCGAAAATTGTCCCATATTTCAAGTACGTCTGCCCCAAAGACAGACGAAATCACCCCCGCCGGTCCCGCTTGGGTCATCATTAACGAAGAAACCCGCGGCAACAAGGCCGCGGGTTTCGCTTTCGTCAATCGGGAGGCCCGGAGGCTTCCCCGAACCGGGATCAGTCGTCGCCCTTGAGCGCCGCACCCAGGATATCGCCGAGCGAAGCACCCGAATCGGAGGAACCGTACTGCTCCACGGCTTCCTTCTCTTCGGCGATCTCGCGGGCCTTGATCGACAGGCCAAGGCGGCGGGTCTTCTGGTCCACGTTGGTCACACGGACATCGACCTTGTTGCCGACCTGGAAGCGCTCGGGGCGCTGCTCCGAGCGATCACGCGACAGATCGCTGCGGCGGATGAAGGATTTCGCACCCTCATATTCCACCTCGATGCCACCATCCTCGATCGCGGTGACCTCGACCGTGATGATCGAGCCGCGCTTCACGCCGCTCGTGACCTCGGTGAAGCTGTCGTCGAGCGCCTTAATCGAGAGCGAGATTCGCTCCTTCTCCACATCCACTTCGGTCACGACGGCCTGAACGGTATCGCCCTTCTGGAAGTTCTGGATCGCGTCCTCGCCGCGCTGGTCCCAGCTGATGTCGCTAAGGTGAACCATGCCGTCGATATCGCCGTCGAGCCCCACGAAGAGACCGAACTCGGTGATGTTCTTGACGTCACCTTCGACATGCGTGCCCTCGGGATGCGTCTCGGCGAAGATCTCCCACGGGTTGCGCATGGTCTGCTTGAGGCCGAGCGACACGCGGCGCTTCTGCGTGTCGATCTCGAGCACCATGACCTCGACCTCTTGCGAGGTGGAGACGATCTTGCCCGGATGGACGTTCTTCTTGGTCCACGACATCTCGGAGACGTGCACGAGGCCCTCGACGCCCGGCTCAAGCTCCACGAATGCACCGTAATCGGTGATGTTCGTGACGCGACCGGTATGCGTGCTGTCGAGCGGGAACTTCGCCTCGACGGTGTCCCACGGATCGTCCTGCAGCTGCTTCATGCCGAGGGAGATGCGGTGGGTTTCCTTGTTGATCTTGATGACCTGGACCTTGATGGTCTCGCCGATCGTCACGATTTCCGAGGGGTGGTTCACGCGACGCCAGGCCATGTCGGTGACGTGCAGCAGCCCGTCGACACCGCCGAGATCCACGAAGGCACCGTATTCGGTGATGTTCTTGACCACACCGTCGACGGCCTGACCTTCGGCAAGGTTGCCGATGACTTCGGCGCGCTGCTCGGCACGGCTCTCCTCGAGGATGGCGCGGCGCGAGACCACGATGTTACCGCGGCGGCGGTCCATCTTGAGGATCTGGAACGGCTGCTTGAGGCCCATGAGCGGGCCCGCGTCACGCACGGGGCGTACATCGACCTGCGAGCCGGGGAGGAAGGCAACGGCACCGCCGAGATCGACGGTGAAGCCGCCCTTGACGCGACCGAAAATGGCACCCTCGACGCGGTTCTCGTCGGCATAGGCTTTCTCGAGACGATCCCATGCGGCTTCGCGACGGGCCATTTCGTGGCTGATCACGGCTTCGCCACGGGCATTCTCGACCTGGCGGAGATAGACTTCGACTTCGTCGCCGACCTTGATGTCGGGCTGTTCGCCGGGCTGGGCGAATTCCTTCAGATCGACGCGGCCTTCCATCTTGTAGCCAACGTCGACGATCGCCTGACCGGCCTCGATGGCGAGGACACGGCCCCGGACGACGGATCCCTCGTCGGGGGTATCGATGTCGAAGCTTTCGTTGAGGAGGGCTTCGAATTCCTCCATGGATGTGTTTTGAGCCATGTGGCCTATGATTTCCTTTTTTCGGTCTGTTACGGGCCGTGCGGTTGTCTCCGCCGGTCTTGGCTTGGTCAGGTTACGGACGGGTTCCGGATATGACAAAAGGGCCGGTCGCTGCCGGCCCTGCCCATGTCCGGGGCTGTCCCGCCCCTTCGACGGGGGCCTTCTACGCAATCCGGGCCAAGGACGCAAGGCCCGAGGTCCATACCGGCGTCGATCAGGTGCGAGCGTTCTCGACGATTCCCACGGCACGCGCGACCGCTTCGTCGATAGAAAGATCGCTCGTGTCGATCTCGACGGCGTCGTTTGCCGGGCGCATGGGAGCATCTGCGCGCCCCATGTCCCGGGCATCGCGGGCGCGAACATCGGCTAGGACGGTCTCGTAATCGGTCGTCTCGCCGCCCGCCACGAGTTCGTCGAACCGGCGGCGGGCGCGAATCTCCGGTGCGGCGATGACGAAGAGCTTCACCTCCGCATCGGGGCAAATCACTGTCCCGATGTCCCGTCCGTCGAGCACCGCCCCCGATCCACGCCGCGCGAAGTCACGCTGGAACTGAAGAAGTGACGCACGTACCGCCGGAATTGCGGCGACCTCGGATGCCTTCGCAGCTACTGCGGCCTCGCGCAGGTCGCGACGTTCGAGATCGGCAGGACCCAGATCGCGTGCGGCGACCTCGGGATCATCACCGCCTAGAACACGTGCCGCCGTCGCACGATAGAGCAACCCCGTATCGAGATGGCCAAAGCCGAAGTGAAGGGCGAGAGCGCGCGAGATCGTTCCCTTCCCGGCGGCGGCCGGGCCGTCGACGGCGATCGTCATTCCCATGGGGCTCTCCGGTTATCAGTCGTCACTTTGCGGGTGGCCACGTGTCATGCTTCGGCAGGTCGCCCTCGATCTCGTAGTAATCACCCTTGTCCGCGCAGAAGATGTGTCCGGCCAGCGTGATACCGGTGGGCTTGTCGAGCGCCCCGGCTGCGATACCCAGCGTCTTGCCGCCATCATCCCAGAAAAGCGAAGATCCACATTCGGGACAGAAGGCGCGACGCACCTTGTCGGAGCTCTCGTACCAGCGCAGATCGCCCTCGATCTCGACATTCTCCCGCGGGGCATTCGTCGTGGCCCAGTAATGCCCGGACATGCGCCGGCATTGCTGGCAATGGCAGGCGAAGACCGGCGAAAGGGAGCCGCGCACGCGGAACGAAACCTCGTTGCAGAGGCATCCGCCCATGACCGGGAGGTCGGCCTCGTCACTGAACATCATTCCGTCTCCTGCGTCAGGCTCGCGCCGAGATCCTTCATCAGCGCCTCGAAGATTGGAAACGATGTAGCGATGGGGCTTGCGTCGTCCACCGTCACCGGCTCGCGGCTCGCCATCCCGAGGATCAGCGCGGACATCGCGATGCGGTGGTCGAGCCGTGCCGCGACGGTCGCGCCGCCCGGAACGCCGCCTGCACCGCGCCCGGTCACGCGCCACCAATCCGGGCCATCCTCAATCTCGACTCCGCAGGCGCGCAGGACATGCGCCATCGCATCGATCCGGTCGCTCTCCTTGACGCGCAGTTCGGCCACGCCCGGCATGTCGGTGACACCCTCGGCGAAAGAGGCGACGACGGACAGGATCGGATACTCGTCAATCATCGAAGCCGCGCGCTCGGGCGGCACCCGGATACCGCGCATGTCGGGCGAGAACCGTGCCCGAAGGTCTGCCGCAGGCTCGCCACCCTCCTCGCGCTGGTTTTCGTATGTCAGATCCGCGCCCATCTCGAGCAATGTCTCGAACAGTCCGGCGCGCGTGGGGTTCAGGCCGATATTGGGAACCAGCACGTCGGAACCCTCGACAATCAGCGCAGCGCAGACCGGAAAGGCCGCGCTCGACGGATCGCGGGGCACCGCGATCTGCTGTGGCGTCAGTTCGGGGTGGCCCGTCAGCGTGATCTCACGACCTTCATCGGTATCGCACGTCGTGATCTCCGCACCGAAACCAGCCAGCATCCGCTCGGAATGGTCACGCGTCGCCTCGCGCTCGATCACGACGGTCTGCCCGGGTGTGTTGAGCCCCGCCAGGAGCACCGCGGACTTGACCTGAGCCGAGGGCACGGGGGTTGCGTAGCGCACGGGGACCGGTTGCGCGGCCCCGACGAGCGTTAGCGGCAACCTGCCCCCCGAACGCCCGACCGCCCGCGCACCGAACTGTGCCAGCGGATCGGTCACGCGTCCCATCGGCCGCCCGTTGAGCGAAGCATCGCCGGTGAAGGTCACGCTCATGTCATGGGTCGCGACAGCCCCCATGAGGAGGCGGACGCCGGTACCGGAATTGCCGCAATCGATCACGTGGTCGGGCTCGGCGAAACCTCCGACACCCACGCCGTTGACTGTCCATTCGCCCGGACCATGGCGGGTGACCTCGGCTCCGAACGCGGCCATCGCGCGACCGGTATCGAGCACGTCCTGCCCTTCGAGAAGCCCCGTGATGCGTGTTTCGCCCACCGCCATCGCGCCGAGGATCAGGGCGCGATGGCTGATCGACTTGTCACCTGGGACCTCGACGGTACCGCGCAACGGTCCGGCGCGGCGCGATTGCAGGGGGGCGGGATCGCCATGGGCGGACATCGGGACCTCACTCGCGGATTGGATGCAACCCGCGCGACAATAGGGATGGCCCCGGCCGCCGCAAGGCTAGATGAGAACCGCCAGCGGAATGAACAGGAAAACGAAGACGGGAAGCGCGACGAGCTTGAGCTTGCGGTTCATGGGGACTGCCTCGGAACATTGTTGTTATGATCCGAGCGATGCCACCTCCGCGCGATCCGTCAAAATCGCGAATCCGTGATGCGCGCCTTCGTGCCTACGATTTTCGCCGGAAGGTCAAGTAGTGTGGCGTTCGACCCTCACGGAGCGCTTTTCGCTCATAACGTGTAGAGATCCAGTCGTCCCAGGGCGTTCCCCCCTCGTCCTTCAGATCGAATCCTGCTGGAGGGACCTCCTCCAGCGTCTGGCGGACGTAATCGGGAATGTCGGTTGCCACCCGGAATGCCGACCCGGGTGCCATTACACGGGCAAGCGGACCGAGATGCTCGGGCGTGACGAACCGCCGCCGATGATGACGTGCCTTGGGCCATGGATCGGGATAGAGAAGGAATGCGCGCGAAATCGAGGCGTCAGGCAGAACGTCGAACAGATCGCGGACGTCGCCCGGATGCACGGCGAGGTTCGACACCCCGGCCTCGCGAATCTTCCCCAGAAGCATGGCGACGCCGTTGATATAGGGCTCGGCACCGATAATGCCGACATCCGGGTTCGAAGCGGCCTGATGGACCAGATGTTCTCCCCCGCCGAACCCGACCTCCAGCCAGACGGGTCGGCCTCCGAACAGGCCAGCCAGATCGAGCGGCGCACGGCCTGGATTGACCTCCCAATCGACCGCACCGGGGCTCAGCCGCGCGAGATCCTCGGCCAGGTAAGCCTCCTGGCTCTGGCGAAGGTTGTGGCCCTTGCGGCGGCCATAGAAGTTGCGCCAGGGCGCATGGGTCGGCTTGTCGGTCATGGCGGCGCACATATGTCAGTCGACGAACGGGCGCAACGCGCCTCGATGACAGGAGAAGCCGCAATGAGCAACGAGACACCCGACTGGTCGACCATTCCCGCGCCCGAGAACGACGGCGCCGCGGATCATCTGGAGGGTACGCTCCTGCCGGATCTGCCGTTGCCATCGACGGGCGGCGCGCATGTTTCCTTCGCAACGATGCCGGGCCTCAGTGTCGTCTACTGCTATCCGATGACGGGTCGACCGGATCGCGCCGCGCCCGATGGATGGGACCAAATTCCGGGCGCGCGCGGTTGCACGCCGCAAAGTTGCGCCTATCGAGATCGTCTGGACGAGCTCAGATCGCTGGGCGCGGATCAGGTCTACGGCCTGTCCACGCAAGAACCGGGTGAACAGGCGGAGGCCGCGGAACGGCTCGGATTGCCGTTCTCCCTCGTCTCGGACCACCATCTGGAACTTGCCGAGCAGTTGCTCCTACCGACCTTCGAAGCGGACGGACAAACGCGTCTCAAGCGTTTGACGATGATCGTCGAAGACGGCGAGGTGAAGAAAGTGTTCTATCCGGTCTTCCCGCCCGATGCGGATGCGGGTCACGTCGCCGACTGGCTCCGCGCCCGCAGCTGAAATCAGCCGGCCGCCCGCCTGAGCGCATCGGCAAGATCGGTGCGCTCCCACGAGAACCCTCCGTCGGCCTCGGGCGCGCGGCCGAAATGACCGTAGGCAGCGGTCCGCTCGTAGATGGGTTTGTTGAGCTCGAGGTGCTCTCGGATGCCGCGCGGCGTCAGGTCCATGCAATCGTAGCAGGCCTTCTCGATCGCCTCTTCGTGGACCTCGCCGGTATTGTATGTATCGGCATAGATCGAGAGCGGCTTGGCAACCCCGATGGCGTAGCTGAGCTGGATCGTGCAGCGCTTCGCAAGGCCGGCAGCGACCACGTTCTTGGCGAGGTATCGAGCAGCGTAGGCCGCCGAGCGATCGACCTTGGTCGGATCCTTGCCCGAGAACGCGCCACCGCCATGAGGCGCCGCGCCACCATAGGTATCGACGATGATCTTGCGTCCCGTCAGCCCTGCATCGCCGTCCGGCCCACCAATCACGAAAATGCCCGTCGGGTTCACCCACCATTCGGTCGCGTCGGTCAGCCAGCCATCGGGCAGAACCTCCCGGATATATGGCTCGACGATGGCGCGGATGTCGTCGCTCGTCTGCGTCTCGTGCTTGTGCTGGGTCGAGAGAACGATCTGCGTGACCTCGACGGGCTTGCCGTCCTCGTAGCGCAGCGAGATCTGCGACTTCGCATCGGGACCGAGCGTGGGTTCGGTACCATCCTTCCGGACATCGGCCAGGCGCTTGAGGATCTGGTGCGCGTAATGGATCGGCGCAGGCATCAACTCGGGTGTATCCTCGACCGCGTAGCCGAACATGATGCCCTGATCGCCTGCACCTTCGTCCTTGTCGCCTTCCGCGTCGACGCCTTGGGCGATATGCGCAGACTGCGCATGTAGCAGATTGGTGATCTCGCAGGTGTTCCAGTGGAACTTGTCCTGCTCGTAGCCGATGTCGCGGATGCAATCGCGCGCAATCTGTTCGACCCGCCCCAAATAGTCGGCGAGCTTGGCCTTGTCGGCGAGCCCGACCTCGCCCCCGATGACGACGCGATCGGTCGTGGCGAAGGTCTCGCAAGCCACGCGTGCTTCGCGTTCCTGCGACAGGAATGCATCGAGCACGGCGTCGGAAATCCGGTCGCAGACTTTGTCGGGATGCCCTTCGGAAACCGACTCCGAAGTGAAGATGTAGTTCTGCCGTGCCATGAAGTGCTCCATTAGGATATGCGCGACGCACGCCAGGAAGCCGTTGTACGCCGTAAGGACGCTCCCGCGTAGCCGCAGTTCAAGGCTTATTCAACCTCTCAATCGGACCCTGCTAAAGCACAGCACGGTGAACGCGAGTACGAGCAACAGCAAGACGGGCAGATCCCCTGCCCGCGCATAGGTCGTGGGCGGCAGCGATCTCGGCAACGGCTGATCGAGATAGCCCGCCTGCCCGAGCGGCAGCATCGCCACCACGCGACCGGCGGCATCGATGACCGCCGAGATTCCGGTATTTGCGACGCGCACCATCGGCAGACCCTGTTCAATGGCCCTCATCCTCGCCTGCGCCAGATGCTGTTGCGGGCCTGCGAAGGTGCCGAACCAAGCGTCGTTCGTGATCTGCAACAGCCAGTCGGGTCGGGAAGGCGCGGACGAGACATCCTGAGGAAAGATCGCCTCGTAGCAGATGAGTGGAAGCGGGCGACCGAGGGACCCGAGATCGAGAAGCCGGGGCCCCGGGCCAGCACTGTAGCCGTACCCGTCCTGCGCCGCGAAGCTCTGCAGACCCACCAGCCGGGTCAGCCGACCGAAGGGCATGTATTCTCCAAAGGGGACAAGGTGATGCTTGTCGTAGCGCTCGGCGATCATCCCGTTACCGTCGACCACAAAGAGCGTGTTGTAGATCCTCGCGCCCTCATATCGCTGCGCGCCGAGAACGACCGGTACACCGCCCGCCGCACCGGCAATGTCCATCAGGATCGGATGCCCTTCGTCGATGAGATAGGGAACGGCGGTCTCGGGCCAGACGATCAGATCGGGACGCGGCCCTTCGGCACTGAAGCTCAATTGCCGTTCGAAGAAGACCTGTGCGAGATCGGGATCCCATTTCTCGTCCTGCGGCGCGTTCGGCTGGACGAGGCGAACAACGGCCGCGTTCGGGGCCGCGTTCTGCTCGACGGGCATCACCCACCACCCTGCGAGCGCAATTCCGGCCCAGAGCAGTATCACTCCCGTACCGCGTCGCATCCACCCGCAACACATCGCAGCACATCCCGCTCCGAGCGTGGTAAGCAACGTCAGACCGAAGGGACCGAAAATCGAAGAAAGCTGTGCACCCGGGCTCTCGGACCAGATATATCCGAGGAGCGACCAGGGAAATCCCGTCAACACGTAGCTTCGCAACATCTCCACCGAGGCAAGCGCCACCCCGAAAGCAAGCGCATATCGCCAGCGCCCGCCGCGGCCCAGATGGTGCGCACAGCAGAGCGCCATGGCCCAGAATAGCGCGAAGCCCGTCGCCATGAGGATCAAGGCGAAAGGTGCCATCCACCCGTGGCGCGCGACATCGACGAGAAACGGCTCGACGATCCAGTGAAGTGTCAGCGCGAAGTAACCGGTTCCGCCGGCAAACCCAAAAAGCGCCGCCTCTCGGCCCGATCGCGCGCGTGATCCAAGCACGGCAAGGATGGCGAGCCCGACGAGACCAGCTGGCGCAAGCCCGAACGGCACCTGCCCGAACCCGGCAAGCAGGCCTCCGACCAAGCTCGTCGCGATCGGGCGCACCCGGTCGTTCTTAAGCATCCCGGGTTTCTGGAACCCTTACCCGAAGCCGTTTGAGCCGGCGCGGATCGGCATCGACGATCTCGAATTCGGGGCCGGAGGGATGCGGGACGACCTCTCCGCGTATCGGAACCCTGCCCGTCAGCAGAACGACCAATCCGCCAAGCGTGTCGATTTCCTCGTCTTCCTCGGGATCGACGAGCCGCATGCCGATCTCGGCCTCGAATTCCTCGAGCGGGGTCTTGGCCTGGGCGAGGTAGGACCCGCCCTTCTCGACGGTCCAGTACTTGTCTTCCTCGATGTCGTGTTCGTCTTCGATCTCTCCGATGACTTGTTCGATCAGATCCTCGATCGTGACCAGCCCGTCCACCCCGCCATATTCATCGATCACGAGGGCCATATGCATCCGATCCGTCTGCATCTTCTGCAGAAGCACGCCGATCGGCATGGAGGGGGGAGCATAGATGAGCGGGCGGAGCATCTCGCGCATGTCGAAATCGGACGTCTTGCCAAAACCATGCCGCAACGCGAGATCCTTGAGGTGCAGCATGCCCAGCGGCATGTCGAGGGAGCCCTCGTAGACCGGGAGACGCGTCACGCCGGATTCGCGGAACACGTTCACAAGTTCCTCGAGGTCCGTTTCAACGGGAACGGAAACGATCTCGACCGTCGGGATCGAAACGTCCTCCACCCGCATCCGCCTCAGATTGAGAAGTCCGGGCGGCAGCCGCATCGGCGATCCGTTCTCCTCGGTCTCGTCGTCCTCCGAATTTGAGAAGGCTCCGAAGATCCTGCCGAAGAAACCGCGCTCCTGACTGTCGTCTTCGTCGCCATCCGTATCGGGCCGGTCGATGCCCGGCTCGTCTGCGTTGCTCATCTTGCCTTTCCAGTCAATGACGCCTCTATCGAGGCTCGATCCCGCGCATATGGGTCCGGAATGCCCATCCGCGCAAGTATCTTCCCCTCGAGCGCCTCCATCAGGTCGCCGTCGAGGGGGCGTTCGTGATCGTATCCCAGAAGGTGCAAAACCGCATGGACGATCAGATGCGCCACGTGATCCTCGAACGGTATGCCCGCAGCCTCGGCCTCCGCCGCACAGGTATCATAGGCGATCGCGATATCGCCGAGTTCCGGATCGGCCGGATCTGGTGCGCGGGGCGTCGCGCCTTCGTCATGGCCGCTGCGTTCCACGGATGGCCAGGACAGTACGTTCGTGGGCAGGTCTTTACCGCGGAAATCGCCGTTCAGCACGGCGATACGCGCATCGTCGCAGGCAAGGATCGCGATTTCCCAGTCTGCTCCGAGCCCGAGATGCTCGAACGTCGTGATGCTCGCTCTCGACGCGATTCTCTCCAGCGGACATGACGACCAGCGTTCATCCTCGATCGCGAGATCGACGACCGGCTGGTCGATGCTCGTGTCAGGCATCGGCCTCGTACGCCTCGATGATCTTCGCGACCAGCGGATGCCGGACGACGTCCTTGCTCGTGAAGTAGTTGAAGCTGATCTTCGGTATGTTCTGCAGCAGTCGCTCCGCATCGGCGAGGCCGCTCACCTGCCCCCGCGGGAGGTCGATCTGCGTCCGGTCGCCCGTGATGACCATCCTCGATCCTTCGCCCAGACGGGTCAGGAACATCTTCATCTGCATGCCCGTCGCGTTCTGCGCCTCGTCGAGAACAACGAACGCGTTGCTGAGCGTGCGACCTCGCATGAAGGCCAGCGGAGCGATCTCGATCCGCTTCTCTTCCATGAGCTTGGCAAGCATCTTGCCCGGCATGAAGTCGTTCAGCGCGTCGTAGAGCGGCTGCATGTAGGGATCGACCTTCTCCTTCATGTCGCCGGGCAGAAAGCCCAGACGCTCGCCCGCCTCGACGGCGGGACGCGACAGGATGATGCGGTCGACCTCGCCGTTGATGAACATGTTGATCCCGACGGCCACGGCGAGATACGTCTTGCCGGTGCCGGCGGGACCGATCCCGAAGGCAAGCTCGTTCGCGAAGAGCGCGCGGACATAGGCCTTCTGGGCGTCGGTACGGGGCTCGACAAGCTTCTTGCGCGTCTTGATCTCGACGCCACCCGAGTGGAACATCTCCATCTGGTCGCCGTCTCGGGGGGGATCCTCGTCGTTGGGCTGATCCATGCGAAGCGCACCGTCGACATCACCGGGCAGCACGGGCTTTCCCGCTTCGAGCCGGTCGTAGAGCGACCGCAGAACATCGGCCGCACGTGCGACCGATCCCTCGTCCCCCATGACGACGAGATGGTTGCCGCGCCGCACGATCTGAACCTCGAGCGCCTGTTCGATCATGGCGAGGTTCGCGTCGAACTGTCCGCAGAGGTCTATGAGCAGGCGATTGTCGGGAAATTCGAGTCCCGTCTCGGACGGGCGCTTGGCCGGATTTGCACCTTGGGATGCGGTGACGGGACTGGGGATGGGGGCCAAGCGAAACTCCGTTCTTGACTGGTCGGCTCGGGGTAATGGTGGGAAGTTTGTCCGCCCCGTGCAAGGGCTACCGTACGGTGGTCGGACATCCGCACACAGCTTCAGGCACGTGAAAGCCCGCTCAGACGAGTTCCGCTCTCAGGGAATTTGCGGCGCTTTCGACGATCCGAACTCGGCGCAGATCCCCGATTGCGACATCCTCCGCCTCGACGAATACGGAATGAAGGTGGTCGGACTTGCCGACCATCTGACCCGCGGCACGCCCCGCGCGTTCGAAGAGCACGTTCACCTCCTGTCCGACCATCCGGTCCTGCACCACGCGCTGCTGCGATCGCAGCAGGGCCTGAAGCCGTTGCAGGCGCTCGTCCTTCGTCGCTTCGTCGACATGAGAACGCTCGGCTGCCGGGGTGCCGGGCCGGGGGCTGTACTTGAAGCTGTAGCACTGCCCGTATTCGACCGCCGACACCAGATCCATCGTCGCCCGGAAATCCTCTTCGGTTTCCCCCGGAAAGCCCACGATGAAGTCGCCCGAAATCAGGATGTCCGGGCGCGCCGCTCGGATCCGCTCGATCAGCCGCAGATAGCTCTCGGCGTCGTGCTTCCGGTTCATTGCCTTCAGCACCTTGTCGCTGCCCGATTGCACGGGGAGGTGCAGATAGGGCATCAGCTTCTCGACCTCGCCATGCGCGGCAATGAGCGCGTCGTCCATGTCGTTCGGGTGCGAGGTCGTGAAACGGATACGCTCGAGCCCGTCGATCCCGGCCAGATCCCGGATCAACCCGGCGAGCCCGCCGTCATGGCCGTGATAGGCGTTGACGTTCTGCCCCAGAAGCGTGATCTCGCGCACCCCTCGCTCGACCAGATCGCGCGCCTCGGACATGACGCGTTCGGCCGGACGGCTCACCTCCGCGCCGCGCGTGTATGGCACGACGCAGAAGGCACAGAACTTGTCGCATCCTTCCTGAACGGTCAGGAACGCTGCCGGGGCGCGTCGGGCCTTCGGACGTGCGGCCAGATGGTCGAACTTGTCCTCTTCGGGGAAGTCCGTATCGAGCGCCTTCTCTCCCGCGCGGGTTCGTGCTTCGAGCTGCGGCAGTTTGTGATAACTCTGCGGCCCCACGACCAGATCGACCAGTGGCTGACGACGCATGATCTCCTCGCCCTCGGCCTGCGCCACGCATCCCGCCACGCCGATCTTCAGACCGGGTTTTGCAGCCTTCAACTCACGGAACCGGCCCAGCTCCGAATAGACCTTTTCGGCCGCCTTCTCGCGGATGTGGCAGGTGTTGAGGACGATCATGTCGGCGTCGTCGGGCGTATCGGTCTCGACGTAGCCCTGCCCGCCCAGCGCTTCGGCCATGCGTTCGCTGTCGTAGACGTTCATTTGGCAGCCATAGGTCTTGATGAAGAGCTTGCGCGTCTCTGACATTGGGCCGGTCCTCGGGTCTGTCGGGAATGCCGCGCTCAATAAGGCAAGAAGGTCCGTTCCGCAACGGCGCTGGCGTCGCGCACACGATCGCGATAGGTCGCGCCCCATGCTTCCCTGGATCCGCCTCGACGAAACCACTGCGCCGGACGGCGATGTTCTACGCCTCTTCCGGCGGGGCGAGGAATTCTCGATCCGCTTGGGAGACGGAAACGAGCTGATGAATTCGCGTCTCGGCGGCTCGGAGGAGGCTCTGGCAACTCTCGCCATCGACGCGCTCGATGACCGTACCGCTCCGAGGATCCTGATCGGCGGTCTCGGCATGGGCTTCACCCTGCGCGCGGCGCAACCCATCCTCGGCTCCGATGCTTGCATCGACGTGGCCGAGATCGTGCCCCGGCTCATCGACTGGGCACGCGGCCCGCTCGCCCCCGTCTTCGGGAACAGCCTTGACGATGCTCGCGTCACCCTCCTGTCCCGCGACGTGTCCGAGATCCTGCGGGAGCCCGGCGTGCCCTACGATGCGGTCCTGCTCGATGTCGACAACGGACCGGACGGCCTGACACGGCCAGGAAACGACCGGCTCTACGATGCGGGGGGCCTCGCAAGGGCGTGGGCGGCCCTTCGTCCGGGAGGTATCCTCGCGATTTGGTCCGCGCATCCGGACCGCGGTTTCGAGCGACGTCTTGCGGATGCAGGTTATGACATACGGACCGAGATGGTCCGGGCACGCGCAGGTAAACGCGGCCCGAGACACGTGATCTGGATCGCCCGGAGACCTTCCTGACCCTCGCAAGTCACGAATTTCATCGATAAAATATCGTCAATTCGTCAACGGAGGTCCCTTATGTCCGAAGAACGCCAGCGCATCGTGTCTTCCCGCCACCTGGCCGAAGGGCCCTGCTGGGAAATGTCCGAGTTGGAGTACGGGCTTATCGTCGCCCACAACGCATTCTATCGCTGGATGGCAAAATGCATGGCCGCAGCCGGGATGGAAGGTCTTTCACCGCTCGAGATCCTCGTGCTGCACAACACCAACCATCGCGACCGCGCCAAGCGTGTGGGAGATATCTGCTTCCTGCTGAATATCGAGGACACGCATACCGTGACCTACGCTCTCAGGAAGCTCGTGAAGCTCGACCTTCTCACCGCGGAAAAGCGAGGC
Organism: Palleronia sp. LCG004; assembly: GCF_032931615.1. NCBI lineage: Bacteria > Pseudomonadati > Pseudomonadota > Alphaproteobacteria > Rhodobacterales > Roseobacteraceae > Palleronia > Palleronia sp. LCG004. Next base: position 1,317,794 of record NZ_CP136759.1, read on the forward strand.
AAGGAAGTCTTCTACATTACCTCGTCCGAGGGGCGCGATCTCTGCGACCGCTACCGTACCCTGCGGCAGCAATGCTTCCTTCAGGGCCTCCCCCCAAGCGACATGGAGGGCGAGGTCCTGCGCGATGCAGCAGCGCTCCTGCGCCGGCTCTCGGGGCAATATGACCAGGCAAGCCGCGCGGCCGCCTCGTTCTGAGCGGCGCGCAACCGCCGCTCAGTTGCCCATGGCATTCGGAAGATAGGTGACTAGGCCCGGACACACCGTGATGATTGCCGCGCCGAGGACCAGCAGCAGGAAGAACGGCAACGCCGCCTTTGCCACTCGAAGGATGTCGATCCCGGTCAGCCCCTGGATGACGAAGAGGTTGAATCCCACCGGCGGGGTGATCTGGCTCATCTCGACAACGAGGACCAGGTAGATCCCGAACCAAAGGCGGTCGATCCCTGCAGCCTCGACCATGGGAAGGATGATCGAGGTCGTGAGTACCACGATCGAGATCCCGTCGAGAAAGCACCCCAGCACCACGAAGAAGACCGTCAGCACGGCGAGCAGCGCATAAGGCGACAGCTCGAACGTTCCGATCCACGCCGCGAGGTTCCGCGGGATACCCGTGAAGCCCATCGCGATCGACAGGAATGCGGCACCCAGGAGGATGAATGCGATCATGCACGAGGTACGCGTGGCCCCTGTCAGGGCGGCTCGAAACTCCGCCCATCCGAAGGAAGACGAGAACGAGGCGAGGATAAGCGACAGGAACACCCCCACCGCAGCCGCGTCCGTGGGCGAGGCGATGCCCGTATAGATCGACCCGATCACCCCGACGATGAGGAGAAGGACGGGGATGAGCCGCCGTGATGCCTTCAGCTTGTCGAGGAGCGAAAAGTCGAAAGCTTCCTGAGGAATGAGATTCCGATTCAGCAAGGCACGCAGCGCGACGTAACCCGCAAAGAGCCCGACCAGCATGATACCCGGCAAGATACCTGCCACGAAGAGCCGCGCGATGCTCTGCTCGGTCGCGACGCCATAGACGATCAGGATGATCGATGGCGGGATCAGCAGACCGAGCGTCGCCGATCCGGCGAGCGTTCCAAGGATGAGATCCATCGGGTACCCACGGCCTTTCAACTCGGGGATCGACATCTTGCCGATGGTCGCAGCCGTCGCTGCGGACGATCCCGAGACTGCCGCAAAGATCGCACAGCCAAAGATATTCACATGGAGCAGGCGTCCCGGTGCCCGCCCCAGCCAAGGCGCGAGGCCCGAAAACATGTCCTCGCTCAGCCGCGACCGCAGGAGGATCTCCCCCATCAGGATGAAAAGCGGCAACGCCGCAAGGGGCCAGCTGTGCGAATGCCCCCAGAGCGTGGTGGCAAGGACCAGCCCCTCGGGCGCGTTTGTGAAGAAGGCCATCGCGACGAACGCCATGACGAGAAGCGACAGCGCGACCCAGAGCCCCATCGCCAGCAATGCGATGAGCAGACCGAGAAGAACCGCGAAGGTGGCTGGATCTGACATCTCAGGCCTCTCCCGCATCGAAAAGGACGGGGCGGCCCGTCTTGATCGCACCGATCGCCGTATCGATCAGCGCGACACACAGCAGCCCAAGCCCCGCCACCATGGGAATCTGTACGATCCAGAGAGGGACGGAGACGATCCCGGTCGACCGATCGCCGTAATGCCAGCTTTCGAGGACGAGATTGCCGGTCCAGTAGGTCGCGATCCCGACCATTGCGGCCGCGATCGCCAGAACCGCGATCTCCGCCACCCAGAGCAAGCGCGGCGGAAATTTCCGGACGAGAAGCGTCACACGGATGTGGACCCCGTGCCTGAGCGTCGAGGCGGCGGCGAGAAAGGTCGAAGCGGCAAGCGCGAAACCCGCGAAATCCGCATATGACGGGATCGTCAGGTTCACGTCCGTCCCACCCAGGCGGGATATGATGTTGAATCCCACCTGCGCCGTGACGACCGCACAGATCCCGAGTATGGAAAGCGCGGCGAGCCATCCCGCGCCGTCATAGAGGCCGTCGAGTATGCGACGCATCGTTCCGCTCCCCTGCCCAGAAGAAGACGCCCCGAAGAAGATACCGGGGCGTTCCGATCGCGATCAGGATCCGGAATTCTGATAGGTGTTCAGGATCTCCTTGGCCTCGTCGCTGGCCGTCTGGTTCCAGCTTTCGAGCATCTCGTCGCCGATCTCCTGAAGGCCGTTCAGCAGGTCCTCGCTCGGCTCGTAGACGGTGATTCCGTTATCGGCGAGCACCTGCGTCATCTCCTCGGCTTCGGCCTCGGCCATCTCCCAGCCGCGTGTCTCGGCAGCTTCGGCGGCTTCGAGCAACGCCTGCTGCTGTTCGTCGGACAACCGGTCGAACGCGCGCTGGTTCACCACCACGAGGTTCTTCGGCACCCAGGCATTGATCGGCGAGTAATGCGTAAGAAAATCCCATGCGTTCGCGTTTGCACCCGTAGATGGCGAGGTGATCATCGCCTCGACCTGACCCGTGCTGAAAGCCTGCGGGATATCGGGCTCCTCCACCTGCACGGGCGCGGCACCTGCAAGCTGCGCGAATTCCTCCAGCTGTGCGTTGTATGCACGGAAGCGGAGACCGTTCAGATCGTCGACCGTTGCAATCTCGCCATTGGTGTAGAGGCCCTGCGCCGGCCAGGCGACCGAGTAGAGGGGCATGAGCCCCTCCTTGGCCAGAAGTTCGGTGATGACCGGCTCCTGCGCCTCCCAGAGCCTGCGCGCCTCTTCGAAGGACGTCGCCACGAAGGGCTGGGAATCGAGCCCGTAAGCCGCATCCTCGTTTGAAAGACGCGAAAGGAAGAATTCGCCGATCGGCACCTGCATGGAGCGTACGGCCCCCTTGATCTCCGCATGCGGAAACAACGACCCGGCCGAATGAACGGTAAATTCGAGTTCGCCATCCGTGGCCTCGCTCACATCCTCGGCGAACTGCTTGATGTTCTCGGTATGAAAGATTCCGTCGCCATAGGGGGTCGGGAAATCCCAAGTTTCGGCAAAGGCCGGAGCGGTCGCAGCACTGACGCCAGCTGCGAAGAACGCAATACGGGTGGAAATCATGGTGTCTCTCCTGTCGAATGATCTTGTTCGTTTGATTTTCCGTGTACGTTGACAATTTATCACTGTTTTGTCAACGTAACCCGAGCCCAGCAGAAAGTCGGCCCATGGCGCTGCCAGATGCGATATTCGATCGTTCCGAACCACCGCGCCTGACCCCGCTCGGGCTCGACGGGATGCTCGTCACATTCGCCGACGAACTGAGCGACGAGGCGAACCGCGCAGCACTCGCCTTCCGCGCCGAAATCGAAGCTCAGGGATGGGACGGGATCGAGGAAACCGCCACATCCCTCTGCTCGGCCTTCGTCTCGTTCGATCCGGTGCGCCTCCCGCCCACCGATCTGCAGGCCCGCCTCCGAGAAATCCTCTCGGCGCGCGACTGGTGCGCGGCTGAACTTCCGGCGAGCCGCACACGCTGGACCATTCCCGCTTCGTTCGAAGGCGACCACGCCCCTCAGCTCGCCGATGCGGCTCAGCTCGCCGGGATGAGTGTCGAAAAGGCCGTTCGGGAGATCTGCGCCGAGCCGTTGCGCGCGCTTGCCCTGGGCTATGCGCCGGGACAAGCCTATCTCGGTTCCCTGCCCGATCACTGGGATCTCTCGCGCCAGCGGGACCTGACGCCGACCGTGCCCGAGGGTGCCGTCGTCACAGCCGTGCGGCAGGTCATCGTTTTCGCGACGTCCGGCCCGACGGGTTGGCGTCAGATCGGCATGACGCGCTTCAAGGGGTTTCGGCCTGATGACCGCGACAAGCCCATTACACTCGCCCCCGGCGACGAGGTGCAACTCCGCGCTGTATCTGCGCCTGAGCTCGATCGCCTGGCCGACGAACCGATGGCCGGTGCCACGTCGGAGGTGATCGGATGACATCCCTCACAGTCCTCAAGATCGGACGGGGTGCGTCGGTCCAGGACCTCGGCCGGCCGGGCCACCTGGCGCAAGGCCTCTCGCGCGGAGGCGCGGCTGACCGGCTCGCAATCCTCGAAGGGGCCGCCCTGCTCGGCCAATCACCCGATCTGGCTGCGATAGAACTTACGGCGCTGGGTGGCAGCTTCACGATCGATGCGCCCACGCGGATCGCATTGACCGGTGCCCCGATGCGCGCGAGGCTTGGCGATGCCTCGCTGCGTTGGTCTGCCTCCTATCGGATGGAGCCCGGCGAGGTTTTGACACTCGGACCAGCCAAGCGCGGCGTCTGGTCCTACCTGCATGTCGGAGGCGGTATCGCGACAGAGCCCTTGATGGGCAGCCGTGCCGCGCATCAATCGCTCGGTCTCGGGCCGATCTTGCAAGAGGGCGACGTGCTGCCGCTCGGAACCGACGGCGGCGGACCGGTGGAACGACATCTCGAACCCCAAGACCGCTTTGCCGGCGGCCCCATCCGGCTCCTGCCCAGCGCGCATACCGCTCTCTTCTCCCACGACGATCTCGAACGGTTCCAGTCGACGAGCTTCACGCGCGACCAGCGCGGCAATCGTCAGGGTGTGCGTCTGTCGCATGACGGCGCGCCCTTCGCGACGAAGGGGCAGCTTGGCCTCCCAAGCGAGGTCGTGGTGCCGGGCGACATCCAGATGACCGGAGAAGGCACGCCCTATATTCTCCTGCCCGAATGCCAGACCACTGGCGGCTATCCCCGTATCGGCAGCGTCGTGCCGGTGGATCTGCCCTGTGCGGCCCAGGCGGGCCCGGGGGCGACGCTCGATTTCCGCTTCGTGTCGCGCGAGGAGGCGATGGAGAGCCACATGAGCGAGGCGGACATCCTCTCGGCACTCGAAGGCGCAACGCGCCCCCTGCTCCGCGATCCGCGCGAAATGCAGGATCTGCTGAGCTACCAGCTCATTTCCGGCGTCACCGCCGGGGATTTCGTCGAAGGAGAAGACACATGACCACGGTCGATCTCAATGCGGATATGGGTGAAAGCTTCGGCCCCTGGAAGATGGGCGACGATACCGCGCTGTTGGACGTAATAAGTTCCGCCAACATTGCCTGCGGCTTTCACGCCGGCGATCCGGACGTGATGGCCGCAACGATGGCGCGCGCGGTCGCGAACGACGTCGGGATCGGGGCGCATCCGGGATTTCCCGACCTGCAGGGCTTCGGGCGTCGCAAGATGGCCATGGATCACGATGCGATCGCGCATATGGTGCAGTATCAGCTCGGCGCGGCACAGGCGATGGCACGCGCTACCGGTGGTCATGTTCGCCACCTCAAGCTCCACGGTGCGTTGTCGAACATGGCGATGGTCGACGGCGAGTTGGCGCGCCGTGCCTACGATGCGGCCCTGACGGTCGATCCCGACATCATCATCATGGTTCTCGCCGCGACGCCGATGCAGGAAGCGGCCGAAGCGCTCGGCTGTCGGATGGCTTGCGAAATCTTTGCGGATCGGGGCTATAACGACGATGGAACGCTGATCCAGAGGGGTCAGCCCGGCGCGATGATCACCGATGCCGAGGCTGCGGCCGAGCGTATCAGCGAGATGGTCCGCGAAGGCGCGATCATCGCAAGTTCGGGACACCGGATCGAGACGAGGATCGACACGATCTGCCTGCACGGCGATGAACCGTCCGCCGTGAATGCCGCCCGCGTCCTGCGTACCCGCCTCGAGGCCGACGGCATCTCCATCTCGCGCTTCTAGCACCCGCAACCTTTGCGGTTGTCGATCGCGAGTTACCGAGGGTTTCGGACATACAAACCGACGAACGTGGTCTGATGCTCAAGCCATCCATGTTTCGCGAACTGGCCCCTGTACACCGAAGGCACCTGATCCGGGCTTTCTGCCGCGGTCCCGCGGCGCTATAGGAAGCGCGACCGAAGAGGAGCCGCGCCCATGTCCGACCTGATCATCGCCCCCTCCATTCTGGCTGCCGATTTCGCGAATTTCGGGGAGGAATGTCGTGCAGTCGAGCAAGCCGGCGCGGACTGGATTCACGTGGACGTGATGGACGGTCATTTCGTGCCGAACATCACTTTCGGCCCCGCGACCTGTGCCGCGATCAGGCCGCATGTGAAGGGCGTTCTGGACGTGCATCTCATGATCGCGCCGGTCGACCCGATGATCGAAGCCTTCGCCAAGGCAGGTGCGGACATCCTGACCGCGCATGTCGAGGCAGGTCCGCATCTACATCGCACGCTTCAGGCGATCCGCGCGGCGGGCATGCGGCCGGGCGTGGCTCTCAATCCCGCAACCCCCGCGGCGGCGGTGGCGCATGTGCTCGACCTCGTCGATCTCGTCTGTGTCATGACCGTCAATCCCGGCTTCGGCGGTCAAGCGTTCATCGACATGCGATCCAAGATAGCCGAGCTGCGCGCGATGATCGGCCCTCGCCGCATCCATATCGAAGTCGACGGGGGCGTCGACACGACCACCGCGCCGCTTGTGACCGGTGCGGGCGCAGATGTGCTCGTCGCTGGATCCGCCGTTTTCCGCGGAGGCTCGGTCGACGATCCCGCACCCTATGCAAAGAACATCGCAGCGATCCGGCGCGCAGCCACCAGCGTCATGGCCTGATCACCGGCGGTCGAGCCAGTTCCGCCAGATCGCGCGCCGCTCGTCTCGACCGATCCCCGGTTCCTCCTCTCCGAAGATCGGGCGAAGCACCCTGTCGCGAAACCTTACCCAGAGCCGCCAGAACATGATCACCAGAAGCCCCAGCACCGTCAGCACGATGATATTCGACCAAGGCACGACGCGCACCTCGGGCCCCCCGACCTGCCTGATCGCAATCGCGTTCGGAAAGATTGTCAGAAGTTGCGACCGCCAGCCGTAATGCGTGACCATTACCCAAAGCGGCTCGTCGCGGGTCGAGATCAGATCGGCCGCCCGGGCCTGCAGGTTGGAACTGTCGAGCTTGAAATACGGTGGCCAGCCCCAGCCGGTATCCTCGTTGCGATAGACTGACGGGGTACCGTCGGGGGTCACCGTCTCGATGAAGCGGATGTCGCGGTTGACGCTAGCGGTCCCGCTGCCCGGATCGCCATTCGCGTAGAACATCGCGTTCATGCCGAAATCCATGCGCCGGGTTTCCGTATTCACGATCCGCACGATATCGCGTTGCGGCAGCGTGTAATGCAGCAACGCGAAGGCGACGAGGACAAGACCAAGGGCGAATGACCATTTGACGTGACGCATGGTGCCCTTCTCTCACGAAGCGCGGATGCGAGCCAGCGCCATCGCTACCACGTTGCGTCCTTCCAGCGCCGCGGCTGCTGCGCAAGCGACAGCAAGACCACCGGGCCCCAGATCAGCGCGCTGAGCCCCAGCCAGCGGAGGGAAGCCCCCCATCCCGGCCACGACAGACCGTAACGCCACGCCATCGCCACAATCGCGCAGCCCAGGATCGAGAGGATCGCGTTCAGCATCAGCCACGGCACACCCTCGGGCAGGAAACGCGCCCAGAGGGCCGGGGCAAGCCCCGCGAGACCCGCGAGAGTCGCGATCGGCATGACAATGTCGCCAAGCATGTTCATGCAGACATGCTCGGCCCGATACCTCTCCGCTGCAAGCGCGATCCGCCTTGCGCCCCGGTCGCGGTCGCGCCACTTTACGGCCATGAACTTGGCGAACGCAGTACCCGGACCCCGTAACCTCATCACCGACGTGCCCGGACTTCTAGTCGGACAGGCTCAGGACGATACCCTCAAATCCGGCGTTACCGTCCTTCTGGGCGAACGGCCGATGGTCGCCGGTCTTCATGTCATGGGCGGTGCCCCCGGCACGCGCGAGGCGGCGTTGCTCGCGCCCGAGAATACCGTGACCGAGATCGATTCGCTGGTGCTGTCGGGCGGATCGGCATTCGGCCTTGCCAGCGCGGACGGGGCGATGTCGGGCCTGCATGCGATGGGACGCGGATATCGCGTAGGCACGCGGCGCGTACCGATCGTGCCCGCGGCCATTCTCTACGATCTCGCCTCCGGCGGCGACAAGGAGTGGACCGACAATCCCTATGCCGCGCTCGGTCGACGCGCACTCGACGCCGCAGGAACGGACATCGCGCTCGGCAGCCACGGTGCCGGAACCGGTGCGATCGCAGGCCGGATCAAGGGCGGGATCGGCAGCGCGTCGGCGACCCTCGATGACGGCACGATGGTCGGCGCACTCGTGGCGGCCAACCCGGTCGGGTCAGTCCTGCATCCCGAAACCGGTCAGTACTGGGCTGCGGCCTTCGAATACGGGTCCGAAATGGGCGGGCACGGCATTCCGCCCGCGATAGGGGATTTGCCACTCGGAGAGCTGCTCAAGGGGGCGAACACGACCATCGCCATCGTCGCGACGGACGCGACCCTCGACAAGGGGTCAGCCACCCGCCTTGCCGTCGCGGCGCATGACGGCATGGCGCGTGCAATCGTGCCGAGTCACACGCCCTTCGACGGCGATCTGGTCTTTGCGGCCTCCACTGCCCGGCGGCCGCAACCCGATGCGGCGGGGCTTCTCGCGCTCGGCCATGCAGCGTCATGCTGTCTTGCACGGGCGATCGGGCGAGCGGTCCATCTTGCACGGCCCGCCCCGGGCGATGCCGTCCCGACTTGGCACGACATCTTCGGCGGCTGAGATCAATCCTGCCAGAATGCGCGGGTGAAGATGACATAGACCGCCATCAATTCCAGCCTTCCGACCAGCATTCCCGCGATGAGAAGCCATTTGGCCGTGTCGTTGAGCGGTCCGAAATAGCCCGACGGCCCGATGATCGGCCCGAGACCCGGGCCGACATTGCCGATCGCCGTCGCGGCTCCGGTCACGCAGGTCACGAGGTCGAGGCCGGTCAGGCTCAGCAGGACCGACAGGACGCCTAGCGAAACGATGAACAGCACGAAGAACGCCATGACCGAGCTCAGCACGTCATCGCCCACGCGCCGATCATCGTATCGAAGCGCAAAGACGCCGCGGGGTGAGTGAATCCGACGGATCTGCGTGACAACGGCACGGATCAGGATCTGGTAGCGGAACACCTTGACCGAGCAGCTCGTCGATCCGGCGCAGCCCCCCACGAGTCCGAGACAGAAGAAGCAGACCATCGCGAAACTGCCCCAGAGCTGGTAGTTGACCGAGGCATATCCGGTTCCCGAAATGATCGAAGTTACATTGAAGATCGCCTCGCGGAAGCTTTCCTCGAAGCCCCGTTCGTCAACGGTCACCTGAAAGATGCTGAGGACGAGCGTCGCAGCCAGGATGATCCCCAGATAGGCTCGGATCTGCGAATCCCGAAAGAACGGCTGCGCGGTACCGGCGATAAGCTGGATGTACCGAACGAAGGGGAGCGAGGCGAGCACCATGAAAAGCGACGCCGCATATTCGGGCACCCCCTGGAACGCGCCGAACGACGCGTCGGTCGTCGAGAAGCCGCCGGTCGATACGGTAGTCAGAGCATGGTTGATGGCGTCGAACCCGCTCATTCCGAGGGTCCGGTAGCTCAGGAAACAGGCGAAGGTAATGACGACGTAGATCCAGCTGATCTGGCTTGCTATTTCGGCCGCGCGGGGCAGGATCTTGCCCATCGTGTCGAATGCCTCGGAACGAAAGATCTGCATCCCCCCGATCCTCAGTTCGGGCAAAAACACCATCGCGACGACGACGATACCGATTCCGCCGAACCACTGGATCATCGACCGCCAGAGCAGAAGGCCGGCAGGCATCTCCTGCAGGTCCGAAAAGACGGTGGAACCGGTCGTCGTCAGGCCCGACATCGCTTCGAAGAAGGCGTCCGTCACGCTCGCATCGACGGGGGCAAGCATGAATGGCAACGCCCCGAAGATCGGCAACGCCACCCAGACCGAAGTTGTGAGAAAGAAAGTCTGCTGAAGCGTCAGTCGTCCGGTCGTGCCGCTCGAACAGGACAACGCGACGAGGCCACCGCTGAGCATGGTGAGGACGGCACTTTGCAGGAAGACGGCCCATTCACCGTTCCGCACGGCCAGATCGACGGCAAAGGGGACCAGCATCGTCCCCCCGAGGCACGCGACCAGAAGGCCGATCACGTAGCCGACCGGCCGGATGTCGAAGAGGTTCGGAGAGCGCTCGGCCACCTCGATCTTCATCTGCGCGAACCGTACGCGGCGCGCAGCTTCTCGGGATCCGGCATATGAGGTTCGGCCACGGGATTGCCATTGCTGTTGAAGAACGGGGTGTCGCGCCACCGGCCCGACAACCGCGATGCGGCGACCCGCCTGGCGACGCCCAGTATGAAAGCATAGGTGCTGCCGCGGGGCCGTGGGACCTTGCCGGTGGCACCGCCGCGGTGAAGCCGCGCGACAGGACGCGGTGGTGTGCCTGCAAGTCGCGCGGCGATCACGCTGAAGAACGGGACGCCCCGCATGGGCGCGCCGTTGCCTACGGGCGTGTCGCAGCAGCCGACGAACCAACGGAACGGACCACGCGCGGTCAACCGCTCGCAGGCCAGGTGTTCGGACCCTTTCAGGATCACGATCCGGTCGGCGGTCGTGGATTGGAGCACGACACCCCCGGCTTGGTCGAGCGTCTCGCCATCACCGTGGAGCCGCGCGAAAGCCCTGCAATCGGCGCAATAGCAAACGGCAGGCACGCCCGATCCGGGCAATCCGTCCACGCGCATCGCGAACGCGCCGCAGCGGCAGGTCCAGTTCGCGTCACTCATCATCCGTCACTCCGGAATTCCCGTGGATCCTGCTAGCACGCGCCGCATACGCTGTCAGCGTCTCAGCCGCCGTGGACGAGGCCAGAGAAAAGACGTGGATCGAGGCTGGCATGATCGAAGGTCGCCCCCTCGGTCAGAACGCTGACCGCGTCGTGGCTATGCAGGCTTTCCTGATGCGAGGCGACGATGCGGAAATCGCCGATCCGCGTATCCGAACGCAGCGCGCGCGCGAAATGTCGCGCCGCGTCTTCGACGAAGATGGGATGCGCGGCATTCAGTTCCGCAAAGGCCTGTTCGTCCTCGCGCTTGACCATGACCTGTGTTTCCGTCGGCACCGCGTGGCGGCAGAGCTCCACCAGATCCTCAAACCAAAGCGTTCCCGCCTCCTCGTCGAGGACGACCGAAATCCGCGCGACCGATCGCTGTGAATGCGGCGTGGCAAGCCTGCCACGCGCTGAGCGCGCATGTTCGCTTAGCGCCAGCGAGCATGGGCAGGTGGACGAATAGACATAGTCGAGATGCAGGATCTTGCTCCGCACACCACCTCGATCCACTAATTCCAGCGCGATGTCGTAATACTGATACCCTTCCAGCCCAGATCGCAGGCTCGAAAGCTTCATCGGATACGAGATCCGCATCTGGATCCGCGCGTCATGCGCCTCGAGATCCGCCTTGTAATCGTCAAGCGCGCTCTCGATCACACGGAAGCTGAACGTCCGGTCGGCATGGCGATAGAAGCTGCGCATGATGCGCGACATGTTGATGCCCTTGCGATCGGCACCCAGACTGACGGTACCGGTCACGCTCGTCTCGAGGATGAGCTCGGTCGAATCCTTGACGAGGTAATGAATCGGAAGGCGGAAATTGCTGATACCCACATGCTGCAATACACGGCCATCCGCTTCCACCACGGAGTTCTGCAAGTCAGGCAACGTTGCGCGGTAGGCCTCCGTCGACTTGAACTCGGCATCGTACCCTACGGATAAGTCGCCTGAATCGGCCCAACCCTGGCCCGGCAGAAATGCGCGCAACCGCGGATCGACGGCGGCAATTTTATCGTCGCCCGCATCGGCGGCCCACAGGCTAAGCCGCGCCAGAAGCGCGCGGACCTCTTCTGGGGAAAGGTCACGATCGGGCTCGCTCGTCGACAGATCCATCGGGAAATCCCCTGCGTCAAATGACATGGCGGGCTCTCTATAGGTAAATCGGCGATCCGACGCCAGCGGACCTCAGATCGCGTCGAGCGCAGACCGCAGATCGTCGAGAAGGTCCTCTGGATCCTCGAGACCGACCGAAAGCCGCACAAGGCCGTCGGTAATTCCGAGACGGTCGCGCATTGTCTGCTCGAGGCGCTGATGCGTTGTCGTGGCCGGATGCGTGATGATCGACTTGGCATCGCCGAGATTGTTCGAGATTGTCACGAGCTTAAGCGCATTGAGGAACCGGAACGCCGCCGCGCGACCGCCTGCTATGTCGAGCGCGAGAATCGTGCCCGGCCCCCGCATCTGTTCCGCCGCCACGCCTGCCTGCGGATGGTCCGCGACGCCGGGATAGACGACCCGCGAAAGGCGCTCGTCCCCCGCCAGCGCCTCGGCCAGCCGACCTGCCGTATCGGTCTGCGCCCGCACGCGCAGTTCCATCGTCTCGAGGCCCTTCAGCATGATCCAGGCCGTAAAGGGGGACATCGCGCCCCCGGTATGCTTGAGATAGGGCTCGACCGTCTTGCGGATGAATTCCCGCGTCCCGACGATCACACCGCCCAGCGCCCGCCCCTGTCCGTCGATATGCTTCGTCGCGGAATAGACGACGACATCGGCCCCCATCTCCAGCGCGCGGGAAAAGACCGGAGTGGCGAAGACGTTGTCGACCACGACCGTCGCACCGACCTCATGCGCGATCTTTGCCACGGCACGCAGGTCGATGACCTCGAGCGCGGGATTCGACACCGTCTCGAGGAACACGGCCCTCGTGTCGGCCCGGACCGCACCGCGCCATTGGTCGAGGTCGAGCCCGTCGACGAAGGTTACCTCCACACCGTAACGTGTCAGAATCTCCTCGAGAATATAAAGGCATGACCCGAAGAGGGCCCGCGACGACACGATGTGATCGCCTGCCTTCAGCATCGAGGTGAGTGCGCCGTTGACCGCGGCCATTCCGGACGCCGTGGCGAACGCATCCTCGGCCCCTTCGATTGCCGCAATGCGGTCCTCGAACATTCTCACAGTCGGGTTGCCGTAGCGGGCATAGATGAACTCGTCCTCGCCAAGGCTCTCGAACCTCTGCGCGGCGGCCTCGGCACTGTCATAGACAAAGCCCTGCGTAAGGAAGATCGCCTCGCTCACCTCGCCGTACTGACTGCGTCTGATGCCCGAATGGACGCCCTGCGTCCGGCTTTTCCAGGATTCGCTCATGGGGATACCTCTCGACGTTCGCCCCACCGATCGAAAAGGCGGAAACCTCGTCCCGACCTCTTTAGCGGTATATTTAACGTGGCCCGCAATCCGGTGTACAAATCGCCACGCCTTTTGCTAGGCCGAGTTTCCGCGCGGGTCAACATCTCAGCCAGCTGCGCGGATGTCGCCACGAGTTCGCACCCGGTTCCGATCGCAGGGTCGCGCTAACACATCCTCAAGATTCGCGCGCTAGGATAGACGGGTACGATGAATTGTCTGCCTCCGGAGATCACGGCGATGGATATACGCGATCGCAGATGGCCCTCGGAGGTCGTCGTGCTCATCGAGTCGCGCGGCGAGCGTGTGAAGGCCCGTGTGGGCGACGTGAGCGAGGGGGGCATCAAGATGCGCTCGCCCAAGCTTTCGGCCGAACCCGGTCAGGTCGTGACCCTCTTCGCCGCACGCCAATCCGCAACGGGCGAGATCCGCTGGTCCCGCGGCGACGTCTACGGCGTATCGTTCCGACCGCCCTTGTCCGACGATATGCTGGCCGCGCTTACGAACGGACTTTACCGCGCCCCCACAGCGGAAATCGCGGCCCATCGACGGAGCCAGACCACACGTGGGCGTCACCGGCCGGCCCCGGGCTACCTGGCGACGATGTAAGGCCAGCGCGTTACTCGGCGTCGCCTGTCCCGTGGTCGCGGAAAAGACGGCTCTGCGCGATGAAGAACACGAAGATCGCGCCGGTGAGACCGAAGGTCTTGAAGTTCACCCAGGCATCCGTTGACATCGTCCGCCAGACCACCTCGTTCAGCACGGCCAACCCGAAGAAGAACGCGCAGAAGCGCCGCGTGAGGATCATCCACCCCGTTTCGTCGAGCGGGACCAGCCCTTCCATTACCATCCGAAGATAGCTCTGCCCGCGCAGCAATCCGACAAGCAGGATGATTCCGAAGATCAGGTAGATCAGCGTGGGTTTCATCTTGAAGAACCGCTCGTCGTTGAGCCAGACCGTCAGCCCGCCGAAGACCACAACCAGGATCAATGTCATCACCTGCATCCGCGACAGATGACCCGTGATCTTCCAGATGATCGCCATCGACGCCATCAGGATCGGCACGAACAAAGCCGTCATCAGGATGAAGCCGGTATATTCCTCGCCCAGGATCGTGAACGTATGATCGCGAAGGAAAAGGTACCCCACGAAGAAGAGCGCGACCGGCCCCAGCTCCAGCGCCGTGACGAGGCCCTTTTTCGAATCGTCCGCCATGATCCATCGTCCCTTGTTCGAAGTCGTCCGCACCTAACGCGATCGGATTGCCGAGGGCCAGCCCAGCGCGCGATCCCGGTGCTGACGTGATCGCGAGGTGACCGACCCCGGCGGGGCCGGAAATTGCCGCAAGGCATGGCAAAAGAGGGTCAGGCCGGTTTCGACGCGGCCGAGAAACAAAGAGATGGTTTACGCTCGGCTCTCCGCGCCGGTCAGAGCGGACGCGAATTCCTCGGGATCGAACGGCGCGAGATCGTCGATCTGCTCGCCCACGCCGATCGCGTGAATGGGTAGGCCAAACCGGTCGGCGAGCGCCACGAGAACGCCGCCCCGCGCCGTTCCGTCGAGCTTGGTCATCACCAGACCCGACACATCGGCAAGTTTCTGGAACGTCTCGACCTGGCTCAGCGCATTCTGGCCGGTCGTGGCATCGAGGACGAGGACGGTGTTGTGCGGCGCGTCGGGATCCTTCTTGCGGATGACCCGAACGATCTTGGCCAGCTCCTCCATGAGGTCGGCGCGGTTCTGCAGCCTGCCGGCCGTGTCGATCATGAGGAGGTCCGCCCCGTCGGCTTCGGCCCGCGTCATGGCTTCGAAGGCAAGGCTTGCCGGATCGCTGCCCTGCGGTGCGGTCATCACCGGCACGCCGGCCCGTTCGCCCCAGACCTGCAACTGCTCGACGGCGGCCGCGCGGAACGTGTCGCCGGCCGCGATCACGACGCTCTTGCCAGCAGCGCGGAACTGGCTCGCGAGTTTGCCGATCGTCGTCGTCTTGCCCGACCCGTTCACACCCACGACGAGGACGACCTGAGGTTTCTTCGAATAGAGCGGCAACGGACGCGCGACCGGCTCCATGATCCGCGCGATCTCCTGGGCCAGGAGCGTCTTGATCTCGTTCGTCGAGAGTCTGCGTCCCATTCGCCCCTCGGCCATGTTGGCAGTGACGCGACCGGCCGTCTCGACGCCCATATCCGCCGTGATGAGAAGATCCTCGAGCTGTTCGAGCATGTCGTCATCGAGAGGCCGGCGCATGACCGGAGCCGCAGCCGCCCCGCGCCCGAAAAGCCGCCCGATCATCCCCGAGCCCCGTGCAGCGGGCGGGCTGTCGTCGGGGATCTCGATTGGCGTGGGCGCAACCGGTGCCTCGCTCGGCGGGGTTTCCTGCGGGACTTCCGGTGGCGGCGGTGCCGGTGCGGGATCCTCGGGCCTTGGGAACGGGTCGGGTGCCGGCGGCGGCCCCGGCTGGGGCTGGGGCGCAGGCGGCGGGCCCGGATCGGGCTCGGGTTCCGGCGCGGGAACCGGCGGCGGAGCGGGCTCCGGATCGGGTCGCGCGACCCCCTCATCCTCAGGAGCGGTATCGCCCCCCTCCTCGACGATCGAGTCGATCCCCTCGTCGAGCTTCGAGGACGACTTGAAGAGCTTTGATTTCAGCTTGTTGAAAAACGACATGACGGCTGCCTCCGCATCTTGTGTTCCACTTAGGCCAGCCAGACCTGCATGGAAACCCGCAGGGACCGTGGGGCGGAGGTTTCGCCGCGAAACCAACCGAACGAACTGGAACGGTCGCCCGCCCTATGGCATCCTTTGCGACATGAGACATATCGCCCTCGCCATAGGCCTCGTCATTGCGGCCCCCTCCTTCGCCCAGACGCCGATGACGGCCGAGGAATTCGAGGATTACGTGACAGGCAAGACGCTTTACTATGCCTCGAACGGCATCGCCTACGGGATCGAGGAATACCATCCCGGTCGTGAGGTGCGCTGGTCCTTCCTCGACGACGAATGCAAGGAAGGTGTCTGGTATCCGAGGGACGAGCAGATCTGCTTCGAATACATCGACGGCAATGGGCCGCAATGCTGGACCTTCTTCCTACAGGATGGCGGCCTGATGGCGCGGTTCGCGGACGACCCGCCGGGATCCGAACTCTACGAGACGCAGACAAGCGACGAGCCGTTGAAATGCCCCGGCCCCGCAGTCGGCGTCTGAAACGCGCCTGTCAGAGCAACTTGCCCTGCTCCGGCGGCGGCGAGGGATCGGGTTTGGCTTTCTTCTGCGGCTTGCCGGCGGCAGGCGTCATTCGGCCATCGGCGAATTGTATCTCGAGCTTGGTCGCCTTGCGCGCCGCGTTGGCGGTCGTTACCACCTGCCCGTCTCCGCGAACGACGGCATAGCCGCGCGATAGGGTCGCCTCGTAACCGAGGGAAAGTCGCAACCTGTCGAGCGATTCGAGACGCCGCGCGGCACTATCGATCCCGCGTCGCTCGGCGCGGGTCATCCGGTCGGCATGATCGCTGAGCTTTTGGCGAAGGCGATCGACATCCTTCGGCGGAGCCAGACGGGCCAGCGACAGCGCCTGCCGGTCGAGCCGGTCGCGACCGTGCGCCACCGCCCGCCCGAGCGCGGGGCCGAGCCGCATTGCATTACCGTCGAGCTGCCGCCGCCGCGCCCCGAGTCCCTGTCGCACGGATGCGGGACGCAGCCCGCCACCCAACTCGACGAGCCGCGCGCGTCGTCGCGAGACGGATCGCTCGAGCGCGGCCTCGAGCCTTTGGTCCAGCATGTCGAGCCGCTGCCGCGCTGAGGTGAGCAACGTTTCAGGCCGCGGCAGCGCGCGCGACAGCGCCTCGACGTGGCGCCGCCTGTCGGACACCCCTCTGAGAAGAGCACGGCCCAGGCGGTCACCCTGCCCGCCCAGCCAGACGAGCAGGTCGGCGCGAACCGGCACCGCAAGTTCGGCCGCGGCCGTCGGTGTCGGTGCGCGACGATCCGAGACGTAATCGATCAGCGTCGTGTCGGTCTCGTGGCCCACGGCCGAGATCAGTGGAATGTCGCTCGCCGCGGCGGCGCGGGCCACGACCTCCTCGTTGAAGCCCCAGAGATCCTCGATCGAGCCGCCACCGCGCGCGACGATCAGCAGATCGGGACGCGGCAGCGCCCCGCCGGGGCTGAGCGCATTGAAACCCTCGATCGCACGGGCGACCTCGGCCGCGCAATCGCGCCCCTGGACCGCAACGGGCCAAACGAGGACGCGGCGCGGAAACCTTTCGCGCAGACGGTGGAGGATGTCTCGGATGACCGCGCCCGAAGGCGAGGTCACGACGCCGATGATCTCGGGCAGATAGGGCAGCGGGCGCTTGCGGGCTTCGTCGAACAACCCTTCGGACTGAAGCTGTGCCTTGCGCTTTTCCAGCATGGCCATCAGCGCACCGACGCCCGCGGGCCGCAGGTCATCGACGTTCAACTGGTATTTCGACTGCGACCCGAAGGTGGTGAGCCGACCGGTCGCAACGACCTCCATCCCTTCCTCGGGACGCGTCGTCAGTCGACCGACCTGACCCTTCCATGCGACGGAGGCCAGCACGTTCCGGTCGTCCTTCACATCGAAATAGAGGTGGCCGGAACGCGCGGTAAAGACGCGCCCGACTTCGCCCTTGACGCGGACGCGGCCGAATCCGTCCTCGAGCACACGTTTCACCGCTCCGGAAATTTCGGAAACGGTATATTCGTGGGCGTTTTCGCCCGGATCGGGATCGTCGAGAAGGTCCATGAGGGGCAGGATATGCAGGCGCGCGGATGCGCGCAAGGAAGCCCCGCAGGGCCATTCGAACGGGCCGGCGGAAAGACATGAGGCTTCCCGCACGCAAGAAGTCCGAAGACCGGGTTCGGATCATGGGCGGCACGCTTTTCATCGGCGGCAGCGGCGGCTATTGGGGCGGCAACCATGACTTTCGAGGGAGCCTCGATGAACATTCTGATCCTCGGAAGCGGCGGGCGCGAACATGCGCTGGCATGGGCCGCACTGCAGAATCCCAAATGCGACCGGCTGATCGTGGCCCCGGGCAATGCGGGAATTGCGGAGATTGCCGAAATCGCGACGCTGGCCATCGAGGATGGCGAGGCGGTGGCAAGCTTCGCGGCTGAGAACGCTGTCGATTTCGTGATCATCGGTCCCGAGGCTCCGCTTGCCGCAGGCGTAGCGGACAGGCTCCGCGCGTCGGGCGTGCTCGTCTTCGGACCGAATGCCGCGGCTGCAATGCTCGAGACATCGAAGACCTTCACCAAGGAAATCTGCGACGCCGCGGACGCGCCCACCGCCCGCTGGGCCCGGTTCGACGAAGCGCAGGCCGCGCACGACCACGTTGTGCGGACGGGCGCACCGATCGTCGTCAAGGCCGACGGGCTCGCCGCTGGCAAGGGGGTCGTCGTGGCCGAAACGATCGAAGCGGCCCATGCGGCGATCGACGACATTCTTGGCGGTCCGCTCGGCGGCGAGGGCGCATCGCTCGTGATCGAGGAATTCATGCGGGGCGAGGAAGCGTCGTTCTTCGTCCTTGTCGACGGGACCGAGATTTTGCCGATGGGCACGGCGCAGGATCACAAGCGGGTGGGCGACGGCGATACCGGTCCCAATACCGGCGGCATGGGTGCCTACTCGCCCGCCCCCGTGATGACCGAAGAGGTAAGCGAGGCCGCCCTTTCGCGCATCGTGCGTCCCGTCGTCGAAGAGATGGCGCGCCGGGGAACGCCCTATTCCGGCATCCTCTATGTCGGTCTGATGATCGAGGACGGTGCGCCGCGACTCGTGGAATTCAACGCGCGGTTCGGTGATCCCGAATGTCAGGTGCTGATGATGCGGCTGGGTGCGCAGGCGCTCGATGCAATGCTGGCCTGCGCCGAGGGGCGATTGGGGCAGATGCGGATCGGCTGGGCCGATGACCATGCGCTGACAGTGGTGATGGCGGCCGAAGGTTATCCCGGCCCCTATGCCAAGGGCAGTCCGATCGGTGGGCTCGATGGGCTTGGCGGAACGTCGTCGCGCATGGTCTTTCATGCGGGAACGGCAATGTCCGAGGGCCACGTGGTTGCTGCGGGTGGCCGGGTGCTGAGCGTCACGGCGCGCGGCACCGATCTGCGCGAGGCCCGCGACCGCGCCTACGAGATGTGCGCCGCGATCGACTGGACCGATGGTTTCTATCGCCGCGATATCGGCTGGCGCGCACTCGGGCACTGATCGCCAAGGCAGACGCAGAAAAGGAAAGATGATGCCAGATCCCAACCAAGCCGCACTCGATTTCCTGCTGACGCGCCGCTCGCGGCCGGCAAAGACATTGTCCCGCCCCGTACCTGACAGGGAGGCGCTCGCCCCGATCCTCGAAGCGGGGTTGCGCGCGCCTGACCACAAGAAGCTCGAGCCCTGGCGGCTCGTCGTGCTGAACGGTGCGGCGCTCATGCGGCTGTCGCAGCTCGTTCCGGATCGCGGCCAGGCGCTCGGCCGCACGCCCGAGGAAATCGACAAGCAGGTCGCGCAATACGCGAATGCCGATCTTGCCGTCGCGGTCGTCGCAAGCCCGGTCCCCAGTCCGGACGTACCCGAAGCCGAACAGGTGTTGTCCGCCGGCGCGGTCTGCCTGCAGCTTCTCAACGCCGCCCTCGCAGCCGGATGGGGGGCCAACTGGCTCAGCGGCTGGGCGAGCCACGATCCCGTCTTCGCGCGTGATGGGCTTGGCCTGTCCGAAGGCGAATGGATCGCGGGCTTCATCCATATCGGGACGGAAAAGAGCGCGCCACCCGAGCGTCCCCGCCCCGACCCCGCGGCAAAGATCACCTGGATCGACGCGTGAAGGCAATCTCCGATGCCGGACGCGCTGTCGCGCAGATGGGCGATCCGACCTTCCGTCGGGTTCTCGCAACCGGAATCGGACTGACCGTCGCCTTGCTTGCGGCGTTCATCGCAATCTTCGTCTGGATGCTCGACTGGCTGATCCCGGATCGTTTCACGCTGCCATGGATCGGCGAGGTCACGTGGATAGACAACGCGGTCTCATGGTCATCGGTGCCACTGCTTCTGTTCGTGTCGACCTTCCTGATGATCCCGGTCGCCTCGGCGTTCACGTCGTTGTTCCTCGACGACGTGACGGACGCGGTCGAAGCGCGACATTACCCCGAACTCCCGCCTGCGCCGCGTCTGTCCTTCCTGCAGGGGCTCGGTGACGGGTTCAAGTTCCTTGGCGTTCTGATCCTCGCCAACATCGCGGCCTTCGCGGCGTACCTGATGCTCCCGCCGGCCGCGCCATTCATCTTCTTCGCGCTGAACGGCTATCTTCTCGGGCGGGAATACTTCCAGTTGATCGCCGCACGCCGGCTGGGCTTTGCCGGTGCACGGCGTCTGCGCCGGCGTTACGCGGCGCAGATCTGGCTCGCGGGCTGCCTGATGGCCGTCCCGCTGGTCGTTCCGATCCTGGGGTTGCTGGTTCCAGTCCTAGGGGCGGCGACCTTTACCCACCTGTTCCATCGGCTGCCGGTTCCCGATCGAGCCGGTCGAACCAGTCGAGGTTCTCGACGCTGATCCAGCCGGATGTGATGACGACGTAGAGCAGTATCCACAGCATGATTGTGATCAACGTCACCCATCGTGCGGTGCGCCACATATCCGTCGATGCCGGCGACCCGGCATGCGTACCTGGCACGATCTTGCCCTCGTCGCCCTGTGTCCTCAGGCCGATCGGCAGCACGACGAACAGCACCATGAACCAGATCACGGCAAAGAGGACGATTGCGGAGGTGATGCTCATACCTGCTCCAGTTCGATGAGGCAGCCGTCGAAATCCTTGGGGTGCAGGAACAGCACCGGCTTGCCGTGTGCGCCTGTCCTGGGCGTGCCGTCCCCAAGGACCCGCGCGCCCTCCTCCGTCAGCCGGTCGCGGGCCGCGAGGATGTCCTCCACTTCGTAGCAGACGTGGTGGATGCCGCCACCGGGCGACTTCTCGAGGAAGCCCGCGATCGGGCTCGCCTCTCCCAGCGGGTGCAAAAGCTCGACCTTGGTGTTCGGCAGCGTGACGAAGACGACCGTCACGCCATGTTCCGGCAGATCCTGCGCGTCACCGACATCAGCGCCGAGCATCTGAGTATACTGACGGCAGGATGCCGCCAGATCCGGCACGGCGATGGCGATATGATTGAGGCGTCCGATCATCGGCGCGGATCCCTTCGGGGCGGCACGGGCAAAACCCTTAGCCCCCAGGCGAGGGACGCGCAACCGACCGGACGGAAGCACCGATTACGGTTAACCCGATATTAGTCAAAGTCACCCTTCATTGGGCGCCAGAGACATGGAGAAACCTATGCCGGATATTTTGGACGAATTCCTTTTTCCCCGCCGCCCCACAGCCGAAAGGCCACTCCTCGGGCAAACGGTCCTCATCGTCGAAGACAGCCGCTTTGCCGGAGAGACGATGCGGCTGATGTGCCTGCGCGGCGGTGCGCGCATCCGGCGGGCGGACAGCCTGCGCTCGGCAGCGCGGCACCTCAAGACCTATCGGCCGACGATCGTGGTCGTCGATCTCGGGCTGCCGGACGGATCAGGCCTCGATCTCATCCGTCAGCTTTCGGCAGCGAGCCCGCGCGTCCCGGCATTGCTGGCGGTATCGGGAGATCCCATGCAGGAAGATGCGGCGATGCGCGCCGGTGCCGACGATTTCCTGACGAAGCCTTTCGGATCGGTCGCAGCGTTTCACGCGGCCATCCTCTCGCGGCTACCTGAAACCGCGCAGCCGCAGGGCCCTCGCATCGTCAGCAACGAGATCGTCGTGGCCGACCCCTCCGCACTCGGCGACGACTATGCACTCATCATGGATCTTCTGAAGGTTGAGAACGACGACACGGTCATGGCCTATGCCGCGAGCTTTGCGATCAATCTCGCGCACAGCACCGGCGATGCCGAGCTACTGGCTGCCGGCCGCGCACAGCAAACAGCCCTGACCGACGGCGAGAGAGCGGGAGACGCGCATGGCGATCTTGGCGCACTCGTGCGCCGTCGCATGACAGTCGACGGATCGTTGGCCGTTTAAAGTCCTGCGGAGAGTGAATGAGTTTGCGGTCAGGCAGCCCTCGAAGGACCGCGCAAGCAACCTTGAGCTTGATCCAAGTGCACCGGCTTCGCCGGAATCGCCTAGATTGCGGCGATTCCGGCATTCAGATCGGTTTGAAGACCTACTTTTCCGACGGCAGGACGCGAAGCCCGAGTTCGCGCAACTGCGCGGGCGTGGGATCGCTCGGTGCGCCCATCATCAAGTCCTGCGCCTGCTGGTTCATCGGGAACATGATGACCTCCCGGATATTCTGCTCGTCGGCAAGCAACATCACGATCCGGTCGATGCCAGCAGCGCATCCACCATGCGGTGGCGCGCCATAGCGGAACGCGTTGACCATGCCACCGAAGCGGTTGCGGACCTCGTCCTCGGAATAGCCTGCGATCTCGAACGCCTTGAACATGATCTCGGGCCGGTGGTTCCGAATTGCGCCCGAGACCAGTTCGTACCCATTGCAGGCCAGATCGTACTGAAATCCCTTAACTTCCAGAGGATCGCCCTCCAGCGCCGCCATACCGCCCTGCGGCATGGAGAAGGGATTGTGAGAGAAGTCGATCCGACCCTCGTCGTCCTTCTCATACATCGGGAAATCGACGATCCAGGCGAATGCGAACCTGTTCTTGTCGGTCAGTTCAAGTTCTTCGCCGATGACGGTACGGGCACGGCCCGCCACGCCCTCGAAATCGGCGGGCTTGCCGCCGAGAAAGAAGGCCGCGTCGCCCTTGCCGAGGCCAAGCTGCTGACGGATCGCCTCGGTCCGTTCGGGGCCGATATTCTTTGCAAGCGGTCCCGCAGCTTCGATCCCGTCCTCGCCGTCGCGCCAGAAGATATAGCCCATTCCAGGAAGGCCCTGTTCCTGCGCGAACTTGTTCATCCGGTCGCAGAATTTGCGGCTGCCACCGCGCGGCGCGGGAATGGCGCGGACCTCTGTTCCTTCTTTTTCAAGAAGTTCCGCGAAAATCTTGAAGCCGCTTCCCGCGAAATGTTCTGACACGACCTGCATCTTGATGGGGTTGCGAAGGTCCGGCTTGTCGGTGCCGTACCAGAGCGCGGCATCGGCATAGCTGATGCGCGGAAATGTCTGGTCGACCTCGCGACCGCCGCCGAACGTCTCGAAGCAGCCGCGGATCACGGGCTCGATCGTGGCGAAAACATCCTCCTGTTCCACGAAGGACATCTCGAGGTCGAGCTGGTAGAAATCGGTGGGCGAGCGGTCGGCGCGCGGGTCTTCGTCGCGGAAACAGGGCGCGATCTGGAAATACTTGTCGAAGCCCGACACCATGATCAGCTGCTTGAATTGCTGCGGTGCCTGCGGCAGCGCGTAGAACTTGCCGGGATGCAACCGCGACGGCACGAGAAAGTCGCGCGCGCCCTCGGGCGAGGAGGCGGTCAGGATGGGCGTCTGGTATTCGCGGAACTTCTGGTCCCACATCCGTTCGCGCAGGTCGCGCACGACGTCCGAGCGCAGCACCATGTTGTCGTGCAGTCCCTGCCGGCGCAGATCGAGGAAGCGATACTTGAGACGCGTCTCCTCAGGGTAGTCCTGTTCGCCGAACACTGGCAGAGGGAGCTCCTCGGCACGGCCGAGCACCTCGAGACCGCGGGCGTAGACCTCGATCTCGCCCGTGGGGATCCGCGGATTCACGAGGGCGTCGTCCCGCGCCTTGACCGAGCCGCCGATCGACAGGCACCATTCGCTCCGGACTTTCTCCATCTCGGAGAAAACGGGGCTGTCGGGATCGCAGATGACCTGCGTCATGCCGTAATGGTCGCGCAGGTCGATGAAGAGCACACCGCCATGATCGCGCACCCGGTGAACCCATCCCGAAAGGCGGACCTCCGCGCCGACATGGCTGCGGTCGAGATCGGCGCAGGTATGGCTGCGGTAGGCGTTCATGGGACGTCCTTTCATTGCTCAAGCGGCCCCGCGCATACACTAGGCCCATGGAAGGAAGTCAAGCACCGCCGACAAGGCCGCACCAAGGGGGTTGCATCCGTCGAGGAATCCAGCACGCTAATTTTTCGTGAGCGAAGCAGCGGCGATACCAGCCGCCCCGCAACAGCATGGGAACACGAAGGAAAGAGATCGGGCCGATGTGGGATCGGATGTTCGAGAGGATCGTGCGGGACGTCTTTCGCGACGGAACGCTCGATGTGACACTGCCCTCCGGGAGGCGTTTCACCGCCGGATCGGGCTCCCCTAAAATGACGGTAAGGATCACCGACCCTACCCTGCCAAGGCGGATCGTGGCCAATCCCGATCTTGGGCTCGGCGAGGGGTACATGGACGGCGGGATCGAGATCGAGGGCGACGATCTGCGTGGTTTTCTTGACATGATGTTCCACAATCTCGGCACGGGAAACCGGACCTGGATTCTCGATCTGCACAACCGGATGGGCCGGCGCCTGCGCCGGATGAGCCAGTGGAACCCGATGAGCCGCGCGCGAAGCAACGTCGCCCATCACTACGACCTTTCGGCAGAGCTCTACGACATCTTCCTCGACGCGGATCGCCAGTATAGCTGCGCCTATTTCCGGCACGAGGACGACAGCCTCGAGCAGGCCCAGTCCGACAAGAAGACGCATATCGCGGCCAAGCTGCTGATCGAGCCGGGCATGGAGATCCTCGATATCGGCTGCGGGTGGGGCGGGATGGCGCTGACGCTTGCCCGCGATTTCGGCGCGAAGGTGACGGGCGTGACCCTTTCGCGCGAACAGCACGCCATCGCCGAACGGCGCGCGCGAGAGGCGGGGCTTGAGGATAGGGTCGAATTTCTGCTGAGCGATTACCGTGCGATCGACCGGACCTTCGATCGCATCGTGTCGGTCGGCATGTTCGAGCATGTGGGCCAACCGCATTACGACGAATATTTCGCCAAGGTACACGATATGCTGCGCCCCGACGGCGTCGCGCTTATCCATACGATCGGGCGCACCGATGCGCCCGGTGCCACCTCGCCCTTCATCGCGAAGTATATCTTTCCCGGCGGATACGTGCCCGCCTTGTCGGAGATGAGCGCGGCCTTCGAACGGCAGGGCCTCGGTTCGACGGATATCGAGGTCTGGCGAATGCATTACGCCAAGACGTTGCGGCATTGGGAAGAAAGGTTCTCGGCCGGGATCGAGAAGGCGCGCGCGCTTTACGACGACCGCTTCTGCCGTATGTGGCGCTACTACCTCGTGGCCTCCGAACTCAGCTTCGTCCACGGGCATCAGGTCGTCTTCCAGGCGCAACTCGCCCATCGCAAGACCGCCGTGCCGATCACCCGCGACTACCTCTATCGAAACTAGACGCGTCTCATCCTCTCCCGAATGACCTTGCGCCGCGACGTCGCACGGATATAACCCCCGACGATTTTGCCCCGGGGGACGCCATGCCGAAACGCACAGACATCCAGTCCATCATGATCATCGGAGCGGGGCCGATCATCATCGGACAAGCCTGCGAATTCGACTATTCCGGTGCACAGGCCTGCAAGGCCCTGCGCGAGGAAGGCTATCGCGTGATCCTCGTGAATTCGAACCCCGCGACGATCATGACCGATCCGGGCCTGGCCGACGCCACCTATATCGAGCCGATCACGCCCGAGATCGTCGCCAAGATCATCGCCAAGGAAAAGCCCGACGCGCTGCTGCCCACGATGGGTGGCCAGACGGGCCTCAACACCGCGCTGAAGCTCGAGGAAATGGGCGTCCTGGCCGAGCACGGCGTCGAACTGATCGGGGCGAACCGCGAAGCGATCGAGAAGGCCGAGGATCGCAAGCTCTTCCGTGAGGCGATGGACCGGATCGGGCTGGAGAATCCCAAGGCCACGATCGCATCGAGCATGGCGGAATGCACCGCCGCGCTCGAACATGTGGGCCTGCCCGCGATCATCCGGCCGGCCTATACGCTCGGCGGTACCGGCGGTGGCGTTGCCTACAATCGCGACGATTACCTCCGGATCTGCAAGTCCGGCCTCGACGCCTCGCCCGTCAGCCAGATCCTCATCGACGAATCGCTTCTCGGCTGGAAGGAATTCGAGATGGAGGTCGTGCGCGACCGCGCCGACAACGCGATCATCGTCTGCGCAATCGAAAACGTCGATCCGATGGGCGTTCATACCGGCGACTCGATCACCTTGGCCCCTGCCCTGACGCTCACCGACAAGGAATACCAGATCATGCGCTCGGCATCGATCGCCGTGCTGCGCGAGATCGGCGTCGAGACGGGCGGATCGAACGTCCAGTGGGCCGTGAACCCCGAGGACGGGCGCATGGTCGTGATCGAGATGAACCCGCGGGTCTCCCGCTCCTCGGCGCTGGCTTCCAAGGCCACGGGCTTCCCGATCGCGAAGATCGCCGCAAAGCTCGCCGTGGGATATCTGCTCGACGAGCTCGACAACGACATCACCGGCGTGACACCGGCGAGCTTCGAGCCCTCGATTGACTATGTCGTGACCAAGATCCCGCGATTCGCCTTCGAGAAGTTCCCGGGCTCCAAGCCCGAGCTCACGACGGCGATGAAGTCGGTAGGCGAAGTCATGGCAATCGGCCGGAGCATCCACGAATCGATGCAGAAAGCGCTTGCGGGCCTCGAGACGGGGCTGTCGGGCTTCGACGAGATCGCGATCGCGGGACTTACCGGTTCACCTCGCGCCGACGGGCTCTCGGCCGACGACCGCGCGGCGATCACCGCAGCGCTCGCCCTCCAGACGCCGGACCGTCTGCGGACGATCGCGCAGGCGATGCGCCACGGCCTCTCGGACGAGGATATCAACGCGGTCACGAGCTACGATCCATGGTTCCTCGCGCGGATCCGCGAAATCGTCGAAACCGAGGAACAGGTGCGTCGCGACGGTTTGCCCGATGACGCCGACGACCTGCGCGGGCTGAAGATGATGGGGTTCACCGATGCGCGGCTCGCGATGCTCACCGGACTGGACGAGACCGAGATCCGCCGCGTACGGACCGCGAAGGATGTCGTTGCCGTCTTCAAGCGGATCGACACATGCGCGGCCGAGTTCGAGGCACAGACGCCCTACATGTATTCCACCTACGAACATCCGGTCATGGGCGAAGTCGAGTGTGAATCGCGCCCCAGCGACGCGAAGAAGGTCGTGATCCTCGGAGGCGGCCCGAACCGGATCGGTCAGGGAATCGAGTTCGACTATTGTTGTTGTCACGCCTGCTTCGCGCTGAGCGATGCCGGCTACGAGACGATCATGGTCAACTGCAATCCGGAAACGGTAAGCACCGACTACGACACGTCGGACAGGCTCTATTTCGAACCGCTGACGTTCGAGCACGTGATGGAGATCCTGCGCGTCGAGCAGCAGAACGGCACCCTGCACGGCGTGATCGTGCAATTCGGCGGTCAGACCCCGCTAAAGCTCGCCAATGCACTCGAGGATGCGGGCATACCGATCCTCGGCACGTCGCCTGACGCGATCGACCTTGCCGAGGATCGCGAGCGGTTTCAGGCAATGCTGAACGAGCTCGATCTGCGCCAGCCCAAGAACGGCCTCGCCCGGTCTGACGAGGAGGCGATGAAGATCGCGGCCGAGGTCGGTTACCCGCTGGTCATCCGCCCCTCCTACGTCCTCGGTGGACGGGCCATGGAGATCGTGCGCGACGATGCGCATCTCGCCCGCTACATCCGGGACGCGGTGAACGTGTCGGGTCGCAATCCCGTCCTGCTCGACAGCTACCTGACCGGCGCGGTCGAGATCGACGTCGATTGCCTTTCCGACGGAGAGCGCGTCCACGTCGCGGGCGTCATGCAGCATATCGAGGAGGCCGGCGTTCATTCGGGCGACAGCGCCTGTTCGCTTCCGCCCTATACGCTCTCGGACGAGACGATCGCGGAACTCGAACGCCAGACCAAGGCAATGGCGCTGAAGCTCGGCGTCGTGGGCCTGATGAACGTGCAGTTCGCCATCAAGGATAACGAGATCTACGTTCTGGAGGTGAACCCGAGGGCGAGCCGCACCGTACCTTTCGTCGCCAAGGCGACCGACAGCGCAATCGCGTCGATCGCCGCGCGTCTCATGGCGGGCGAAAAGCTCGCCGACTTCCCGCATCGCGACCCCTATCCCGAAGGCACCGGCCCCGGCGAGACCGTGCCGATTGCCGACCCTTTGACGCTGGCAAACCCGGCGATGCCGTGGTTTTCGGTCAAGGAATCGGTCCTGCCCTTCGCGCGCTTCCCCGGCGTCGACACGCTGCTCGGCCCCGAGATGCGCTCGACCGGCGAGGTCATGGGATGGGATCGCGACTTCCCTACCGCCTTCCTCAAGGCGCAGATGGGTGCGGGCGTGGATCTTCCCTCGGACGGCCGTGTCTTCCTGTCGATCAAGGAAGCCGACAAGACCGAGCAGCTCCTCGAGACCGCGGGAATCCTCACCGAACTTGGCCTGACAATTATCGCCACGCGCGGCACCCATGCTTTCCTCAAACAAGCGGGTATCGCCTCAGAGATCGCCAACAAGGTCTACGAGGGCGGCCGCACGATCGTCGACATCATCAAGGACGGTGAGATCGCGCTTGTCATGAATACGACCGAAGGCGCCCAGGCGGTCGAGGACAGCCGGTCGCTCCGCGCCGTGGCTCTGATGGACAAGATCCCGTACTTCACCACCCTCGCCGGGTGCAATGCAGCTGCTCAGGCGATGCGTGCACGGAGCAGCGGCGACATCGAGGTCCGCTCGCTACAAGGCTGAAATGAGATCAGGAGAGCGAGCCTCTCCTGATCAGTTGACTGTAACTTGCCTCGACCGAGCATCGTGGCAGGTGGCCTTCAGCTGTGCTTTGAGATCAATGCTGTTTGACCGGAACGCACGAGAGCAATTCCGCTTCAGATTTCCATGCTAGATTTCCGAACGTTGCTATTTCTAATTTGGCCTCTCTAATTCGACGACAGCATCCTGGATACGCTTTGGCCTGTTCCAATGCGAAGCAGCAATGTCTTCCTCTGGAAAATACAGTGGCGAGCATCCTGTCTAGCTCTCTCATGGCAAACCGTCCGTTCAACAGTATTGCTATGCAAGTCCGCTTGGACGTATTCCGCTCGCTTGCTTACATCGATTATCATGGCCAACGTTGAAGGAAGGTTTTCGGCATTCAATGAAACCTCCGATAATATTGCACCCAACTTTGCCGCATTCGACATCTCACAACATGCCCAGCCGGTGCTGCTCTTACTTTGGGCTATGCAGTCTCTGCAATTCCGGCACATCGTACCACCTCGGGCAGATTCAATCGAAGAGAGGGTTTTGCACGAAGAGCGATCGTGATTGAGACTATCCCTGCCGTGACTCTCTAAGAGAAAGGCAGGAGAGGAATTATCTAAGGTCGGTCAAACGGCAGAGGCTGCTCGGTACGAATTTCTTTCAAGGTTCCTAACCCCGGCGTTGGTGCGGAGCTCTGTCATCCGACGGTTCACAGCGCGTATCCATGCGGTGAGAGGGCTTGCACGAGGGAGCCTACCCCGCCCGCTGCCGATGACGAACGGATCCTGCTGCAACGCGGTGTCATGGAAGTGCGGCTCGATGTTGATCCGGGTCGATCAAGACGCGGCTTGGCTGGCGCGGCATGATGAGCGGCCCGGCCGTCCAACCGTCTTCTCGGATGCCGCCATCCAATTCTGTCTTTCGATCAAAGTGCTTTTCCAAGCTGCCCTTGCGACAGACCGCAGGCATGATGGCGAGCCTGCTGCGGCTGGCGGGGATGGACTGGTCCGGGCCCGACCTCAGCACCTCGTGCCGTCGACAGAAGACTTTGGAAGTCCAGATCCCGTGTCGGCGTGTCGATGGCCCGCTCGATCTGTTCGTGGACAGCATCGGCATCAAGTTCCCTTAAGATGGCGAATGGCAGGCATGCAAGCACGGCGTGCAAGGTCGGTGCCGATCGTGCAAGGTCCACCTGGCTATAGAGACGGCGACCTCGGGCATCCGGGCCGCAGAGCTCACCCCAGTCAGCGATGGCGCAGTCCAATCCTGCCCGGGCTGCTCGCTCAGATTCCCGACGACGAGCGGATCGACACGGTTGCGGCCGACGGTGCGTGTGACACCCGCCGCCGTCAGATGGCCATCACCGAACGGCGGGCCATCCCGATCCGGAAGGACGGGCGCGCCTGGAAAGAAGACGGCCCGGCGGCGAAGGCTCGGAACGGGAGGCTGGGCCCCACGAAGCACTACGGTCGCGCATTCCGGAAGCATTGGACCGGATCCCACGCTCGGAGACGCAAAGACGCAAAGATGCGAGGTATAAAGGCCTCCGGCGAACGCATCGTCGCCCGAGACCCTGACCGCCAGACAATCGAAAGCGACATCCGCATCGCACTCATCAATCGCGCCAACACCCCCGGCACCGCCGACATGCTCCGCGCGGCATAACGTCAGCGGGGAAAAAGGGTTATGCCTCAGACGTGAGGTCCGCAACAATGCCATTACGGGGGCGTGACGTCAGTGGAGATAAGGAGAGTCAAAGTAGAAGGTAAAAGTTCTGCAAGAGCGCCGCGATCGCGGGAATATATTGTAACGCAGAATTCTAATATTCCGAGGCGACACCGCAATTGTATTAACGACCCGAATGGCGATTAGCTCTGGCAACGAATGAATATAGAAATTGTGGGCAGGCCTTGACGGGCAAAGTCTCGCTTTGACTACCAACCTTCGATCCGTTCAGACAAGCCGCATCGGTCCTCATTCACCGTAATCGCGCGTCAGGATGGCGGAGAGATGAAGCAAGGCCTCGTCCAGGCCATCGCGCCAATAGGGCCAGTCGTGCCCGCCCTCGCGTGCAACAAACCTGTGACGTATTCCTGCATTCCTCAGATCCATATGGGCCAGAGCGTTCCCCTCGAAGAAAGGATCGTCGGCTCCGATGTCGAGATACAGCAGCGGGATCCGTTGGAACGCGGTCTTGTCGGTATCTCCCAGGATCGCGCCGATGTCGCCCCGCACCCGGGCAGCGTCGAGGCGTGCCTCGCCGGTGAGCCCTGGTCCGAACCACCCACCATAGCGCACTTCGTAGGCCTCGGCCGAGAGCGCGTCGATCTGAGCCTCGGTCCGGAACGCGCCGCCAAGCGCGGCGGCACCGGCCCAGACTTCCGGCCGTCGCAACTGATAGAACGTGGCCGCGACACCGCCCATCGAGATACCGAGCAAAGTACGGTTTCCCTCGGCACCGAGAGTGCGGTACCGCAACTCGATGGCGGGGACAAAATCATCGTGGAACATATCCTCCCACCGCATGATCCCGTCGGCGTCGTTCATGAAATAGGTTGCCACCCGGTTCGCGGCGTCACGTCGCCCGTCGGGGGCCACTGCGATCACCGGTGGGATCCGTCCTTCGGCGATCAGACGGTCGAGCACTTGGTCGATCTGCGCAAGTGTGAACCAGTCGCTCGGCTGTCCCGTCGCACCACCATGAAGCAGGTAGACAACCGGATAGGCCCGCGTATCCGTGGCGTAACCCGGCGGCAGGTAGAGCGCGTAGGAGACGGGTCGGTCGAACGTACGGCTCTGCACCGTATTATCGAACGATACCGTGCCGTTCGCGGATTGAGCCGATGCGGCACCCGCCCACAATATTGCCAGCAGAATCGGCAGTGCCGTTCGAAGGACATGCAGGATCATGGGAGGCCTCCTCAGAGCTCGAGTTTGTAGGAAAGGCTGAGCGAACCGCCGAGCAAACCGGGCGGATCGCTGTCCGCCGGGTTCCAGGGCCAGCGGTTATTTCCGTAGTTTGAATAGGTGAATTGCAGCCAGTCCGAGATCTTGTAGCTTGCCGTGTAGGAATAGTCCGGGCTGAAGCTCTCCTGCTTGCCGGGGGCATAGACATAAGCCGTGCCGCTCAGGCGCAGATTTTCGGTCAGCGAGAACCCGCAGGATAGGGTCGCGCTCGTGTCGAACGGATCGGGTAGCCCCACGCCCAACGTACAGGCCGCCTTCTTGTCGAAAGGCAGCGGCAACTCCGGCAGTCTGATCGAGGCGCGCAGACTCCCATCGGCAAGCGATTCGCTGAAGGTCTTGCCCGGGCCGCCGAACCGTGCGGTATAACTCGAATAACCGATCGTAACGCGTTCGGTCGCCTTGTAATTGAAGGCGTACGTAAAATCCGGGTCCCATGGTTGCTGCTGATCGGCCACAGGGTAGCCCACGAGCGAGATCCGTGCCGAGAGCTTCTCGGTCAGGCGGGCGCTGCAGCCCAGACTAACGCGCAGCTTGCCGTAGCGATCGTCGAGTTCGGCAAGATCGAAGTAACGCAAGCCCAGTCCAGTGCTCACGGAGCACGAAAGGCGGAACCGTTCGGCCAGTGACGGGGTAACCTGTGGGACATCACGCGGCGCTTCTGCTGCGTTCCTGCCGCTGGGTCCGCGCGAAATTGTGCTAAGGGGCGTAGGTCCCGACGATACGTCGCAAACATCGGGAAAGAACGGATCGGGCGCGGAGCAATCTTCCGATATGGCCGGTGTCTCGGGTGCGACGATCTCTGGCTCGTCCGGTGGCTCGGCCACTTCGATCGTCACTTCAGGCGCGATCACCGCGGCCTCGACGACCGGCGGTGCCGGCGGCGGCGGCGGTGGCGTTCCGGTGCCGGCGAGGATCCACTCCGCAACATGGCGGGCGAGCGCAGGACCGTCGGGCGAAACCGGTGGCGAGGGGCGCTCCGCGCCGATTGCGGGCACCACCTCTCGGCTGCCATCCGACCCCGAAATCTCGCAAGACACCGCGAGGGTACAGGTCACGATGAAATCCGCCTCCGATTGATCCGTGTCCGGCAAGACGATGGCCGAGCCGTCGGGAAACATCCGGTAACTCCAATCCGCAACCGTGCCCGTCTGAAAGCGCGACCAGACGAAGACATTCGGAGTATCCTCGATCACCTCTTGCGCCCCCGGTACTGCCGGATCGGACGTGTCGACGATCACCGGGCCCGGCAGACTAGGCCATGACAGGACGACGCCGTCCTGAGGCCCTGGCAAATCCACTTGTGCGGTTGCCATCGGCGTGACGAGGATCGCCAGGCCTGCACCGACAAGGTGTCGGACGACTAGGTCCATTTCACTCCCGGTTGCAAAGGGCAGCATCGAGGGCCGTGATTGCCGCCTCGATCTCCATCTCTGCCGAACCGGGTCCCAGTTCCGCGTCGAGCGCCAGACGCGTACGCGGTCCCATCAGCCCATCGATCGCTCCGATCTCGTGACCCGCATTGTCGAGCAGGCGTTGCAGCACCAGGATCGGCGTTCCTTCGCGCGGTACACCGTCGAGGCCGCATTCGTCGGCGGGCTGCAGGCTGACGCCCAAGCGCGCATCGGGCCGCGTGGCCTCGCCACCCACTTCTTCGCCGGGCGGCGTGGTGGGCAGCTCGTTCTGTGCGCTCGGGCGGTCGGGCTCCCCAGGCGTCGAACTCGGCGCACGGACCACGGGTGCCGGTTCCCCCATCGCGAGTGCGGCAGCGGTGGCGAGACCTGCGCCGCTCTCCATCGGTGCGCCGTTGGCCGGCAGAGAGGCGAGCGGCAGGCCGTCCATCGTCCCGGACGGCTGCGACAGTATCGCACTGTTCACGCTCTCGCCGCGAAGGCAGGCGGCGATCTCATCGGCGACAGGCTCTGCGCGTTCGGGCACCGCGCCGATGGCGTTGCGTGTGCAGGCGAGCGGGTCGCCCCCGCAACGCAGGTCGATGGCCCAGTCCGGATTCTCGCCTCTATCGGACAGCGTTGCCGAGAGATTCGAGAAGATACGGTAGACGTAGCCGGCCACGCGGCCTTCCTGCCAGAGCCCCGGATAGGTGGGCGAAGGCACATCGGCATACATGCGCTCCACCTCTACCGCGCCCGGCAGCGGTGTGTCGTAGGACGCCCCCACGCAAGGCTCTGCCCCCGCACCCGTGGCTGCGAGGGCGAGGCCCGCGGAAAAGTAGGCGAGCCCTTTCACCGCACCGACCGTATCAGGGGCCCGCTGGCGCGGAAGGCGAGTGCGGCCAGCACAACGGCGTTGGTGTTGGCCGTGACCGAACTGTTGAGCTCGCCTGTCGCCTCGTAGATGCCCTCGGCCCAACCCTGCTCAGGGTCAGCCGCGATCTCGAGCGCGTCGATCAGCTCATCCGTGTACTCGGTCCCGAAGAGCGCATTCCAGCCGAAGGCCGCCTTGGTCGCGATTGTGCGGCGGCTGTCCATCCGTTCGCCCTTGAAGCTCAGGACCGACCAAGGCGCGCCGCCGCCCCAGATCGTGGCGTAAGCGAAATAGGGTGCCTCGCTCAGATGGCTCTCGCTGACGGCGGTAAGAGTGCCGGTTTCGTGGTACCGTGCTTCCTGCGCCTCGTAGACCGCAGTGGCGAAGCGCGAGGACCGCGCGTCGAAGCCGAATTCCAGACCATCGAAAAGATATGGCTCGCTGACCGTAAAGGCAGGCAGCGTGCCGCGATGCAGGCGCGTATCAACCGGAACGGGTATCCCTTCCACGTCGCGGACCATCAGGTTTTCCTTCACCTCATAGGCACGGTAGGCATCGTATCCAAATAGCATCATGCCCTTTGCGGCGTATTGTTCATAGCCTACACGACCTTCCTGGTTGTGCCGTATCTCTCCTGCAACGATGTTCGTGCCCATGAGCTCTCCGTCGACTATCATGCTGTCGAGATCCCAGCCCGCAAGCAGCGCCTCGACCTCCGGCGCGAGACCGGGGTGGTTGCGCTCCACCAGCCCCATCGCCGCGACGATGCGTGCCACGTCGAGCGCCGACCAACCAAGGCCCGTTTCGGAGGGCTTGTTGGTGTAATCCACAAGTTCCAGCGTGCGGGTGTGATAGGCCTTGTTGGGAAGTTTTCCGTCGAAAAGACGGAGCTTGCCGAGGCTGTCGATCACCTTGCCGATCCGCGCTTCCGCCTCTTCTCCGTCGATGAGCTGCAACCGTTCTGCCGACAGGATCGCGACGATATAGGATCCGGTTTCCCACATCGTCGTGGAGGGATAGGCGTTGGCGGAGTTGACCAGCCCCGTCCCCTCGTCGACGTTGTTCTCGAAATAGGTCCACGCGATACGGGCATGCTCGAGATCGCGCTCGCTGCTCTCGCCCACGATCGCGAGAGGCAAGGGGTCTACAGCCTCAAGTCGCGTTGTCGGATCGGGGATCATCACGGTGGCCATGGGCTGCTCCCCCATCCCCTCGAGCCAGAGCACGAGCCCGAGCCCGACACCCAGGGCCGCAAGGAAGACGATGTGGCTTCGTGCCCGGATCAGGTTTTCTTGGAAAGTCATTCGATGCCGTCCTTCTTGTCAAGAGGTTGCCAGAGCGCGGCAGAAACCATGCCCATCATGGCCGCGCAGTTGTTGATGCCCCACAGGATGTTGGTGACGACGCCTGTGGCCGAATGCTCCGTGCCTCCGATGGCCAATGCTCCGACGGCCCAGAGCGCGCCTGCGACCGTCAGGCCGATCACCGCAATCTGCGGCTGCACGAGGTGAAGCGACCGGCCGGACTGTCGGTCCTTGGGGGTCACCTTGAACGCGATCTTCCGGCCGCGAAGCACGGTCCAGAGCGCCTTCAACCCCAGGGGGAAGAAGGCGAGGTAGCTGGCCTTGGGCGCGTAGCCCGCGACCCCCCACGTCCCCACCATCATGGCCAGCTCCAGCGTCACGAGGAACGGGATCACGTGAAGAAAGAAATCCGTCGTATAGGCCGAGACCGGCGCGATACCCGAGAAGAGGTAGATGATGGGCGCAGCAAGGAAGATGACGTTCCAGATCGAACCCAGGTAGGAATAGAATGTAGCCGCATACATCATTCGTTGCGCGAAGGTCAGGCCCGGACGGAAAAGCGGGTTGTCGTTGATCAAGATGTCGAGACTGCCGCCCGCGTATTTGTAGCGCTGGATGGTCCAGGTCAGCAGATCTTGGGGCGAAAGCATCTTCGACTCGATCGTCGGGTGCAGGATCGATTTCCAGCCCCGCTCGCGGTCGGAATGCAGCACGATCGAGGTGTAGATGTCCTCCGAGACGTGGAACTTGTAGGGCGTCAACGCCTCCTGCGTCACGGCTTCGGTGCGGATCGCCTCCATCAGTTCGGGCGAGACGCGGGTTTCCCGGCTTTCGAGCGTGATCTCTTCCTCGGTGGCGATCACGCGCGCCTCGACGTTGTCGCCGAATTTGCGGAGGGCCGCTTCCATCACGGCCTCGCGCCGGTGGATAGAGCCCGCTCCGCAGCAGAACGCCGCGTTGGCCCAGTTCCGCCGCCGCTGGATCACGTCGTAGAACATCTGAGGGTCGTTGACGAAGGGGTCGTAGCCGAGCGTGACCCGGCCGAGGAACCGCTCGGCGACCTTGCCCGTGCGGCCGCCCCGCTCGCCAAAGCGGCGTGCCAGCCGCTGCGTCAATCCCTCGCCCTCGGGCAGGTCATAGAACCATTGCGGCGTCTGCACCCAAGCCATCTTCGGATCGCGAAAATGACCGAGGGTGCGGGACAGCAATGTAGGCAGTGGCCGCGTATCGGCGTCACAGATCACCAGGAAATCGCCCGAGGTCTGCTCCATCGCGTTGCGAAGGTTACCGGCCTTGAACCCCTCGTTGGTATCGCGCGTGATGTATCCCACCCCCTCTTCCTCGGCGACTGCGCGCATGACGTCGCGACGACCATCGTCGAGGACGTGGATGCGCACGTCGATCGGATGCGGATATTCCAGCATCTTGGCATCACGGATGCCGAGCCGCACGAGCTCTGGCTCCTCATTGTACGTTGCGAAGAGAATATCGACCGCGATCGGACGCCCGGCCTCGAAGCTGCCGGGGTCCACGTCCTCGATCAGCGCCGGTGCCTCGGGGAAGGTGACCGGCTGGTCCTTCCAGAGGTTGAAGACGAAGAGGATCAGCCCGAGATAGGCCATCGTTTCGGCCAGCACCAAGGGCAGAGCGAACCACATCGCGTCGTAGTTCAGCGAATGCAGCCAACGCCAGCCGACATACCAGCCACCGACGACCAGTGCGAGCGTGGCCAGAAATTGCCAGAGCGTCTCGCGAGTGACGGAATATGCCAGCGGTTCGGGCGGGACGCGGTTCTCGTATGCGCGGAAATAGTCGTCCATCTCAGCCTCCTCAGGCCTGCTGCGCCGGGGGGAGCCGGCTCCAGTTCCAGGGCGCGGGCCCGAGACCGATGGTCCAGGCCACGGGCTTGAAGCGGCCGATCGCGATCGCCAGAAGGACTGCGGCGGGCATAACCAGCACAAAGCGGGAAACGACGATCACCGTAGGCGACATGATCGCCGCGAGACCCGACTTGACCGCCGCGATGTCGTAGAGGTCGATGACCATCGGATGCACGAGGTAGACGCCGAACGTGTACTTTGCGAGTTTCGACCAGCGCGGCGACCAGGTCAGATACTGACCGCCGAGAAACAGGCTGAACATGAAGAGCGGCATCAGGAAGTGACCGTAATAGTCCCACCCCGCACGGATGCCCCATTCGCCGTTCAGGAGCGCGTAGCCGAAGAATGGCAGCGTCGCGATGTAGGCTATTGAGGCGAAGTAGAAGGCACCTCGACGGATGAGCTTCGACTCGCCCCGCGGGATGCCATCCTTCCAGAGCCCATAGAGTGCGAAAGCCGCAAACCCGTAGCCCACATAGCCACAAACCTTGACGATCCGGATAAGGTACTCCCGCACGAGCGAGTCAATGTCGAGTGACCAGATCCAGGCATGGGCATGGTTCATGGCGCCCAAAGTTGCGAAGAGCGAAACGCCCAGGATCGGATAGCGCATCGCGAGCCGCATGACGGGGAAGAACAGGAAGAGCGCGAAGAGCGTCGGCAGAAAGTGCATGTGGTATTGCGACTTGCCGAGCAGGAAGAAAGCGAGCCAGGTCTGCCAGTGGCTGAGTTGCTCGAGGTAATACGGCACGTAACCGAAGGCATCGGCCTTCACGAGCCGGAAGAACGCATAGAAGACCGTCCAGAACGCGAACGGGATCAAGAGCCGCTCGGCCTGCGTCGCGATCGCCGACCGGTAGGGTGGACGATGCCGGTCCACCCGCATCGCCATTAGAAAGAGCGAGAAGAAGAAAAACATCTCCGACCCTGAGAATTCCGCGATGGAACGCAGAAAGACGGGTACGAACCTTTCACCCGCGCTGGCGTCGGGGAAAGGACGGCCGGCGAAATCCGTGGTCGAGTGGATCAGGACCACACCGATTGCGGCCATGACGCGGTTCGCGTCGAACCAGGTGAGGCGGGGCTTTCCGGACTTGCTCATCTTTGGCTCCAGTTCGCGGTGCAGGCACGTGGAAGGACGATCCTTGGCTTCGGCTTGGCGAAGACCTGTTCCTCGGGGTGGCATTCGGTCGCCGCGATCCCGTCGGCAGTGTCGATCGGGCGGCAGTAGCGGAAATCGTCCCAAGCGACGGCGTATTGTGGCTCAGGCAAGTCACCGCAGGCGCAGCAGGACACTTCCTTCACCATCGGTTCGGGCAGGCACTTGTTCTTGCGGATGTCGGACTGCGAGAACGCCATGTCCCAGTACTGGGTGTTGTCGTTCAGCCGCTGGAGGATCGGCCCTTGCACCTTGTAGAGAAGTGCAGCCAGGATGATCCCGTTGTTGTTGGCGGTCTGCAGCGGGATGTAGCCGTTGCCGTTCTCGTAGAGGCCCTCGTAGAAGCCGAATTCGGGATCAGAGAGGTCCGCCACCGCCTCGAAGAGGGTGTCGGTATAAGGCACGTCCCAGAGCGCCCACATGCCGATCGCGGCCTTGGCGGCGACGGCGGCGCGGTCCGGCTGATAGACCTGGCTGGGGTCGAGGGTGTTCCACGCATAGCCGTCGGCAAAGATCGAGTCGTAGACGAAGTAGGGCTTGCCATCGACCTGATGCTCGGAACGGGCGGTCAGGATCCCGGTCTGCTCGAAGCGGCGCTGCTGCACGAGGAAAATGCGGTGTGCGAACTCCGCGCGCCACCCTTGGCTGGCCACACCCGGCCACCCGTCATCGCGCTGCGGAAGATCCCAACCGAGTTCCAGCCCGTCGAGCAAGTAGCTCTCGGTCAGAACGTAATTCTGGTTCTTGAAGACCCGCGGATCGCGACCGTCATAAGGCACATCCACATCATAGATGCGGGTATAGGCCAGCGGCTCGGGGTCGAGTGCGCCGGGCACGTCGAAGCCCCACAAGGCAAAGCCCTTGGCGGCATATTCCTCGTAGCCGAGACGGCCTTCCTGAACGTAGCGATTCTCGCCATCGCCCGTGACGATGGATCCGAAGAGCCGGCCGTCGTCGCCAACCATATTGCAGAAACTCCAGCGCATCGGAATGTTGTCGACGCTGTTGGCGAGATAGGGATAGCGTTGCTTAAGGATCTGGAGCCAGTTCAGCATCCGCCCGATATCGAGCACCGAGAACCCGACCTCGCCGGGCTGGTTTGCGTAGTTCACCTTCTCGCCGGTCTCGGTGTTGTACACCTTGTTGGGTGCCTCGCCCCGATAGAGGTCGAGATTGCGCAAGGTCGCGATGAGTTTGGTGGCGCGGTCATCGAAGGTGCGCTTGTCGATGATCCCGAGTTCGTAGGCGGCAACCAGCCCGCTGATATAGGAGGCGGTGTCCCACATGGTCGTCGACGGGTACGACCCGACCGCGTTCACGAGGCCGGTCTCGGGCTGGTATCGCTTCTCGAAATAGGACCAGGCGGTGCGGGCCATCGCCATCTCACGCTCGGTAAGCGGGCCGCGCCGACCAAAGACGTAGTCTGGATCGACTTCGCCATAAACGGGATCTTCCACGCGCGACAACGGCTGTGCCGCGGGTGTGAGGAGCGATCGCAGATCAGGCAGGCCCGAGCCAGCCGGACGCGACCAGAGCGGCGCAAGATCCACAGGCTGCCCTGCCCCGCCGGTGACCGCAGCGGCACCGGCATCCCCGCTATCCGGACCCGCAGGAATCAATGCAGGCAGCAAGGCTTCGGGTTCGTCCGCCTCTACCACCGTGGCGGAATTTCCGCCGGATGGCGCAGCGGCGACGAGTTCGGCCCAGGCGGCCGGCTCGGCGTTGAGATCCTCCGCCCATGCCGTGAGCGAGCCGTCGCAGAGGAAGATCGCACTCGTCAGCGCGCAGGTCAGGAAGGGAAGGCGTGGTGTCATGCGGTCTCTCCTTTGCGTCGGTGGAGGTCGGTTCGGTCCGGGTCGGAATTGTGCGCGCCAAGGCCGAGCGGGTCTGCCAAGCTCGCCGCGAGCTGCGGTCGAGTCACGGGTTTGATCAGGATGTTGGAGATGCCGACGGCGAGACACGCTTCCCGTTCGGTTTGCGTCGCGTTGGCCGTCAGCGCCACGATCGGGGTATGACGGGCGGATCCCGCCCGGATCGCGCGGGCCGCTTCAAAGCCGTCCATCACCGGCATCGAGAGGTCCATGAAGATGAGGTCGTAGTCGAACCGCTCTGCCGCCTCGACGGCCTCCTTGCCGTTCGCCACGAAATCCACCTTCTGCCCGAGCGCCTGAAGCATGGCACGCGCCACGATCTGATTGGTCGGATTGTCCTCGGCGACGAGGATGCGCATTGGCTTCAGTATGTTTGGAACGTCCTTGCCCGGGGCGTCTACCCGCGGTTCTGCTGGCTGGACTGGAATATCCATCCAGAAGGTCGACCCCGCGCCTTCGGCACTGGAAAAGCCCATCTCGCCGCCCATCAATTCAGCAAGGCTGCGGCAAATCGAAAGGCCGAGGCCAGTGCCGCCGAAACGGCGGGTATAGGAGGCGTCGAGCTGGTCGTAGCGACCGAAGACCTTGTGATGATTGGCCTTCGGTATGCCAAGGCCGCTATCCTCGACTGCGAAGCGCAGGCTGGGCGCTGCGTTCGGCTCCTTCGAAATCCGGCTTACGCGGATCACGACACGGCCGTCGGGCGTGAACTTGACGGCGTTGCTGACGAGGTTCGAGAGGACCTGGCGGATCCTTCCGGAATCGGCCGTGATCCAGGTTGGGACGTCTCGATCGACCGCACCGTCAAGCCGGATGCCTTTCTCGCACGCCTTCTGGGCGTAGAGATCGACGACGCTCTGGATAAGCGAAGGCAAGTCGAACGGTGCCACCTCGACCTCGAGCTTGCCGGCCTCGATCTTGGAAGCGTCCAAGATGTCGTTGAGGATTACAAGAAGGGTGTCAGCACTGGCGCGGGCAATACGGAGTTGGTCGCGCTGTTCGCATCCAAAGGCCGCATCGTCGAGCGCGCCGAGCATTCCGATGACGCCATTCATGGGCGTGCGCAGTTCATGACTGATTACGGCCAGAAATTCGCTCTTGGCCGCGTTGGCGCGTTCGGCGGCGGCGACGGCTTCGCGCAGATCTGCCTCGCGTCGAACCTCGTCCGTCACGTCGCGGATCACGCCTGTCAGGATCTCGGCCTCGCCTCTATCGTCGTAACTCATCTCCATTGCGGCACGCACGTGTCGGTAAGCGCCATCGGCGTGACGCATCCGGAAATCGACTGTCGCAAGCCGCTTCTCCAGGGGAGCGTGAGGCTCGTAGATTACTTGAAGCTTCGCTTCGAGCTGCGCCCGCTCCTCCTCATCGGGCAGAAGTTCGGGAAGCGGTGCCGGTCCTGCCTCGGGATCGCGTCCAAGCAAGTCGTAAAGTTCCTTGGACCATTCGACCGTTTCGCTCGCGACCGTCAGGCGAAAGCTTCCCAGACGGGCAACCCTTTGTGCCGCAGCGAGGTGGCGCTCGCTCTCCTTGAGGCGTCGCTTGGCGCAGGCTGTTTCGGTAATATCTCGGACGGTCGAGATCATGCTGACCGGATGTCCGTCCATGTCGGCGCGGAGCTCGGAAAGGGATTCGACCTCTACAAACGTTCCGTCCGTCCGCCGCATCCCAAAGCTGATTTCGCGTCGCACGGGCGCGCCTGTGCGGGCGGATTCGTCCAAGGCCCGCCGCTCGCTTTCCACGATCCGGTCGAGATCCCCCGGCGCGACAAGCGCCGCAAACTCGGTGCCGTTCATCACTCCGCCCGGGGCGAGACCGAAAAGACGGGCGTATTCGTCCGACCAGACGACCTTGTCGCGTGAGAAGTCCCACCTGACTGTCCCCATCCGAGCAATGCGCTGTGCCTCGGCCAGCTCGTGGGTGAGTGCAGCCACCCGCCGACGATGGGCCCTCCCGTGAACGACGAGGGCCGCGAGCAGCGCGATCGAAGCGAGCGTTACCAAGGTGCATGCCCAGTGGGCCGTGGCGAACGCGATCACGACCCGTCACCCCGCACGAACTCCAGGGTGAGCCGGTTCGTCCCGTCGGACGAACGGTAGGACACGCCGTCGGCGAGATGGCCGATCAGTGATAGCCCGCGCCCGCTCTCCGCCATCGTGTCGATAGCCTCGAGCGCCGGAGCGTTCTGGAAGAGGTCGGGTGGCGCGGGACGGCCCATGTCCGAAACGACGAGCGCGACCGTGTCGGAGCCCGCCTCGAATTCGACCGTGATTGCTCCTGTGCCTGCCCCGTCGAAAGCATGTTCGACGACGTTCACGAGCGCTTCGCACAGCGCAATCTCGAACGCCGCCAATTTGTCATCGGAAAGATAGCCTGCGGCGACGGCCTTCAGGGAAACGACCGTTGGATCGACAGCGTCGATCGTCGCAGGCATTTCGAAGGCCCGTCGCATCAGACGCGTTCCTGCAGCGCGTGGATGGCGTCGTCCGCGTCGTAGTACGACGCGAAGACACGGTCCATCCGCGTAATGCTGAACATCTGCGTGACGGTGCCGGACAGGCCGCAAACCACGATCTCTCCGCGGTTGCCGACCTTCTTCAGAAGTCCGACCATTGCCCCGAGACCAGAGCTGTCGACGAAGATCACCTCACCGAAATCGATCACGATCCGGTCGTGACCGGCTTCGATGAGATCAAGGGTCTCGGCCTTGAAGGTTTTGGCGTTGGCCGCCGTCAGCCTTTCGCTGCCGGGCCGGACGATGCAGATACCGTCCTCGATGATTTTGCTTCTGATCATATTACAGTTTTCCTTTCGCAGGCAAAAATGGTCAGATCGTCTTCCAGGGGGGTGCCCGCGCGCCATTCGGCAAGCGCGGTCACGAGAGCGTCGGGAATGCCCGCCGCATCGGCAGCCGCAGTGGCGATCTGCCGTTCGAGTCGGTCCTGACCGAAGGGCTCGCCCGCGCCGTTCTCGGCTTCGATCGCACCGTCGGAATAAAGCACGAGTGTTTCGTCCAGCCCGAACGGAGCGCGTCCGGTCTCGAATGTCGCGCTATCGATCAGGGCGACGGGAAAGCCACCGTCGCCGATCTCGCGCATGCTTCCGTCTCGCGCGACGATCAGCGGCGAGGGGTACCCGGCCTGGCAGTAGTGGAGAATGCTGGTCTCGCGGTCGATGACGGCGCAGAATATGGTGAAATAGTCGGTACTGTCCTCGCGGTAAAAGCGTTGGTCGAGGACCGAAACCAGCCCTGCCGGGTCCGGGCAGCCGTTCGCGGCGATGGCGTAGTGGCGGAAGTAATCGGCTGTCACCAGATGCCCGACCGCCACCGACATAAGCGCGGCGTGGACGCCATGACCCGAGACATCCATCGCATAAAGTCCGGTGAACCGTTCCGATA
Organism: Palleronia sp. LCG004; assembly: GCF_032931615.1. Lineage (NCBI taxonomy): Bacteria > Pseudomonadati > Pseudomonadota > Alphaproteobacteria > Rhodobacterales > Roseobacteraceae > Palleronia > Palleronia sp. LCG004. Next base: position 1,361,570 of record NZ_CP136759.1, read on the forward strand.
TCTCGAAGAAACCGAACATGTCACCCGATACGAATGACGATGGCACGAAGGCCGAATGAAAGCGGCAATCGCGAGTCGCGGCATGGCTGGGCGGCAGCAGCCGGCGCTGCGCCTGAGCGGCATTGAGCAGATCACGTTCGATATGCTCCCTGGCCTCTTCGAGAACCCTGTTACGTTCGGCCAGCACCTCTTCGTGACGCGCAAGCCGGGACGCCGCTCGCATCCGGACGGTCAGGATGGCGGTATCGATCGGCTTGGCCATGAAGTCATCGACGCCAGACTCGAGCGCACGACGTCTCTCGGAAGCTTGGTCCTGGCCGGTCACCATCAGGATATGAACATAGCGGTCACCCGAACGCGCGCGGATCCGCCGGGTCAGTTCGTGACCGTCGATACCGGGCATGTTGAGGTCGCAAACGACAATGGACGCATCGAGCTCGGTCACGAGGTCGAGCGCACGTTCGCCATCGCCCGCTTCGACCGGACTGTACCCCAGATTTTTCAGAATCGCCGAGATGAACGTACGCTGGATCTCGTCGTCATCGACTACGACTACATGCATTCGACATGCCTCGAACGGAAATGATCTCGAAGCACCCAATGCCTGAAGGAAATGAATTCATGCTTAACCGGGCAAAGATTGGCACCGCTTTGAAAAGGTTGGGGATACGGGCAAGACGACTTGGACCGACCTCCGAGCGGCATAACGTCTATCGCCAATATGGAGGCGGTCCGGTTGCCCGACCAACAGGCGCAGATGACGCCCTGCCCCAGATCGCAATGTCCGGCGCATGAATCGCCTATCTCGCCGCCAATGAATTTCTCTGTCGGAATGCAGAACCGGCACGTACTCCATCCGGAATTCCCGAAAGCTGCTGACGGGTATGCGTGACGAGCCAAAATCAGCGACAATTCCGGGAAGTGATTCAAAGGATTTACAAGGACAGGCTGACACATCTGAAATGATCCTGATGCAGGCCCATCGCGGGCCTTTGTTTCAATCCGGTCTGGAACGATATCGACTAAAGCGCCGCTCTTAGGGCGTTGCGCGTGTTGCGCCAGAGGGCTGGAAGGCGCGAAAGATCCTCGCGTGCTCCGTCTTGCGCGGCGTTCTCGATTGTCACGAGCTCAGCCCGGAAATCGCGCGCGCCAAAGACTGCGGCGCTGCCGGCGGTTTTGTGAACGCGCTCTCGGATCTCGTTGATCGGCGGATCTGTCCCGAGCCAGTCCAGAAGCGCGTCGGTTTCGCTTTCGAACCGGTCCAGAAGCGGCTCGAAGGTTTCGCCGACTGCCGCGCGCATGTCGGCAAGGTGTTCCAGGTCGATCACGGTCTGATCGGGGTCTTGCGACGGTTCCGGCAATCCCGACAACATCGCGTCAAGCGCTTTGCGCGACAGCGGCTTCGACAAGATGGTTGTCATGCCGTCATCTAGGAACGCCGCACGTTCGCTCGCCATAGCATTGGCGGTAAGCGCCACGATGGGTACGTCAGCCGATGCACCGTCGCCCGCCCGGATTGCCCGCGTGGCCGCACGGCCGTCCATCACCGGCATCGAGATGTCCATCAGGATCAGATCGTATCGCGTGGCGGTCGCGGCCTCTACACCGGTGCGACCGTCGCTGACGACAGTCACGTCGTGCCCGTCGAGGAGAAGCATGTCGCGTACCACCTGCTGGTTGATGGGATTGTCCTCGACAACCAGGACGCGGCGCGGTGCAACCTCGATCCGTCGGGTTTCCGCAGGTTCGGCAGGTGCCTCCGGCATGTCGACCGATTTGACGGGCAAATGCAGAGTGAACCGGCTCCCCTTGCCGAGGATGCTCTCGACGCTCACCTTGCCGTTCATCGCAGCGGCGAAGCGGCGGACGATGCCGAGCCCGAGGCCGGTGCCTTCGGCCATGCGATCGTAAAGTACGTCGCCGGTCACGAAATCCTGGAAGATCCGGTCGATCTGGTCGGGCGCGATGCCGATTCCGGTGTCGTCCACCCGGATCTCCAGATCGGCCCCGTCAGACGTGGTGCCGACGATCTCGAGCGTGATGTCGATCCGGCCCTCACGGGTAAATTTCACCGCGTTGCCGATCAGGTTCATGAGGATATGTTCCAGCCGGTCGCGATCCGCCGCGATCCAGTCGAGCGGCTCACCGCTCCACCTCCAGGAAATCTGCGTGCCGTGGCGTGCCGCAGCGGCGGACTGCCCATCAACGAGGTCCTGTACCAGGCCTCCGAGATCCATGGGCGCAGGCGTGATCTGCAACTTGCCCGCATCATACCGGGTAATGTCGAGCACGTCGCTCACGTGCCGCATCAATTGGCGGCCGGACGTGTCCATGTTGGCCACGAAGCCGCTCTGCCGTTCGTCGAGCGACGTATCTTGAAGCAGGGAAAGATTGCCGAGAAGCCCGTTCAGCGGTGTGCGGATTTCGTGGCTCATTACCGCAAGAAAATCGGTCTTCGCGCGTTCTCCGGCGAGCGCCTGATCACGGGCCTCCATGAGTTCCTGTTCGGCCACGACGCGGGCTGTGATGTCGCGAAGGAAGGCGATGAATATCTCGCCGGTATCCGTGCTTGCCGACTGGATCGCCAGTTCGCAGGGAAAGATGGTACCGTCTGCGCGCATTCCCTCAAGCTGAACGCGGCCCTTGCCTACGACGTTGCGCGGCCCGTTGCGGCGCATGCGCTCCATTCCGGCCTCGTGCATGCCACGGTACTTCTCGGGCACGATCACGTCGCCGATGCTACGACCCTTCACGTCCGCAGCGGCATGACCGAAGATGCTCTCGGCGGCAGCATTGAACTCAAGGATATGGCCACCCGCATCGGTCACCACGACCGCGTCGAGTGATGCGGTGATTACGGTGTTCATGCGCTGGCTTGTCTGGGCGATCTGCCGCTGACGCTCGACCCCCTGGGCGTTCAGGCGGGTCAGGTAGAGGACCAAGAGGCCCAGCGTGATGATTAGCGCGGCGAGCGCTGCGGCGAGGCGGCCGAGCGTGATGCCGACATCGGTTCGGCGAGCGTCGGATTCGGAGGCGAAATAGTCGAGACTCGAAGTGACAAGCGTACGCAGAGCTTCATGCAGCGTCTCCGCCTCCTCGATCAGGGTCGGCAGCGCGGCGTAGAGCGCGGTGTCGCCACCGTCGATGAGTGGCACGGCTCGATCTAGGAAAGCACGTACGTCGCCGAGCGCCCGCTCATAAACCGGATCCTCGCGCATGGGGGCGTAGAGCGCAGCCTCCCCGAGTGTACTGATCCGGCTGTAGAAGACGTCGAACTTGCGTCGCAGGTCGATCATCGACCGGTCCGATCCGGTCTGCGTTTCCAGGATCTCTGCCTCGAATTCGAGGAACTCGACCTCGGTCTGTGCTATCGTCCATTCAACATTATCCGACGTCGCCGTATCCAGCAGCCGCATGTCGCGCGCCACGTCGCTCACAAGAAGCGCAATGACCGCGAGCCCGATCAGCCCGGCCAAGGCGAAAACTATGACCGGGCGGCGGCGTCTGCGAATGGACGGGGTCAGTTCTTCACCTCGATCCGATCGAGTTGCCAGATACTCCGCGAATAGATGACTTCGGTGCGGTACTCGGAATTGTCGTCGTAGGGGTAGACAACCCAGAGAGGACCCTTGTCGCGGATCGACATGTCACGCCCATTGCGGCGATAGGCGAGGATCGGTCCACCTTCCACCGCGTCGGCGACCGGGATTTCGATCGAGTAATCGTTGATCGCGGTGGCCCGCAGCGTGCCATCCTCGACTCCGAGCGTTTCCATGAGATCGACGAGTGCGACGCCCTCGAAACTTTGCGTCCCGTCGGTCCAGATCGTGGATGTCTCGAACGCGGAAATGCCGATTTCCTCGAGCATCGCCAGATCGAACTCTGCCATCCCGTCGGCGTTGGTGGACGCGATATCCCCCGATACGGTCAGGATCACGTCGCCCTCGGGTCGGGGCAGATCGGCTGCGATGGCCGCTCCGACACTCAGGACAGTGGCAGCGATGAAAGTGCGTGTGAACATAAGGATCTCCCTACCCTTTCGGTTGAAGTAGGTTTTGGCACGAAAATCCTAAAGTTGCATGGCAGCGTCCGGATAGGACGACCTATCCTGAAGGATAGGTTCTGGCCGCAGCTACCTCCTCCCCGCACGGAACATGAGACGCACCATGCAGGTCGGAACGATGCGATTGAGTGTGCTGTCGACGTTTTCGTGGAGCTCGAGCCGACTGGCATCTACAGGGCGAAGCCTCACGATAATTGCACCCATCGACTCGCGCTTCCGAGCGTGGGGGCAAAATGAGTGAAACATCGCAACCAGCCTTTAATCTGGTGCCGCTCCGGCACCCTGATCACCAAAATTCCCGTCGTCCATAGCCAATTGGCATACGGCCTAACTTTCATCGTGACGTTGCCCGCCATTCCACCCCTACGGTGCTTCGCAAAGGATATGCTTCGGGTATTCGTTGTAGGGTGGCCAGTTCGGGGATGAGCGTCATGGGAGCATTTCTGCGAGAACGAGGGTTTAAATAGCAGTACATGAATCGTTCAACCCTGATCGGTAGCAGTATCCACTCTTGGCGCGACACGCCATCGGGGTCCGTCGAATTGTTTAGAAAGGCTTGGAGCAATTAGATGTTAAGTATGAAACAGCACGTTGCGATGAGCTTATCCCAAAAGCGACGAGGAAACACTTTTCTCGGCAGAGGATTCAGTTGGACACTTTCGAATGAAATCAGCGCCAGTTTTTCCGACTTGTCAGGTAGAATCTTGCCCACTGACAAAGAACTCAATTAGTTTTAGGCAGAACGACGGGCATGACAAATTGCCTGACGGATTTCATACAATACCAGTCGACAGGCATGATTCGTTCGATATTCTGGAAGTTGCAACCTTTCTACGCTAGGTTGAGAGGAGGTGCCGCTGGAGCCGTATCTCGATGCGTATACTCATTGCAGACGACCATGACCTTCTACGCGACATGTTCGTCCTCTTTCTTCAGGGCGAACGTATGGAGGTCGATACCGCAGCGACGCTCGAGGGGGCACTCAGGCGGATCGAAGACGATGCGGATTACGACCTGGTCATCCTCGACTACAACATGCCTGGAATGAATGGGCTCGATGGGCTGGCTCGTGCGCTGGAAAGCGGCGCGCGTGTCGCTCTGATCTCGGGAGAGGCGACCCGTGAGGTTGCGGAAAAGGCACTCTCGTCTGGCGCGGCGGGATTCTTGCCCAAAACCTTGCCGGCGAAATCCATGATCAATGCGGTGCGCTTCATGGCGATGGGCGAGCAATACGCCCCGCTCGACTTTATGAAGGCAACGCACGAGACGGCCGCCCACCCGTTGGCCGACAAGCTGACGCCGCGCGAGCTGCAGGTCCTCAAAGGATTGACTGAGGGCAAGGCCAACAAAGAGATCGCGCGCGATCTCGACGTAACCGAACCCACGGTAAAGCTTCACGTGAAGACACTCTACCGCAAGGTCGGTGCCGCCAACAGAACGCAGGCTGCCCTCATCGCACGAGAAGCGGGATTGTTCTGAAGAACGTTCCTTGAAGGCACGAATTCCATGATGCCGCTTGGACCTGACCTTCTCGGGAATCCTCAAGCCGCTCTTCCGGCGATCCCTTCCTATCCTTCCGAATAGCAACCGATACCACGGTGCACCTAACCTGTCCGGCCGCGCGAAAGACGCAGCTGGTCCGCTGGGATATTCCTTTTCTCGACAAGACGAACACGGAACGGGCCGATCGAAGGACCTCGTTCCTCAGCGAGAAGGAAGATCGACATGACCACGAACAGCTTTGCGAAAGTCCGGGAACTTGGCTTGCTTGCCCTTGTGCTGGTGACGCTCGCCGTCCCCGCGCTCCTCGCCTCGGGCAACGGTATCCGCCCGCTCGACACCGCGTACCTGCTGACGCTCTCCGACCAATAAGTGGCTTTCCCTGCCGCGCTTCGGCCCGATTGACGCATACGATGCACGGCGTTCGATCGAAGCATGGCAGGCATGGACAGTAAGGTCGCACCCCCTGCCCCGGGTCGACCCGGCCGCATTGATGCAAATGACAGCTTTGCCATTACTGCCTACAGACTGGCCGAGACCCCCGACCGGTGCGGAAGGCTATCCTAGCCGCTTCGAACACTTAGAGCCGCACGCGCCTTTCACAGGCTAGGCCGCCTGACAGGCGTTTTATCGCCGGTTAAACTCGACCTTGGTGATAAGGGCTCCGGACGACGATACCGGAAAAAGCCCGGCATGCAGGTCGCGCGAAAACCCAGCGGACAACTCTGGTCATATTGCCAGCGTTACAGGACTGCAGGTCGCATCAGGAACATCTGACCTACCCTGGCTTGCACCCGCATTAATGACGCATGAATGCGTTCCATGTCGCGTCTGGGGTAAGCCGTATCAAGCGCGTGCTTGCCACCCCGATGACACCCCTATCCATCGGTATAACCCAGCCATCCGACAGCGCTTTCGCTTATGCGAATGGGTCCGAGACGACGGAGAAAGCGGGGCGGTAGCAAGACATCATCGAACGCAGCCGGATCAACCAGCGATCAGACGCACTGCAAGAGACCGGTTTTTGTAACGAGGTACACGTGATGGACGATAACATGATGAACCTGATCCAGGGAACGGCGCAGGACGATCGGATCTACGGAACCGGCGGAGCCGATCTGATACTTGCAGGGGCTGGCTCCGACGTTGCCCAGGGCGGGTCCGGATCGGACCACTTGATTGGAGACGATTCGCAGGCGGTGACATTCAAGACGGATCTTCTGACAATGGCGGAGGACCGAGCTATCACCATGACCTTCGATTTCGAGGAAGCCGCTTACCGCAACACGATCGGCGTCTACAAGGTCGACGCAGAAACGGGCGAGTTCCGTGACATCGCACTCGTCTGGGCCAACGCATCGCTCGAAGGGTCCGGTGGCACTCTCGTTTCCGGAATATCATCGGTCGAATACACCGTCGAAGCAGGTGACAAGATCGGCTTCTTTCTGGTCGCGAACGGCTACGCCAATGCCGGCCTCGACGAGATGACCGAAAACGGAGAGTTCTACTTCGTCGATGGGCGGAAGGATGCCGCTACGGTTGAGTCGACCGGGACCAAGCTCATGCATCGCTCGGCCGACGGTCAGGTCCGGTTGGTCTATGGCGACATCTATCACACGGCGGCGTTCGGCGATCGCGCCAAACTCAACTCCGACGGCATTGAACATACCGTCGGCCTGAAGAACGACGATGGGGGCAGCTTTCAGATCGGGTTCGAGGACCTGTCACATGGCGGAGACCGCGATTTCGACGATGCGATCTTCACGGTCGACATCGGAGGCGCCAGCATCGCGGTGCTGAACGCTCACTATGACCAGACCCTGCAAACCGCGACCGAAGGGATGTACATATCCGAAACCTCCAGAATGCGCGCGGACCCGGGCAACGATCGCCTTGCCGGTCAGGAAGGAAGCGACACGATCGAGGGGATGCAGGGCCACGACCTGCTGGCCGGCGGGGATGCTGGTGCTGAATGGAGCTTTGTCGACGGTCGGTGGATATTCGACCCGACACAGCTGCACGGCGATGGCACCTACACCCCAGACGAACATGACGACCACCTCATGGGCGGCACCGGCGATGACGTCCTCCTGGGAGGTCGCGGGAACGACACGCTCGATGGCGGCGCCGGCAACGACACGCTTAACGCCGGACGCGGTCGCGACGCCGCCGACGGGGGTGACGGCAATGACCTGATCAATCTCGAGGACGGTGACGATCTCGGCCTCGGTGGTGCGGGCGACGATGTGATTAATGCAGGCGCTGGTAACGACGTGGCCGAGGGAGGCAGCGGCACCGACCAGTTACGCGGCGCTGACGGCGACGATCGACTGAGCGGCGACGACGGCGCGGACGAATTGCATGGCGGTGCGGACAACGACCTACTCGATGGCGGCACCGGTAATGACAAACTCTTCGGGGGCGCAGATGATGACACGCTCTCAGGTGGGACTGGCGACGATCATTGCTCAGGTGGTCAAGGCGCCGACGACATTGCCGGCGGCGCAGGATGCGACGTCCTTATGGGCGGCACAGGGTCCGACACCCTCGACGGCGGAAGCGATGCCGACAAGATCGTGGGGGGTGCCGGGTCCGACAGGCTGTCGGGCGGTAATGGCAACGACCATCTCTGGGGCGGGGAATGGCACGCTGACGGAGCGGCGGACACCTTTGTCTTCGAGCGGGGATCGGGACGTGACATGATCCACGACTTCGAGGTCGGCGTCGACCGGATCGACCTCTCCTCATGGAACCTCGGCACCGAAGATCTCGCCGACTGCATCGTGGACAAGAACTGGAGCACGGAGATCGTTCTAAGCGGCGCAGACGACACTCTGATCCTCAAGGCTGTCGCCGGAACGGAGCTTGGAATGGAAGACTTCATTCTCTGATCAACAGGAGGTTCGATCAGCGATCTTTGTCGGATTGTCGGCGCGGGCAGGCAATCCGACAAGAAACATCGACCACCGTCAAGGCTGACCCGAACCAGTCCCCGGCGTAACTTCGCAGCCAGAACTCTAAGGCCGCAAATGGAACAACTACTCTCGCAGTAACGCGCCAATCCGTCCGATTCCATTAATCTACCCATCTGACCCTAACAGCGAACCCCTTGGAGAAATTAAGTGGAATGGCGATAGCGTTTTTGTTGCGTTACAGATCGGCTGAAGATGCATGCGGTCCAGGCACGCTTGTCTTTGGGGTACGCGCCCAAATGCGAGGTCAGGATCGCGAGGCGCGCCGCAATTCGGTCAATGTCTGACCGTAGGCAGCGCGAAACGCGCGGCCAAGGGTCGCCGCCGAAGAGAAGCCGCAGCGGGCCGCGATCAGATAGGCGGGGATCTCCGTCTCAACCGCCAAATTTTGCGCATGGGCCAAGCGGACGGAGGTGTAGTAGCGGCCCGCCGTCACCCCAAGTTCTCGCTGGAAGAGCCGTTCGAGAGTCTTCAGTGACACGCCAGCCCGTTCGGCGATCTTACCAAGAGGCAGCGGCTCCTCGATATTCCGGAGCATGATCCTGAATGCGCGGCTGAGAGGTGCCGACAGGGTACCGCTGGCCGCCTTCCGCGTCTCGGCCGGGTCGAAGACAAACAACGTGCTTACGTCATAGGCGAGGACATCGTCGCCAGCCTTGCGGATCACATCCAGGATCAGCGCCATGGCCGAGTTTGCGCTGCCCGCGCTCCATCTGTCGCGGTCGACGACCTTGCTCTCATCAACCACTTCGACGTCGAGAAAGGTCTCGGCGAAGGCATCCAGCTCCTGCCAATGTACCGTCGCTCGCCGCCCGGCAAACGCCCCGCAGGCCGCGAGAATCCAGGGGCCCATGTCCAGCCCCGCGACGACGTCGGCTTGCCGGACAGCCGTTTGCAATGCGAACCGCAGCGTCGGGTCCGATGCCTGCGCCCGTGCACCGTAGCCCGCGATGACGACCAGCATGTCCACAGACGGCACATCGACCAGCGCCGCATCCGCACGCAGGACGAGCCCCGAGGAAGAGCGGGCCGGTTCGCCGTCGAGAGTGAGAACCTGCCACTCGAAAAGCGACCGCCCCGAGAGGGAACATGCGGCGCGTAGTGGCTCCATGGCACTGGCGAGAACCATGTTCGAGAAGCCGTCGAAAACAACGAAGGCGATGGAGGTGGGCCTTTCTGACGTCATAGGCACGATATGTGACGTTTTGGGCAAAATTGAAAGGCCGGGATGCCCCTAACGTCGCCGGATCAAGACATTCCGGATTATTGGAGGCCCAATCGTGAACTGGGACGCATTCATCACCTGTGCCGTGACGGGCTCTGGCCAGAGCCAGCATAAAAGCGACAAGATCCCGGTCACGCCGAAGCAGATCGCGGAGGCCTGCATCGAGGCGGCGAAGGCCGGTGCCGCAATCGCGCATGTCCATGTGCGAGACCCGGAAAGCGGTGCGCCGTCGCGCGATCCCGCTCTCTACCGCGAGGTCGTTTCGCGTGTGCGCGACAGCGGAACCGACGTGATCCTGAACCTCACGGCGGGCATGGGCGGAGACATCGTGCTGGGCTCGGCCGAGGCACCATTGCCTCTGAATGACGAAGGCACCGACCTGATCGGCGCGACCGAGCGGCTGATCCATGTCGAGGAACTGTTGCCCGAGATCTGTACCCTCGATTGCGGCACGATGAACTTCGCCGAAGCCGATTACGTCATGACCAACACGCCCGGAACTCTGCGCGCCATGGCGCAGCGGATTCAGGCCGCCGGCGTGAAGCCCGAGATCGAGGTTTTCGACCTTGGACATCTCTGGCTTGCCAAGGTGCTCGTCGAAGAGGGGCTGATCGACGACCCGGTACTGGTGCAGCTGTGCATGGGGATCCCCTACGGCGCGCCGAACGACCTGAACTCGCTCATGGCGATGGTGAACAACATGCCCGCGGGCTGGGTCTACTCGATGTTCTCGATCGGGCGGATGCAGTTGCCCTTCGCTGCGCAATCGGTGCTTGCAGGCGGCAACGTCCGCGTCGGGCTGGAAGACAACATCTGGCTCGAGAAGGGCGTCCCTGCATCGAACGGCCAGTTGGTCGAACGGGCCGCGACGATGCTTTCAGCGATGAACGTGTCGCTCAAGACGCCGGCGCAGGTGCGCGAGGATCTCAATCTCAAGAAGCGCTGGTAAGTCCGGCGCGCAACAAGGGACCTCAAGGTCCCGCAACGACACGGGGGAACGATCATGTCCACCTATGACCTCAATCGCCGCGGCTTCCTGCGCGGCGGCTCCGCCGCGGCTCTCGGCCTCGGGATGACTCCGATGCTCGCCAGCGCTGCCCGCGCCCAGTCGGGACCACAGCGCGGCGGAAGCATACGCATCGGCCATTCCGGCGGTGCAACTTCGGACACCATGGATCCGGCGACCTATGCCGCCGGCCCCCTCGTCCTCGCGATGCTGGGTGGTGTGTGCAACAACCTCGTCGAGATCGACGAGACCGGTGCCGTGAAGCCCGAACTGGCCGAAAGCATCGAGCCCAGCCAGGATACCCGTACCTGGACCTTCCGCCTGCGGGACGTCACCTTCTCGAACGGCAAACCGCTGACGGCAGCGGACGTCATCGCCTCGTTCGACCACCACCGCGGCGACGACACGACCTCGGGGGCCAAGGATCTTCTGACCGATGTGACCGAGATACGTGCCGAGAACGACCGCACCGTGGTCTTCGAACTGGCATCCGGCAATGCCGACTTCCCCTTCGTGGCGGCGGATTATCACCTCGTCATCATGCCCGCGAACGCCGATGGCCGGATGGATTGGCAGTCGGGCATTGGAACGGGCGGCTACACGCTGGAAGAACACGAACCCGGCGTACGCATTCGTCTGGCCCGGCGCGACGATTACTGGAAAGAAGACCGAGCCTGGTTCGACGAAGTCACTCTGCTGACGATCAACGATCCCACCGCGCGGCAGAACGCACTCGTGACCGGCGAAGTCGACATCATCAACGGCGTTCCGACCAGCACCGTCCACCTGCTCGAACGCCGCCCCGGCATCGACATCGTCGAAGTGACCGGCTCGGCGCATTATCCGTTCCCGATGCATTGCGACGCCGCACCGTTCGACGATGTGAACGTGCGCCTCGCGCTCAAGCACGCGATCGACCGTGAGGAGTTGGTGGCCAAGGTGCTGCGCGGTCACGGCGTGGTCGGCAACGACCAACCCATCGGACCTGCCTACCGCTTCCACGACCCTGATCTGGAACAGCGCAGCTATGACCCAGACAAGGCCAAGTTCCACCTGCGCGAAGCGGGCCTGGACAGCCTCGACGTGACGCTGGCGACTTCCAGCGCGGCGTTCTCCGGTGCGGTCGACGCCGCAGTCCTGTTCCAGCAAAGTGCCTCCGCTGCGGGCATCGACATCAACGTTCAGACAAAGCCGGCGGACGGCTACTGGTCGAATGTCTGGCTGAAAGATCCGTTCTGCTCGGGCTACTGGAACGGGCGCCCGACCGAGGACTGGATGTTCTCGATGGTCTATGCGTCAGGCGCGAACTGGAACGAGACGCATTGGCAGAACGAGCGTTTCAACACGCTTCTGCGCGAAGCGCGGGTCGAGCTGGACGAGAGCAAGCGCGCGGCGATGTATGCCGAGATGCAGCAGCTCTGCCGCGATGACGGCGGCGCGATCATCCCGATGTTCGCCAACTTCCTCGACGGCAAGGCCGAGCGCATCCAGCACGGCGAACTGGCCTCGAACCGCTTTCTCGACGGCTGGAAGGTCATCGAACGCTGGTGGGTGGCCTAAGGCTCCCGCCCTCCTCACTTTGCCTGCCCCGCCGCACTGGTGGCGGGGTCCTTGGCCATCGACCCGGAAAAGAGGCCCGCAATGTCCCAGATCATCAACAAGGCCGCCTGTATCGGCGGCGGCGTCATCGGCGGCGGATGGATCGCCCGCTTCGCGATGAACGGCATCGACGTCGCAGTCCACGACCCCCACCCCGATGCGCGCCGCATCGTCCAGGAGGTGCTCGACGGTGCCCGCCGCGCCTACGACCGCATGCTCTCCGTGCCGCGTGGCCCAGAGGGACGGGTGACCTTCCACGACGAGCTGGCAGAGGCCGTGGCGGATGCCGATTACATTCAGGAAAGCGTGCCCGAACGGCTGGACCTCAAACACAATGTCTTCGCCGCGATCGAGGCCGCGGCCCGGCCCGATGCCCTGATCGGCTCTTCGACCTCGGGCTTCAAGCCGTCCGAATTGCAGGCCGGGATGACCCATCCCGAACGTCTCTTCGTCGCGCATCCTTTTAACCCCGTCTACCTCGTCCCACTGGTCGAGCTGGTTGGCAGCCCCCTCAACGACGACGCGGCCTTGACCCGAGCCGCCGAGATCCAGCGCGAGATCGGCATGCATCCGCTGCGCGTGCGCAAGGAGATCGACGCCCATATCGGCGACCGCCTGCTCGAAGCCGTCTGGCGCGAGTCGCTCTGGCTGGTCAATGACGACATCGCCACCACCGAAGAGATCGACGACGTCATCCGCTTCTCCTTCGGGCTTCGCTGGGCACAAATGGGTTTGTTCGAGACCTATCGCATCGCCGGCGGCGAGGCGGGCATGAAGCATTTCATCGAACAGTTCGGCCCCGCCCTGAAATGGCCATGGACCAAGCTGATGGACGTGCCGGACATGACCGACGCGCTTGCCACGAAGATCGGTGACCAATCCGATGCGCAGTCCGGCCAGCATTCCATCCGCGAGCTGGAACGGATCCGCGACGACAACCTGATCGGCATCTTCCAGGCCTTGAAGCAGCAGGACTGGGGGGCGGGCCGGACCCTTGCGGCGATGGAGGCACGGATGCGTGACCGTGCTGCTCCCGCAGAGGAGCCCGATCCCGCCGCGCCGCTCACGCTGCATCGCGCGCAGGTGCCCGCCGAATGGCTGGATTACAACGGCCACATGACGGAGCATCGATACCTGCAGGTCTTCGGCGATGCGACCGACGCGTTCCTGGAACATATCGGAATGGACGCAGGCTACCGCGCCGCCGGCCGCTCGGTCTACACGGTCGAAAGCCATCTGCGTCATCTGGCCGAAACCGGGCCGGGCACGACGCTGACGGTACGCACCTCCGTGCTGGGTCACGACGTCAAGCGCATCCGCATCCATCACGAGATGGTCGATGGCGCGGGCCGGGTGCAGGCCACGGCCGAGCACATGCTGCTTCATGTCGACACCACGGCCGGCCGCGCCGCGCCCATGCAGGCACCGTTGACGGATCGCCTTGCTGGGCTGTCGGAAGGGCAGCGCGGGATCGCGGTGCCGGACCATGCGGGGTGCCCGATCCGCGACATCGGCTGGCCGACACAGGAGGCCGAATGAAGATGCATCCCCTTCTCACCATGACGCTTCAGCGGCTGGCGATGGGTTTGCTGACGCTCTTCGCGATCACGCTGCTGATCTTCTTCGCCATCGAGTTGCTGCCCGGTGACCTGGCGGAAGAAGTTCTGGGTCAATCGGCGACGCCGGAGACCGTCGTTGCCTTCCGCGCCGAACTCGGCCTCGATCAACCTCCGGTGCAGCGTTACCTGAGCTGGCTTGGAGGCATCGTACAAGGCGATCTCGGCACCTCGCTTGCCAATGGGCGTGAGATCGCCGGCCTGCTGGCCGGGCGTCTCGGAAATACGCTCTTCCTTGCTGCCTATGCCGCTGCCATCGCGGTGCCGCTGGCGCTCGTTCTGGGGCTGCTCGCGGCGCTCTACCGTGGCAGCTGGTTCGACCGGGCGGTCAACGTGACCACCCTGTCCTCCATTTCGTTCCCCGAATATTTCATCGCCTACATTCTGATGCTGTTCCTGTCGGTCAAATGGGGCCTGTTTCCCTCGATCGCCGATATCGGGCCGGATGCGGGACTTGGCACGATGCTCTACCGCACGTTCCTGCCCGCGCTGACGCTGGTCCTTGTGGTGACCGCACACATGATGCGGATGACCCGCGCCGCGATCATCAACCTTCTGGCGCAGCCCTATATCGAGATGGCCCGCCTTAAGGGTGCCTCGCCGATGCGGGTGGTCCTGCGCCACGCTCTCCCCAACGCGCTGGCCCCGATCATCAACGTCGTCGCCTTGAACCTCGCCTATCTGGTAACCGGCGTGGTCATCGTCGAGGTGGTCTTCGTCTATCCCGGCCTCGGTCAGCTGATGGTTGATTCCGTGACGACGCGCGACATCCCCCTTGTTCAGGCCTGCTGCCTCATCTTCGCCGGCATCTACATCCTCCTAAACCTCTGCGCCGATCTGCTGGCCATCGCCACCAATCCGCGCCTGATGAGCCGGAGGTAACCCAATGGATCTGCATAGCTTTAAATCGGTTCCGCCGACCGCATTCTTCGGCATGACCGTCATCACCATCGTCATCCTCACCGGCATTTTCGCTCCGCTCATTGCCCCGTACGGCCAGACCGAGGTCGTAGGCCTGGGCTTCGAGCCTTGGGGCGGCGACTACCTGTTGGGTACCGACAGCCTTGGGCGCGACATCGCTTCGCGACTGATATTCGGCGCGCGCAACTCGGTTGGCATCGCGCTGGCGACGACGGTTCTGGCATTCCTCGTGGGCACGGCGCTGGGACTTCTGGCCGCGGGCTTGGGCGGCTGGACCGATCAGATCCTTGCCCGCCTGATAGACCTGTTGATTTCGATCCCGTCACTCGTCTTCGCCCTGCTGCTTCTGTCAATCTTCGGCACCTCGATCCCGATGCTGATCCTGATCGTTGCCACGCTCGAAATGACGCGGGTCTTCCGTCTGTCCCGCGCCGTGGCGATGGACATCGTGGTGATGGATTTCGCCGAGGCGGCGCGCCTGCGCGGTGAGGGACTGTTCTGGATCCTGCGTCGCGAGGTCTTGCCCAACATCACCGCCCCTCTCATAGCCGAGTTCGGTCTGCGCTTCTGCTTCGTGTTCCTGGCGATCTCGGCGCTGTCGTTCCTGGGCCTCGGCATCCAACAGCCCACCGCCGACTGGGGCTCGATGGTGCGCGACACCGCCCAGCTCATCACCTTCGGAGAGGCGATCCCCCTTCTGCCCGCGGGCTGCATCGCGCTGCTCACGGTCAGCATCAATTTCGTCGTCGACTGGATGCTTCACCGCGCATCGGGACTAGAGGACTGACACCATGACCGCCCCCCTTCTGAGCATCCGCGACCTCTGGATCGAAGGCCGACATGGCCGCGACTGGCAGCCGATCGTCAGGGGCATCGACCTCGATCTGAACCGGGGCGAGGTTTTGGGTCTGATCGGCGAATCCGGTGCTGGTAAATCCACGCTGGGGCTCGCCGCCATGGGCTATACCCGCGACGGCACCCGCATATCGGGCGGTGATATCCGCTTCGACGGGCAGGATCTTCTGGGATTGAGCGAGCGCCAGCGCCGCGGCGTGCGTGGCAAACGGATCGCCTATGTCGCGCAGAGCGCCGCGGCGAATTTCAATCCGGCGCACCGTTTGATCGACCAGTACGCCGAGGCACCGACGGCGATCCACCACCTTATGAAGCGCCCTGAAGCCCTTCGGGAGGCGCAGGCACTTTACCAAAGGCTGCGCCTGCCCGATCCGGCAGAGATCGGCTTTCGATATCCGCACCAAGTCTCCGGCGGCCAGCTTCAGCGCGCGATGACGGCAATGGCGATGTCCTGCAAGCCTGACCTCATCATCTTCGACGAGCCGACAACGGCACTCGACGTCACCACCCAGATCGAGGTGCTGGACGCAATCCGCAACGCGGTGAACGAGTTCGGCACCGCCGCGATCTACATCACCCACGATCTTGCCGTGGTGGCCCAGATGGCCGACCGCATCAAGATCCTGCTGCGTGGCGAGGAGGTCGAGGAGCAGGAAACCCGTGCGATGCTCTCTACCCCAAAGGAAGCGTACTCGCGCACCCTCTGGGCCGTTCGCAGCCACGCCGCCCCGGCCCGACCCAAGGTCGACGATACGACAAATCCGGTTCTTCGGGTCCGGAACGTCAGTGCAGAATACACCCGCGGGATCCCGGTTCTGTCCGAGGTCGGATTCGACGTACATGCCGGGCGGACCGTCGCCGTCGTTGGCGAAAGCGGATCGGGAAAATCGACTCTGGCGCGGGTGATCACGGGCCTCCTGCCCCCCTCCGACGGCGGAATCGAACTGGACGGATCGCCCATGCCCCCGCAGCTCGGGGCGCGCAGCAAGGATCAGCTGCGTCAGGTGCAGATGATCTACCAATCGGCGGATACGTCGCTCAATCCGAAGCAGACGATCCGCGAGATCATCGGTCGGCCGATCCGCTTCTATCTCGGGCTGCGCGGTGCCGCGCTCGACACCCGCATCCGCGAGCTTCTGACCGCGATCGAGCTCGACCCAGACAGCTTCATCGACCGGCTGCCCGGCGCGCTTTCAGGCGGTCAGAAGCAACGCATCGGCATTGCGCGCGCCCTTGCCGCCGAGCCCAGGTTCATCATCTGCGACGAGGTGACCTCGGCTCTCGATCAGATCGTCGCCGAGGGCATCCTCAAGCTCTTGAAACGCCTGCAGGAAGAGCGCGACCTCGCCTACATGTTCATCACCCACGACCTTGCCACGGTTCGGGCGATCGCGGATCACGTGGTCGTCATGCAGAACGGCCGCGTGGTCGAACAGGCACCGCGTGACGAGATGTTCTCTCCCCCGCACCATCCCTATACCGAGCTGCTGCTCGGCTCCGTCCCCGAGATGGATCCCGACTGGCTGGACCGGACGATCGCGCAAAGGGCCAGGAAATGACGATCACCGACCCCGAGATCCTCCGCTTCATCGAGAGAACCGAAGCCGCCTATCCGGCCGAGGCGAACGATGCCGATGCCGCCCGCAATCGTCATTTCTACGATGCAATGTGCGCCGTCTTCCGCGCACCACGTCCCGAAGGTCTGCCAGTGCGCGACGAGACTGTCGCGGGCGTGGCGGTTCGCCGCTATACGCCGGAAGGTGCCGTATCGCGTCCCTTCGTGCTCTATGCCCACGGAGGCGGTTTCGTCGTGGGGTCTTTGGAAAGCCACGACGACGTCTGTGCCGAACTTGCCACCGCCACCGGGTGCGAGGTCGTGTCGGTGGACTACCGACTTGCACCCGAACATCTCTTTCCGGCGCAGATCGACGATGTCGCCGCCGTCTGGCTGGCCGAAACGGAACAGGGCCGGAAAGGTATCGCCGTGGGCGACAGCGCCGGCGGGACCCTGGCGGCGGCGCTGTGCCTGAGGATGCGACGCGTGGGCGGGCAGATGCCATTGGCACAGGTGTTGATCTATCCGGGGTTGGGCGGTGATACCGACGCCCCCTCCTACATTCAGAACGCGGAGGCACCGCTGCTGCGCACGCGCGACGTGATCGGCTATGCCGCGACGATCACCGGCGGAGATATGGAGCTCAAGCTCGGCAACCCGGAGGCCTCGCCGCTGCGCGCAAACAGCTTCGTTTGCCTCCCGCCGGCCCTGATCGTCACCGCAGACGTCGATCCGCTGCGTGACGACGGCACTGCCTACCACGCGGCCCTGCAGGCATCCGGCAGTCGCGCCATCCTGCGAAACGAGCCGCAGCTCGTGCACGGCTATCTCAGGGCGCGTCATATCTCTGCCCGAGCGGCGGCGAGCTTCGACGCGATTTGCACATGGGTCAGCACAGAGATCGACGGAGCCACCGCGCCTGCTCCCTAGCTTACGTGCCTGATTTCGATGCGCACTGGCGTATGTTGTTACGTGCAAGTGACACAATGCTGGAGCCGCTGCAGATCCTCACAAGCAACATTCGCGGGACTTTCGACGTCGGTTCGACACCGCTCGGCACTGCATCGATGTTCCGCCCAACTTGTAGGCAGCCAATCATCCTGGCGCACAGAAGATAACCAACGGCTCGCAGTTTTGGATCTCGAAATGTCGCCGGGCCTACCGGATCGGCGCGGCGGGCGGCTTTCTGACCGCATCTTTAGAACCCCGCGACCCGGCGCGGTGCCGGGTACCGCCGCCAAAGACTGCCACAAGGATTTGCCCCATGACCATTCGCTCTGCTCCTCTCGCCGCCGCGATGCTGGCGACCCTTGGCATCCCGGCCCTCGCCCAGGAACAATCCTGCCCCGTGAAAGTCGGCATCCTGCACTCGCTGTCGGGGACGATGGCGATCTCGGAGACGACGCTCAAGGACACGATGGAGATGCTGATCGAACAGCAGAACGAGGCAGGCGGGCTCCTCGGGTGCGAGATCGAGGGAGTCGTGGTCGATCCGGCTTCCGATTGGCCGACATTTGCCGCCCGCGCGCGGGACCTGCTTACACAGGACGAAGTCGACGTGATCTTCGGTGCCTGGACCTCGGCCAGCCGCAAAGCGGTTCTGCCTGTGCTGGAAGAACTTAACGGATTGATGTTCTACCCGGTCCAGTACGAGGGTGAGGAAAGTTCCAAGAACGTCTTCTACACCGGGGCCGCGCCGAACCAGCAGGCGATTCCTGCGGCCGATTACATGCTGAACGAGCTCGGTGTCGAAAGGTTTGCGCTTCTCGGTACCGACTACGTCTATCCGCGCACGACGAACCGCATTCTCGAAGCCTATCTCAAGGACCAGGGCGTCGCTGAGGAAGACATCTTCGTCAACTATACCCCCTTCGGCCATTCCGACTGGTCCACGATCGTATCCGACGTGGTCGCCATGGGATCAACCGGACAGCAGGTTGGCGTCATCTCGACCATCAACGGCGACGCGAACGTGGGCTTCTACACCGAGCTTGCGGCCCAGAACATCGACGCCTTCGACCTGCCAGTCATCGCATTTTCCGTGGGCGAGGAAGAGCTCTCCGGACTGGATACGGAACCGCTTGTCGGGCACCTCGCTGCGTGGAACTACTTCCAGTCCGCGGATAGCGACCTCAACGACGAATGGGTGGCGAACTGGAAGGCACGGATGGGCGAGGATGCCGTGACCAACGATCCGATGGAAGCCCATTACATCGGCTTCAACATGTGGGTGCAGGCGGTTGAGGAAGCGGGCACCACCGACGTGGATGCCGTGCGCGATGCGATGTACGGCCAGACCGTACCGAATCTCACCGGCGGCACGGCCGAGATGCTGCCGAACCATCATCTCACGAAGCCAGTCCTCATCGGCGAGATCACCGAGGATGGCCAGTTCGACATCCTCGAGCAGACGGAAGAGGTGCCCGGCGACGCCTGGACCGATTATCTGCCGGACTCGGCCGTGCTGACCTCCGACTGGCCGGGGCTCGAATGCGGAATGTACAACACCGAGACCGAAACCTGCGTTCAGATCCAGTCGAACTACTGACGCAATCGGCGGGGCACGGAATGCCCCGCCGCCTTTCCGGGACCTCAGCAATGCGCCATCTAAGACGGTTCCTCGCCGTCCTGACCCTTGCCGTGCTGCCGCTCGGCGCGCCTGCGCAGGATGCGGGCATCGAGGCCGTCCTCGATGCACAAGGCGACCTGATCGAAGAAAGCTCGCGCCGCACGATCGAGCCGGCGATCGCCGCGCTCACGGAAAGCGGGCTGCCGCAGGCACGCGAGGTCCTGCGCCGCTGGCAGGAACGCGAACTCTATCGCCGGATATCCGACGGCGAATTCTTCTTCGCTCAAGAAGCTGGCGACGACACGTTGGCGCTTACCGTCATCGCCACGGGAGAAAGCGCAGGAGAGGGATCCGAGGACGACTTCACCGAGATTCGGCCGAATGCCGGAATCCGCGCAATGATCCAGTCGGCCCTCGCCCAGTTCAGACTTCAGGACGAGGATATTACGCTCAGACGGCGCGCGGTCGAATCCATCGCCCGGAGCCCCGAGCCAGAGCATCTCGCTATGCTGCGAAACGTCATCCCGGCCGAGCCCGACTGGGGCCTCAAGGCGCGCATGGAGCGGCTCGAACGGCTCCTCACGGTACAGTTCGGCGAAACGGATGCAGAGCGCATCGAGGCCATCGAGAGCTTCGGGGCGGATACCGCGCGCGAAGTGCGCGCGGCGCTCACGCCGGTCGTCGCTACCCGCCGCATGGCTTCAGCCGACGGGCCGGCGGAGGGCGACAACGTCGCACGCAACCTTGTTCCCGGTTCTGCCGATCTGTCGGTCGAGGAGGCTTACGGGCTGCTCGTCTCGCGCGGGCTGGCTCCCGAACGGATCGACCGCGCAGCCCGTCGCGACGCGCTCGTCGCCAATATTGTCGACGGACAGGTGGGTGGCGTGCCGGTCGCAGCGCTCGACACCCAGGAGGCGCGCGATGACGCCTATGCCGCGCTCGCAGCCGAAGGCATCGTGCCAGCCACCGCGCTCGAATCGGAAATCGAGGAGATCGTGGATGCGCATGCCTTCTACGACGTCTACACCGAACCGTCGCCCCAAGTCACCGAAGCGGCTCAGGATGCGATCGACGGCATCGCCTTCTCGCTCGAGGCGCAGCAATATGTCGACCTCGGTCTGGATGCGCTGAGCCTTGCGTCGATCTATTTCCTCGCAGCGATCGGCCTCGCGATCACGTTCGGGGTCATGGGCGTCATCAACATGGCCCATGGCGAGTTCATCATGCTCGGGGCCTTTACCGGCTGGCTTGTCCAGACGGTTGTACCCAACTACACGATCTCGCTCATCGTCGCGCTTCCGCTGGCCTTCGCGGTCGCCTTCACGGCAGGCGTCGCGTTGGAGCGGCTCGTGATCCGGCACCTCTATCACCGCCCGCTGGAGACGCTGCTTGCCACCTTCGGCATATCCATCGCGATCCAACAGCTCGTGAAGAACGTCTTCGGTGCGCAGGCAAAGCCGCTGACGCCGCCCGACTGGCTGGCCGGTTCGTTGGTCATCAACGACATCATCGGGATCAGCTATCTCAGGATCGGGATCTTCGGGATGGCACTCGTTTTCCTGGGTCTTCTCCTGTTCGTGCTGAACCGGACGCGGCTGGGTCTCGAAGTCCGCGCGGTCACGCAGAACCCCCGCATGGCGGCGTCGATGGGGATCAATCCCGGGCGGATCAACATGCTGACCTTCGGGCTCGGCTCCGGCATCGCGGGGATCGCCGGTGTCGCGATCGGCATGTTCGCGCAGGTGACGTCCGAGATCGGGCAGAACTACATCGTTCAGAGTTTCATGACAGTGGTGATCGGCGGCGTCGGCAATATCTGGGGCACGCTGGCGGGTGCCTCGCTGATCGGCCTCCTGCAAAAGGGGATCGAGGATTTCAATCCCTCGAACACGCTTGCCGCACAGACCTACATGATCCTCTTCGTCATCCTGTTCATCCAGTTCCGACCGAAGGGCATCGTTGCGCCCAAGGGTCGTGCCGCGGGGGATTGAGCGCAATGTTCCTGAGACGCCATCCCCATCTGCTCGTCTTCCTGAGCCTGCTTGCCCTCTTCACGCTTGGCGTGACGGTGCTGTCCGAAGCGATGGGCACCGGGGCACTGACAACCTCCTTCACCAAGATCCTCGGTCAGACGCTTTGCCTCTGCCTGATCGCGATCGCGATGGATCTCGTCTGGGGCTTCGCGGGCATCCTGAGCCTGGGGCATTTCGCTTTCTTCGGGCTCGGGGGCTACATGATCGGCATGTGGCTGATGTACGAGCGCACACGGCTGATCGTCGAACCCGCGCTTCTGGCGCAGGCCCTGCCCCCCACGGTCGGAGAGGTACAGGACGCCATCGCGGCGCAGATCTTCGGCGTCGTCGGCGCGTCGGAGCTTCCGGCGATCTGGACCTTCGCGGGATCGCTTCCCGCGCAATTGGCACTCGTCGTTCTGGTGCCGGGGCTGCTCGCGCTGGTCTTCGGTTGGCTCGCCTTCCGCAGCCGGGTGACGGGCGTGTATCTATCGATCCTGACGCAGGCGATGACGCTGGCGCTCTCCCTCTATCTTTTTCAGAATGAAAGCGGGCTGCGTGGGAATAACGGCCTGTCGGGTTTGCAGAACATCCCCCATGCGGGCGGCGTTTCCCAGGCCTGGATCACGCTCTGGTTCGTCTGGGGGTCGGCGCTGGCGCTCGCGATAGGCTACATCCTCGCGACCTGTATCGTCTCGGGGAAGTTCGGGTCGGTCATCCGGGGCATCCGCGACGACGAGGCGCGGGTACGGTTCCTGGGCTACCCGGTCGAAACCTACAAACTCTTCGTCTTCACCCTGTCGGCGGTGATGGCGGGGATCGCGGGCGCGCTCTACTACCCGCAGGCGGGCATCATCAATCCGGCCGAACTCGCCCCTATCGCGTCGATCTATCTGGCGGTCTGGGTCGCCATCGGAGGACGCGGGCGACTCTGGGGCGCGGTCCTCGGTGCCGCGAGCGTCAGTCTGTTGTCGAACTGGTTCTCGGGTGGCGGAGCGCCCGATGTGACGATCCTTGGCTACACCATCGCCTGGGTATCTTGGTGGCAGGTCATGCTGGGCATAGGCTTTGTCCTCGTGACCATTTTCGCACCGAAGGGTCTTTCCGGCCTTGTCGATCTCGTGCTCGCGCGGCGCAATCCCGACCGGCACGGAGCGGCGGTCGGACGCGACGAAAGCGCGCTCCGCGATGCGGAGGAGGCACGATGAGCACGCTTCTCGAAGTTTCCGGCGTGTCGAAAACCTTCGACGGGTTCAAGGCGATCAACAACCTTTCCTTCGTCATCGGTCAGGCCGAGCTGCGCGCGGTGATCGGGCCCAACGGTGCAGGCAAGACGACGTTCATGGACATCGTCACGGGCAAGACGCGGCCCGATGAAGGCACGGTCCGCTGGGGCGATCTCGGAACCTCCCTCACCCGCATGTCGGAGGCGCGGATCGCACGTGAGGGGATCGGCCGCAAGTTCCAGCGCCCAACCGTCTTCGAAGATCAAAGCGTCGAGGAAAACCTCGTCATGGCGCTCAGCAATCCTCGCGGACCGTTCTCAGCCCTCTTCTACCGACGCAGCGACGCGGATATGGACCGCGTGCGCGGGCTTGCCGCGCAGATCGGACTGAAGGCACACCTTTCCCGCCGCGCGGGCGAACTCAGCCACGGTCAGAAGCAGTGGCTCGAGATCGGAATGCTTCTGGCGCAGGAACCGCGCTTGCTGCTCGTTGACGAACCTGCCGCCGGCATGACGCTGGAAGAACGCGAACACACGACCGACATTCTGAAAGAGGCCGCCAAGACACGCGCGGTCGTCGTGGTCGAGCATGACATGGATTTCGTTCGCCGGCTCGACTGCCGGGTGACGGTCCTGCACGAGGGGTCGGTGCTGGCCGAGGGCAGCATCGACCACGTCACGCGCGATCCACGCGTCATCGATGTCTATCTGGGACGTTGAACATGCTTCGGATCCGCGACCTGACGCTGCATTACGGACAAAGCCAGATCCTCCACGGCATCGACCTTGACGCCGCGCCGGGCGAGATCACCTGCGTCATGGGGACCAACGGCGTCGGCAAGACGAGCCTGCTCAAGGCGATCGCGGGGACCCATCCGCGGTCCGGCGGGACGGTCGCGCTCGATAACGAGACGCTCGACCGAGCAACGGCCTTCGAGATGGCCCGCCGCGGCGTGGGCTACGTCCCGCAGGGTCGTGATATCTTCCCGCTCCTGACCGTGCGGGAGAATCTCGAAACGGGGTATGCCTGCCTGCCGCGCGGCGAACGGAATGTCGCAAATGAGATCTATGACCTCTTCCCGGTCCTTAAGAAGATGGCGGGCCGTCGCGGCGGTGATCTGTCCGGGGGGCAGCAACAGCAGCTCGCGATCGCGCGGGCGCTGGTTATCCGGCCGCGCGTCCTACTCCTCGACGAGCCGACGGAGGGCATTCAACCCAACATCATCCAGCAGATCGGCCGTGTGATCTCGCATCTCAAGGATGAGGGGCTCGCCATCGTGCTTGTCGAGCAATATTTCGATTTCGCTTTCGACCTCGCTGATCGGATCGTGGTCATGGATCGCGGTCACGTAGTCCATTCGGCCCCGAAGTCCGAGGCGGATCGGCAGCGGATTACGGATCTCATGTCGGTCTAGCAGTTCTGAAGGGTTTCCGCTGTATACGGTCTCTTCTCTTTCGGGCGGGACGTCACGGCGCGGGGGATTTTTCCGCCGGACAGCCAACGGCTCAGATCTTCGGGTGCGGGGAACTATCGTCGGCATCGACGTCAGCGAGACGTATCTCACCGTGCGCGTGCACCATTCCGGGGATCGGTTCCGGGTCCGCAATGGCGCGGCCGGATTGCAAGAGGTACGAGATCGCTGTCTAGCTTCCATCGCCAGCTTGGTCGTGATGGAAGCAAAGGGACGTTATCACCGGGCCACACACACCTGCCTGCACGAAGCGGGCATTCCGGTTGCGATCATTGATGCGTACCGGACCAAATGGTTCGCCGATATCTTCGGACGAGTTGCCAAGACGGACATGATCGATGCGAAGATACTGGCGAAGTTCGCAGCCATTTTGGATCCCGTACCGACGGAGCTACTAATTTTGACTATGACATGAATCACGGAGATCATCGTCGCCCGGCGACAGGTAGTCGGGGAACGCCAAGCGATGGAGAACATACGCGCATGCAAAACTGGATCTTGTAAGAAATCGGCATAACGAGCAGGTCGCGGTTTGTGGAAGGCATCGCAAAGCCTTCAAGGCGAGCCTTTCAGGTTTATTCGATCTGAAAGGACGATCGAACGGCGCTATTACATCCTGGCTTCGATCGCCGCTATCGGACCGACCACGGCTGCGGCGCTACTCTGGAAGAGGAAGGAGCTCAGAGTACGAACGCGGAGGGGTCACCGCTTCAGCAGAAATTGAACCGATGAACCGGGATTCCGGAATGATGCGAGGTCGGAAGATAATCCGCAGTGGCCGAAATCGCCGTCCGGAGCAAACTCTACATAGGGCAGTAGTCACGTTAATTAAAACCAGGACCTCGCGACCTTCTACAACCGACTGCGCGAGGCCGGAAAGCCGTTCAAGGTCACGATCACCGCGGCAATGCGGAAGCTGCTGCTTCGCGCCAACACTCATCCTAAAGAAGACCGAGTCTGGTCGCCCACGCCACCTTGATCAGCCGTTCGCTCCACCGTGCCGGAAGGTCAGGATTGCGGCTCGAAGCTATCACCGAGCGTTCTCCTTAGTGGCGTTCCCTGCTCCGCTGGTTCGCCACGTCAATGCAATTTGTCGCAAAATTGGTCAGACTGCGAAAACCACACAACTTGCACTCGGCATCACCGAAAGCACCATGCTTGACCCCGCCCGATTGCTCGAACGCATTACCGGCAGCTGGAAATAGCCGCCCCCTGCCGTCCGCCACATCCTGCGTTTTGATCCAGTCTCCATTGGAGCTCTTGAACAGCCGTATCTTCGTCCGTTTCTGATCAGCCAGGGTCTCGGCTGTATGGAGCGCTGAGCACCGGTTCCACTGACGCCGATCATCAGTACCCTCATGGGCTCGCGATACTGCAGTCGCCCAAGCGGCGTACGCTCTCCCGTCGCTCAGGGCGGCCAATGCGGCCAATGCGGCCAATGCGGCCAATGCGGGGTGAGGTAGTCGTCTGCATCCCTCCCATTCAGGCAAATAGAGAGGTTTGGTGCTCACTCCGCTTTGTGCCGGGCCGGGTCCTGAATGTCTCAGCGATAATACCCATTCCGGTCGTCGCCGATTTGGGCGCGTCGAAGCCTGGTACGCCATCTTCGATCCGCCCGATCTACCGGTCGGTCAGACCCGACCGGACGAGATCAGAAGGAAAATATTCGTCCGAGGAGAACCCAGGCATCTTGATCAGCCCGGTTTTTCCCACCCCTTCGATCTGGGCCTCGGCGACCGTGCGGGGTCCCCCAATGACCTGACCGATGGCGCGCATCGACGCATGGACGAAAAGGCCGCCCCCCAGACGGACGCCGAGCGCGCCCAGATCGGCAAGAAGGTCAGCTTGAATATAGGAAGTCGCGGCCATGCCTTCGATTAAAATCGTTTCGGCAAGGTCGCATCAGGCAGAATGGCTTCAAAGCGGCCGTCCGCAGAATTCTACTGAATGACCGCGGCAACGAGATGGACCCAGCGTTCGTCGTCTTGCCTCACGGCGGCTGGACCACAGATTAGGAGAATGTCTTCTTACCGCCTGCCCGAAGAGTTCGAGACCCAGAACTATTATCTACGGCGCCCAGACGTCGAAGATGCGGCTGCAATCTTCGCCGCCTATTCTTCCGATGCGACGGTCACGAAGTATCTTACGTGGTTGCCGCACCAAAACGTCTCACAGACCGTCGCTCATCTCGAAGCCAGCAACGCAGATTGGGACCAAGGGAAGCGATACGCTTTCCTCGCTTTCCACCGTGATCGCCGTGAGGTGCCGTTGGGAATGTTCGATGCCAGACCGGCAGGCTTCGCCGTAAGCTATGGGTATGTACTGCGCGCATCGGCATGGGGCCAGGGATGCGCATCGGAGATCATGCGGCGGTTGGTAGGCCACGCCCTATCCCACCGATCGGTCTTCCGGGCTGAGGCCTTCTGCGATGTCGAGAACACGGCGTCTGCGCGCGTCCTTGAAAAGGCAGGAATGTCACGGGAAGGGCTCTTACGTCGCTACCTCGTCCATCCAAACCTCTCAGATGAGCCGCGCGACTGTCTCGTATACTCGAGGGTCCGATGAGGGCTTGAAGCAGACTTGCGCCAGCGAGACGGACCGGACCTGCCGCGGGATTTTTATCCAGTCGCGACCGGGGCCCGGTAGGTGTTTACGCCGTTCAGCGCAGGGTTAGCAATCGCCCGACGCGCGCAGCTTTTATTTTTCGCAGCGGGGCGGGCGATTGCGGGGGGCAGCGCCCACGCGTAGCCAACCGGGGTCCGGTAGTCCAAAGCCGACTGCGGGCGCACGGTTTGTAGTCGGCAGTCCAGGCCGCGATGACGGCACGGGCGTGAGCCAGGTTCCGGAACATGGTCTCATTGGAGCAATTCATCCCGCATCCGAACGTTGACACTCTCTACGGAACCGTGTCTCGCATGGGCTTTCCTGGCGTGATGTAGTGCCATTCGATCCGGTGCTCGGAGCACCATCGCAGGACCGCATTACTGGTCAGGTCAGTCCCGTTGTCACTGACAATCATGCCGGGTTTGCCGCGGCGCTCGATCAAGGCCGACAGTTCACGGGCGACGCGACGTCCTGATATCGAGGTGTCAGGGATCGCCGCGAGACATTCACGGATGACATCGTCGACCACGTTGAGCACCCGAAGCGCTGGCCGTTGGCGAGCTGGTCATGAACGAAATCCAGCGACCAGCGCGCATTGGGCCGCGCCTCGACCAGGATCGGTACTGGCCTGCCCCTATCGGGTGGTCCGGTTTCAGTCTTAGTGCATGATGGGTTTCCGTGCCAAGGCGGATGCCTGCGGCGGGGCTGATCTCCGCCCGGGCGCCGGCCAGTGGACAGCCTCCGGCGCCGGCGGTCGGTAGCCCAGCGACGAATGGGGCCTAACCGTGTTGTAGTGGATCCGCCATGCCTCGATCACGGCGCGAGCCTCCGCCAGCGAGTAGAAGATCTCGCCATTGAGCAGCTCGTCACGGAGCTTCGAGTTGAAGCTCTCGCAGTAGCCGTTCTCCCATGGGCTGCCGGGCTCAATGAACGCCGTCTTCGCACCCACTGCGTCGATCCAGCCCTGCACCGCCTTGGCGATGAACTCTGGCCCGTTGTCCGATCGGACGTGGCCGGGCACTGCCCGAAGGATGAACAGGTCGGTCAGGACATCGATCACGGCGGTCGAGTTCAGCTTCCGGTCGACCCTGATGGCACTCGCCATCGTCCTCGGACCGATGGCGGACAATGGCTCGTAACTCCCGTGTGAACTCATCGACGACGTTGAGCATGCGGAACTTCCTACCGTCATGCGTCCGGCTCTCGACGAAGTCGTAGGACCAGACGTGGTTCGGCCGCTCTGGTCGGAGGCGGATGCATGACCCGTCATTCAGCCAGAGCCGCCCCTTCTTAGGTTGCTTTTGTGGCACTTTCAGACCCTCCCGCCGCCACTCGCCATCGTCCTTGGACCGATGGCGGACAATGGCTCGTTGCTCGACGCGTTTCACGTTCACGGCCCAGCCGGCGTCTCGCGAGCCATGGCCGCGATCCGACGATAGCCGTAACGCCCATAATGGCTGGCCAGCGCGACGATGTCCGCGGTCAGCGCCTCCTCGTCGGCCCGCCCGTGCGGTGCCTTCCGCTGGGTCGATCGATGCTGCCCCAGAACGCGACAGGCAAGACGTTCGGAGATCCGGAACTTCCGTCTGACGTGATCGACGCATGCTCGGCGGCGGGCGGGGCTTAGAAGTTTCACTACGCGGACCTTCGGTTCCCGAGGCCGCCTCCCGCAGGATCAGCTTCTCGAGCGTCAAATCCGACACGGCCTTCCGCAGGCGTTCGTTCTCTTTCTCCAGCTCTTTCAAGCGCTTCACCTGGTCGGCCTTCAGCCCACCAAACTCCTTGCGCCAGCGGTAATACGTAAACTGTGTCACACCGATGGATCGCACCGCCTCGGCCACCGATCGGCCCTGCGATACCAGCACGTCGACCTGCCTTAGCTTCGCAACGATCTCCTCAGGCTTATGTCTCTTCTGTCCCATTCCTTGTCCTCCATACGGCTCGAAAGCATACTCCAGGGAGGACCACTTTTCAGGGGGCAGACCAGCAGCGGCACACACGCGGTCGCCCCAAGCGCACGTGAACCGGGCAAAGCGGTTATTCATTTCACCATTCCGCGGGGGGGTTCCTGCCTGTTGTATCGAACGATGAGTAGGGACCGGTCAGCTTCGTAGCCTTGCGTACCGCATTTCATAATGTAAGGGAGAGCGGCATGCCGGCTTTCTGAGAACGAGTAACCGGCGACTTTTGATATAGCGAAGTGCAAAGCATTCATCAGTTCGATGAACCCTGCCTTTTTATCTTCGAAAGGCGAGATCCGCGTCGGGCCGCGGCCAGCCTCCGGCCTACTGGCACCGTGTATCAACTTGGCCCGGTATGTCGTCTGTGTCCCTTCTTTACCAGAGCGGCAACCGAACTCTCCTGTGCAGTCCGGCGCCTCTATGGGCAGCCGCGTCGACTTGCCGTAGCTAGTCCCGGAACTTTCGCCGCGATGCGTCAGTAGATCAAGACAGGAGACGGTATGGTACAGGAGATGGACCTTATCGCGCGCATCCGCTCGCGTTCGGTTGACCTCACGCAATCCGAAGAGCGGCTTGTGGCCGAACTGATCCGCGCCCCGCGCGACGTGGCGCTGCTCTCTGCCGCCGCCTATGCCGAACGCGCGGGCTTGCACGAGGCCACGTGTTCACGTCTGGCTCGCAAGCTTGGATACGCCAGCTACGCCGACTTTCGCCGCGCCTTGCAGCAGTCCTATCTTGGCGGTGACCCGGCAACGCGGATGGCCAGTACGCTTGCCGAGGCGGGAGAGGATCCACTGCGCCATCTGATCGCGCAGGAGGTCGCCTCGCTCGATCGACTGACAGACCATGTTTCCGCCGTACAGATCAGGACCGCCGCCGCCCTGCTGGACGGGCGTCGAGTGTTTCTGTTCGCCCAAGGCAACGCCAGCGCACTCGCGCTTCAGGCTGAGCGACGGCTCCGGAGAATGGGCATGGACGTGCGGATTCTTTCCGGCAGCGCGCGCGATCTGGCCGAAGGGGCACTTGGGATCGCCGAAGGCGACGCGGTTATGTGTTTTGCCTTTCGTCGCCAGCCCCCGGGTTATGCAGTGCTGATCGAACGCGCGGCTGCCGTGCGTGCCCGCAGTCTGGTGATCGCGGACGAGGTTGGCCCGATGCTGCGCCCGCTTCCCGAGGTGATGCTTGCGGCACCGCGTACCGGCGTTTCAGATGGCTTCCAGACCCTCGGCGTGCCTATGGTGGTTCTTAATGCATTGATCCTTGCCCTAGGACAGAGTGGCGCGGCGCTCGGCACGCTTTCAGAACTTGGGTCACTTATCGCACGCTTCGAGGCGGACAAGTCTCCAAAAAGCTGAAAATACTATTGCAAGAAAACTTGCACGTCATAAACCTGTTGCAAGTTTGATGTACAAGAAGCCTGTACCCTACAGCCGCTTCGAGGTTTCCCATGCGCCGCATCATTCCGACCTTCATCGGTCTTACAGTCACCGTTCTTGCCCTGCCCGCCGCCGCACAGGAACTGGACAGCCTTTCCGCCGCCGAGCTTCTTGCGCAGGCCCAGGCTGAGGGCAGCGTAACAGTCTACTCATTCACCAGCCGCATTGGCCGGGTCGAGGAGGCATTCGAGGCCGCGTATCCCGGTATCGACATGATCGGGTACGACCTCTCCTCGACCGAACAGATAGCGCGCCTGAAGGCCGAGGTCGCCGCTGGCCAGACGGTCGCCGACGTCATCTACGTATCTGACACGCCGGTGGTCACGACCGAGCTTCTGGACGCCGGCCTGATCGCGCCCCACGTGCCGCCCCGGATTGCAGACTTGGTACCGGATCAGTTCCGTTCGCCGCTTCTCGCGCAGCGTCTGTCGACCAAAGTTCTCATGTTCAACGGGGAAAGCTACCCCGATGGAGCGCCGGTCGACAGCCTGTGGGACCTGACGCGCCCCGAATGGACGGGCAAGGTGGTCATGGTCGACCCGCTGCAACGCGGAGACTACCTCGACCTGATGACCGAGGTGGTCCTGCGCTCGGACGAGATGGCCGAAGCTTACGAGACCGAGTTCGGCAAGCCGATCGAGATCGAGTCCGGACTGAACAACGCGGGCGAACAATTCATCGCCGATCTCTTTGCCAATGATCTGGTGCTTGTCGGGTCGACCGATGACGTGAACGCAGCCGTGGGCGCGACGGGTCAGGAGGCTGCGCCGCTCGGCTTCACCAGCTATTCCGACCGGCGCGACAATGCCGAGGAAGGCTGGGCGCTGCAGGTTGCCAATGATGTGGCACCGGCCAATGGCATCGTCTTCCCGGCGGTGCTGGCGCTGACCGCAGAACCACAGAACCCGGCGGCGGCCCGGATCGCCATCGACTTCCTGATGGGCGACGACAGCGAAACCGGCGGGGCGGGCTACGCGCCCTTCTACGTCGCCGGCGACTGGGCGACGCGCAGCGACATCACCCCCCATCCCGACGCGATCCCGCTGGGCGACTTCGGCGGCTGGACCATCGATGCCGAAGAAACGGCGGTGATCCGGGCCAAGGTCGCCGACCTGATCCTGGCGCTGCAGTAAGCTGAAGGCCGTAACCACGGCTAGGAGGCTGACCCGTCACAGGGTCCGCCTCCGCTTCTCCTCTGCCTGGCCTTTCCGCCCAAGAGATCGGAGACCCGGATGACCCTGCCCAAGGGGCTGATCCTCAACCTGATTGTGCTAACCATTCTCGTCGTGCTGGTCGCGGCGCCATTGGCGTCTATCGTTTGGGACACGCTCGGCAGCCCGGCCTGGGGCGAGGTGCTTGCCAGCCGGTTGTCGCGGAACCTGACCTGGGGGCCGCTCGGCAACACACTGCTTCTGGGGCTCGGCACGGCACTGGGCGCGGTCGCGATCGGCGGCTTCCTGGCGTGGCTCGTGACGCTGACCGACGTGCCCTTCGCGCGCACGCTGGGTGTGCTGGCCACACTGCCCTTCATGATCCCCAGCTTCGCCACGGCGCTGGCCTGGTCCAGCCTGTTCCGAAATAGCCGCACCGGCGGGACCGGAGGCATGCTGGCGGGGATGGGGGTCGACATCCCGAACTGGCTGGCCTGGGGCCTGCTACCCACCTTCTTCGTCCTCGTCGCGCAGTATTACGCGCTGGTCTTCACCGTCGTCGCCTCGGCCCTCGCCTCGCTGAACGGCGACGCGATCGAGGCGGCCGAGATGTCGGGTGCATCGCGTCGGCGGATCCTGACGGGGATCGTGTTGCCGATGGTGACGCCGGCGGTGCTGGCGGGGGCCTCGCTGGCCTTTGCCGCCGCAGTATCGAATTTTGCCGCGCCCGCGCTGATGGGACTGCCGGTCCGGATGCAGACGCTCTCGACCCGGCTCTACGGCATGATCGAGATCGGCCAGACAGACCGCGGCTACGTTCTGGCGGTGCTGCTGATCCTCGTTTCGGCGGCGCTGCTGGGGGCGGGCAACCGCCTGCTGGTCGGACGGCGGCGCTTCGCCACAATCTCGGGCAAGGGCGCGCGACGGCATCGCATGACGCTTGGCCACGCGCGCTGGCCGCTTTGCGCGCTGGCCTTCACCATCTGTTTCATCACCACGATCGGCCCAATCATTCTGCTTGTCGCCGCCAGCCTCGCGCCGCAGACCGGCGCGCTGTTCTCGGACTGGACGCTGCAGTTCTGGACCGGTGCCGCCGACCCGGAATTTGCCCGCGGACAGGCCGGCATCCTCCGCAACCCGCAGATCGTGAAGGCCATTACGATCACGCTGGGCCTTGGGATCACCGTGGCCATCGCCGCCGTTGCGATCGGCATTCTGGCCGCCGTGGCGCTGAACGGCGCGCGGATCCGGGGCCTGAGCGGCCTGATTGGCCAGCTGTCCTTCCTGCCGATGCTGCTGCCCGGCATCGCCTTCGGCGCGGCCTTCATTGCGCTTTATGGCGCCGAGATCGGGCCGCTGCCCGGCCTCTACGGCACCCCGCTTCTGCTTGGCCTTGCGCTGACCGCCGCCTCGCTGCCCTTCGCGGTGCAGACCGGACGAGCGACCCTCGCGCAGATCGCCGGCGACATCGACGAAGCCGCGGGGATGACCGGTGCCTCGTTTCAGCGCCGGCTGGCGGCGATCACCCTGCCGCTGGCCAGCCGCGGCCTGATCGCGGGTGCGCTTCTGGTCTTCGTCAATGTCGTCGGAGACCTCGCCATCGTGGCGCTACTCTATACACCCGACACCCCCGTCCTGTCGGTGCTGTCCTACCGCTACGCCTCGGACGGGTTCCAGCAATTTGCCAATGCCATCACCGTGGTGATCCTCGTGATCTCTGTCGCGGCGACGGCACTGGCCCAGATCCTGAAAGGACGCCGCCCGTGATCTCCATCGACCGCCTGTCCAAGGACTATGGCGCAGGCCCTGTTGTTCGTGAGGTCTCGTTGAGCGTCGACCCCGGGGCTTTCCTCGTGCTGCTTGGCCCCTCTGGCTGCGGCAAGTCTACGATTTTGCGGATGCTCGCCGGCCTCGAAGCCCCGAGCGGCGGCACGATCCATTTCGGCGACCGCCTGGTGGCCGACGGTAAAGGCCGCTCGCTGCCTGCTGAGCAGCGCGGCGCGGGGCTGGTGTTCCAGTCCTACGCGCTCTGGCCGCACATGACGGTCGAGGGCAATGTCGACTGGCCGCTGAAGGTGGCGGGGGTCGGTGCGGACAACCGTCGCCGCCGGGTGGGCGAGGCGCTCGAGATGATGGGGATCAGCGCGCTTTCCGACCGGCTTGTGGGCGAGATCTCAGGCGGACAACAGCAGCGCGTGGCGCTGGCGCGGATGATCGCGCCGCGCCCGGCGGTGATGCTGTTCGACGAGCCACTCTCGAACCTTGACGCGTCGCTTAGGGTCGAGATGCGCCACGAACTGGCGCGACTGCACCGCGAGACCGGCGCGACCTCGGTCTATGTCACCCACGACCAGGTCGAGGCGATGACGCTCGCCACCGATGTCGCCGTGCTGAACCGTGGCAGGATCGAGCAGTTCGCGCCGCCGCTCACGCTGCTCGACCGGCCGGCGAGCCCCTTTGTTGCCCGCTTCGTCGGCACGCCACCGGCCAATCTGGTGCCTTTGCGTGACGGGGCGTGGTTCGGTCGTCATCTGGCACCGGGGCTCAAAGGACGCAGCGGGCTTGCGATGATCCGGGCAGAGGAGTTGGGCATTGCCGACGCGGCTTCCTCCGGCTGTATGCCCGCCGAGCGGGTCGAGCTGATCCCGATGGCCGGGCAGTGGCTTGTCACCGGCAAGGTAGAGAATGGTGCGGGCGGTCAGCGGCTGACAGCGATCCTGCCCCGCTCCGCCATTATCCCCGAGCGCTTCCATTTCGTCCCGCCTGCAGAGATCCTCACCATCTTCCCCGAAGGAGATCTCACGTCTTGAAACGCCTGCTTCTCATCCGCCACGGCGAGACCGAATGGAATGCCGATCGCCGCCTGCAAGGCCAGCGCGACATCGGCCTTAGCACCACGGGCGAGGCGCAGGCGCTTGCGCTGGCCCCGCTGGTTGCGTCGCTGGCCCCCGGCCTCGTGCGCAGCTCGGACCTTGTCCGCGCGCGCCGCACCGCCGCGCTTCTCGGTCATCCCGGGGCCAAGACTGAGCCGCGCCTGCGCGAGCAGGCCTTGGGTGATTGGGAGGGCAGGCAGATTGCCGAGATCCGTGCCGAGGACAGGCAGGCCTATCTCGACTGGCGGGCCGGCAGTTATGCCCCCCCCGGAGGAGAAACCTGGACTTCGTTCCGTCAGCGGGTGCAAGCGGGCCTCGAAGCAGCTTTCGCCACGGGTCCAGAGACGGTGGCCCTAGTGTGTCATGGCGGCGTGATCCGCGCGGCATTGGACGCCTGCCTTGGCCTGTCGCCCAAGCAGATCATCCCCGTCGGCCCGGCTTCACTGACGATCCTCGCATTGTCAGAAACCGGGATCCGGCTCGAGGCGTTCAACCTGCGTGGTGGTGGCGTGACCCTGAACGCGCCGGACTGAACGATGTGTCTTGCTTGGCTGCGGAGCCATTAGCATTGCGGGCAGGAACTCGGCAGGCATTCCCAGAGCGCTGCGCAATGTAATGGTTGCATGCTCCCAGCTCGATATAGAGGTCAAGAAAGGGCTCGAACCGGACTTGCGGCGGTGCCGCGTTGTACGATGGCACACCGGCACTGAGTCGGTGAAGAGGTGGCGTGCGGTGGAACGGAGGACCCGTCATGTCTGCTGCAAACCTTCCCGCAATTCGCGCCTGCCGCCCCGCATGGAACAGAGGCCGTATCGTCGGCCAAAAGCGACCACTCATGCCCAAGCACGTCTGGGCGATCCGTGTGCGCCTGGAAATCGCCGGGCTCGTACGAGACTTGGCACTTTTCAATCTCGCGATCGACAGCAAGCTGCGCGGCTGCGACCTCGTCAAGCTGAGGGTGAGCGACGTTTATACCGCGGGTCAGGTCAAGGAACGGGCCTCGATCACACAAAGCAAGACAAGGCAACCTGTCCGCTTCGAGATTACCGAGGGAACGCGGAAATCGCTTGCAGCTTGGCTCGATGATCCGCTGATGCGCGGGTCTGAACATCTCTGGCCGGGGCGGTTCCACGAAAGGCGACATATCTTGACGCGGCAATATGCCCGCCTGGTCCGAGAATGGATAACCTCGATCGGCCTAGAGCCCAGTTCCTACGGCACGCATTCGATGCGCCGCACCAAAGTCGCCCAGATCTACCGCAAGACCGGGAACCTGCGCGCCGTTCAGCTGCTGCTGGGGCACACGAAGATGGACAGCACCGTCCGATACCTCGGTGTCGAGCTCGAAGACGCCCTCGCGATATCCGAGGCGGTCGAGATTTAAGTGAAAGGGCCGCCCTCAATGGGCGGCCCAGAGCCGACTTTCGCGAATGGCTCCGCCGCCGCGGTGCGGTTTCCTCAAGCAGACATTGACGACCTCGCGCAGCATTATTGTGGCGCTTGCTTCAGCCTCTCGGGACCGGGGTACGTCCGCCGTATCCTGCCTCATGCTACCTGCCGCGCAAGGCGTCCGGAGTGCCGTGGTCTACTTACGCTGGGTCCTAAGGGGTATTGTCATCGGTTCAGCGTGACGGGAAAAGAGATGCCGATTGGCACGCTTGCAAGCTGCCGTCGGATCCTAGCGAAGAAAGCGACTGCCATGCTTGAACACCGGTCCGTTCCCATGCAACTCGTACGGGCCATCGGGACCCACGAGAGATCGCTCGCTATGGCGGGCGGCGACGGACGGTCCCTATCCTACGGACAGTTGGGCAGCTTTGTTGAACATATCGCGCCGCACCTTCGCGGCGTGCAGGTCGTGGGCATCCTCGGCGCGCCCGGTATTGCGATGGCGGCAAGCGCCACCGGCTGCGTCATCCGCGGCACGCCTTTCGTTCATCTCGATACCGCGATGCCGCAGGCGGTACTGCGCAACATCGTCGCTGAGCTAGGCGTTAACTTGATCGTCACCTGCGAGGCCGTCGCTCCCGGCCTTTTACCCGGGCATTGCGAAACACTGGACGCGAACGCCTTGCTGGCCGATCTCGATGCCGCGCCTTCGGAACCGCTTCGCGCCGCTAAGATCGCCCCGGACCGGCCGATCTACCTCGTAGCGACCTCTGGCACGACCGGGCGGCCGAAATGTATCCCCGTCACGCATGACGCGGCCTGTCTCTCCTACGACTGGCGCGACGCCTATACGCCATACGCGCCTGAGTATCGCGTCGGCATATACATCTTTGCAATCTGGGAGATGTTCCGTCCGCTGCGACACGGAGCAGAGATATGGCTTCCCGACCCGGGAACGTTGATGGCTCCGCGCCGCTTGGCGGATTTCTTGATCCGTAACAAAATCGACGAGATGCTGTTCACGCCATCCTTCTACGAAACTTTCCTGTCGGCACTGGAGCCAAGGACAGCCGTCACTCTGCCGCTCCGGCGCATCGTGCTCAACGGCGAGGTCGTAAGCGACAACCTCATCAGGGCTTCGCTACGAACAGTCCCAAATGCCGAGCTGTGGAACCTCTACAGTATTTGCGAGACCCACGACGTGAGCATTTCTCGGCTGACGGCACCTGCAGGCGGCAGGCCTGTTTCGGTCGGTGTGCCGATGGAGCACTTGCGCGCCGTGATACTCGACGAGGCAGACGCGCCGTGTCCCCCTAACACGGTTGGCCGCCTGCATTTCGAGGGGCTGCGCATGTTGGGACCGGGCTACGTCGATCGTCCGGAAGAGACGCGCCTACGGTTCCGCGTGCTCCGTCTTGAGGGCCGCAAGATTCGGCTTTACGACACTGGCGACGAGGCGTGGCTCGACACCGACGGTGCCCTCTACATCAAGGGCCGCATCGCGCACATGCTGAAACTGCGCGGCTTCTCGATCCAGACACGGGAGTTGACTGAGGCGATGCAGGCCTACCTCGCCTTTTCGCAGGCCGTCCCTTGGGTCTGCACGGTCGAGGGCCGGGGACCGTCGCTTGTCTTCTATCACACTGCGACCTCAAGGCAGATTTCCAGGAACCAGAAACAATGGGGGCTGGGGCCCGGCACCTCCCGGATGCCCGCCGCGCTAGCGGTTGAATTGCGCAAGGTCCTCCCCTCCTATTGCGTACCAGCCTACCTCGTACAGATGGAGGCAATTCCGCTTCATCCGGTTTCGGGCAAGGCAGACCCGCGTTCACTGCCGTCTGTCATCGACGATACGGCGGACGCCGAAAGCGGCAGCGCTTCGACGAACGACGTGGTGTTCGCCGCGGCGGCCGAAGCCCTCGGCATCGCACCCAATCGGATCGATCCCGCGCTCAGCTTCCACGATCTTGGCGGTGACTCACTCATGTGCGTCACCATGATGCTGCGGCTAGAAAAGATCCTCGGCCGTCCCGTCGGGTTCGATCTGGTCATGAACGTGCCCCTCGATAGGCTCGAACAGCTTCTAGGACGAAAGCCCGACGCAACCAGCGGTCCAGAACGCTTCGACCGGCCGGGCATCCTGCTCACCGGCGCGACGGGTTTTCTAGGGGGGAATGTCCTCGGCCGCGCAAGTCGGGATCTGCCGCCGGAGCATGTCGTCTATTGCCTCGTGCGCGACAAGAGGCGGGATGCGCGGGACCGTCTGGACGAGGCCGCACGTGCCCATGGCGTCGCACCGGATCGCTACGTTATGGTATCCGGCCAGGTTGATACCCCTCGTTTCGGGCTGGACGAGGCCGCCTACGCGGCGCTGGCTTCGTCGGTCACGTCGGTCGTGCATTGCGCGGCGGTGGTCAACATGGCCATCGGTGAGGCCGAGATGCTCGAATGGTCCGCGCGCGGCACGGAGGTGATCCTCTCCTTCTGTCGGGCGGCCAGGGCGGATCTGCGCTTTTCGTCCTCGAACGCGGTCTTTCCCAATCACGGCGGCCCTTGGCCCGAGGGTCCAGCGCACAGCTGGAAGGGCATCACCGGCTACGGCACCGCCAAGATCGCGGCCGAACAGACCATTGTAGACTCCGGTATTCCCTCCGCAATCGTGCGTCTGCCTTCGCTCTATGATCTCAACGCGCCGAATCCGCGCGACATCTGCGAGATCTTACTCGCCGCCGCGCTGCGGGCAGGCGCATGGCCGCGCGGCCTTCGTTTTCCGATGATCGACGTGACCGCGGCGGCGGCTTTCCTACTCGGACCGATCACCGGGTGCAGCGCGTCGTTCTACAATCTGATGGCTGGCGAGATCGCCCCCGACACATCCAGCGGCATGGTTGCGGCCGACTGGCTCGACGCGGTTGACCTGCCGCCCGGCGTCGCACGGCTCGTCGCAGCCACCCCTGGGATCCTCCACGCCGATGCGGCATTCGACACCGCTGCGTCCCGCACGGCATGGGCGCGCCTGTCGGACACGCCCTACGAGGCGATCAGCGACACGCGCGCACTGCTGGAGCTTCGGGCCATCGCCTACCAGGGTGAGCCCGCATTGACCTGATAATCCGTCATGGTGATCGCGCGCGCTGCGTCGCTGACAAGAAAGGCGGCGATTTCGGCGATCTCCTCGGGCTGGACAAGCTGTTTCTGCGGGTTCGAGGCGGCATACTCGGTCCTGACTTGCTCACGCGGCTTGCCGGTCGCCTCTATGTCGGCCTCGATGAATTGCAGGAGCATTTCGGTCTCGACCCAGGTGGGGCTAATCGCTACGCATGTGATACCATGCGCTGCGCCTTCAAGGCTCACGCAGCGTCCAAGACCGAGTAGACCCGCTTTTGACGCGCAATAGGCGGCGTTGTTCTCCATTCCGGTATGTGCCGCCATGGAGGCTAGGTTCACGATGCGCCCCCAACCTCCCGCTTTCATATGCGGCATTGCCGCACGGATCATGCGGAACGTCCCGGAAAGGTTCGTGTCGATCTGGCTTTCCCAGACATCGTCGGAATGGCCGATGACGGGCGCTTCTTCGTAGACGCCGGCGGCGTTCACGAGGATATCCACCCCCCCACGCCGCTCCGCGACTTCGGCAACGAAAGTTTCTACGCTCTCGCCGGACCGTACGTCGAGCGGCGCGACGTTTAATAGCTCTTCTAGCGGACCGAGGACCGCACGAACGGCCTCCTCATCATCGCCACGCCTCGAACCGATAGTCACGTGATTTCCGTCGCGGACCAGCCGGTCTGCTATGGCGCGGCCCATGCCCGAAAGCCCTCCGGTCACGATAGCCGTTCTGTTATTTTGCGTCATGCCTGCCTCCGCTCGATAGCCGTAATGAACTACGCCAAAACCGGCTCGGTTGCACCGCAAAAAGGATGAATCTGTGCCGGGGCTTCCTCGGCGGCATCCCATGTGGGCTTACTTCCCCATGTGACCAAGCGGTTGAGTCAAAGCAATCGTTAATTTAGGCTCGAAGCAGACATGCGGCGGCGCGACGGGTCATGCGCTTGGCAGGCAGCGGCGGCCGACGCTCGCGGCCCTTAGCCGCCCCTCATCTACACTTCTGATGCCGCAGCGTGGCCTACCGAACCGGCCATTCGCTGCAATTGCGACATCTAGGAAGCGCCGAACTTACACCGTGCTGGACAGCGCATTTTCTGCGCTGGTCTGACCGCGCATCTTTCCGAACACCATGATCGCGGTATATGCAGATCGCCATAGAGCAGAGTGGGGTCGTCTCATGGATGGAATTCTCTACCGCCGGGCAACGAAAGCGGACGTGGGAACGATCGTCGCGATGCTGGCCGACGACGTACCAGGATCGTCGCGGGAAACTGCGTCGCCAGATGTCGGGCCGTGCTACCAGAATGCTTTCGACGAAATCGATGCCGATCCAAATCAGTTCCTCTGCGTGGTCGAGGACGGGCAGCAGATCGTCGGAACCCTGCAACTGACCTTCATCCCGGGTCTTGCCCGCAACGGCGCCCGGCGCGGACAGATCGAGGCGGTACGGATCGCAAGCGACCGGCGGGGCAGCAAGCTAGGTGAGGCGATGTTCACATGGGCCATAGACGAATGCAGATCGAGGGGGTGCTCGCTAGTTCAACTGACCACCGACAAGGCCCGACCCGATGCCCATCGGTTCTACGACCGACTGGGGTTCGAGCCGACCCATATCGGATACAAGCTCAAAGTTTGAAGCGGCCCTCAACCGACATTCACTAGGAAGAGCGTCGCTGCAGCGCGGCTGCTCCATACCGGACCTTCGGCTATTCACACCTTGCGCCCTCAGCAAGAAAGTATCTCACGCCGTTGAGGGAAATCCCTCATCGAAGACTCGTTGGATAGCTCCTACTCTACTCAAATGTAAGAAAAGAAGGATTGTATCATGAGCGACGACAAGACCCCGCAACCGGATCCCGCAGAAGAAAACGCCTTTTTCCCATCGGCCTATTCTTTGAGCCAGTTTACATCTCCCAAATCCGATCTGTCGGGCACCGACTACCCAAAGCCCTATGAGGGCAACAAAAAGATCCTGATGATCGGAGCGGATGAACGCTATCTGTTGACCGACAACGGCCGCTTTTTCTCGACCGGCAATCATCCAGTCGAAACGCTCGCGCCGATGTTCCATCTCGATCGGGCTGGGTTTGATTTCGATGTTGCCACGATCTCGGGGAACCCCGTCAAGTTCGAGTTTTGGGCGATGCCGTCCGAGGATGAGGACATCAAAGGCCTGTTTGCGAAATACCATCCCCGGTTCAAACAGCCGCTAAAGCTTTCGAATGTGATCGCAGAGGGTTTGCAGCATTACGCCGCCATCTTCATTCCGGGCGGCCACGGCGCGCTGATCGGCTTGCCTGAAAGCGAGGATGTCTCGGCCGTACTGAAATGGGCTGCGGCCGAGGACCGTTTTGTCATCACCCTGTGCCATGGCCCTGCCGCGTTCCTGGCCGTCGAGGATGACGATTTCTATAGTGGGCGGAAGATCTGCGCATTCCCGGATTCGCTCGACGCGCAGACGCCCGATATTGGCTACATGCCGGGCCACCTGACCTGGAAATTCGGGGAGGAGCTGAAGGCCAAGGGGTTCGAGCTGATGAACGACGACATCACAGGGGCGGTTCACCAGGATGGAAAGCTGCTGACCGGGGACAGCCCCCTTGCCGGCAATGCCTTGGGCCAATTGGCTGCCAAGGCCCTTTTGGATGAGTTGTCGAGCTGATGCTGCGCTCTGCCCAGGCAGAGAGTGCATTCCTCTGCGCTCGCGCATGCGCGGGCGCAGAAAGCATGGACAGGCTATGCGCGCTGGTTCGAGATTTCTCAGCCCCGATGGGCTATGACCGTTTCCTGATGTTTTCCGCGTCCGCCAATGCCGAGGATCCCATCGACCGCATCTACTGGGTTGAAGGCGATTGGTTTGACGATGGCTCATTCGTCGATGCGGATGCATATGTGCGCCGCTGCCCGGTCAACCGGCATGTCACCGAGGTCCGAGAGCCGTTCTTTTGGTCGAAGACGCGGGATCCGGAGGGTGAACGCTACAGGATAGCGCGGCATCCGCGGGGGCCGGGCGTCCATGGGCTTCAGGTGCCGGTGTTCGGCCCGGCAGGTCTGGAAGGAGCGATAAGCCTCGGCGGCCTGCGCATAGACACGTCATTTCACACCCGGCTGGCCATAGAGGTCGTCGCGCGCGCAGCCTTTGTCGCGATGCGGGAGCGACTGGAAGGGCCCAACAAGGCGGTTGCCACCGCGCTGACGGATCGGGAACGGCAAGTTCTGACATGGATTGCCGTCGGCCGGCGCCATGTCGAGATCGCCGGCACGCTTGGCCTGTCGGAAAGAACCATCGAGAATCATCTACGCCGCATCCGCAAGCGCCTCGGCGTGACCACTACGGCCCAAGCCGTCCATGTTGCGATCCGCACCGGAGAGATCTTGAAATGATCCGGTAAAGACTAGCTTAGCTCCGCTGAATATGTGATTTCGACCAGCTCAAGCCTAAGATTGCCCTACACACTCACGCAAAAAGCAAGCGTCTCGCCTACGACCTAATGTCTCAGTTATCAGTGTCCTTAGAAACTCAGTTGGCTGACGCGGGCGGCCCAGAGCCGACTTTCGCAAAAGGCTCTTTTGCTACCGTGCAGATTTCTTGACGGCGGCCGTTTCTGCGCTGCACGTTAAATCGGTGAGTTCAT
Source organism: Palleronia sp. LCG004 (assembly GCF_032931615.1). Taxonomy (NCBI): domain Bacteria; kingdom Pseudomonadati; phylum Pseudomonadota; class Alphaproteobacteria; order Rhodobacterales; family Roseobacteraceae; genus Palleronia; species Palleronia sp. LCG004. Next base: position 1,404,317 of record NZ_CP136759.1, read on the forward strand.
TGCTCGCAGAGCGTAGTACGTCGGCCATTCGTAAGGTTTCTCGGCTGCAGAGGTTCAGAAATGCCTCCGTAACCTCGTCGTGTTATTACGACTGACCCCATGGGTATCTTCTTTCGAGCGCTCAGATCGTCATGCGGATACCGTCTTGAATAGCCGAACAGAAATTCCTCAAATCGCTCCTGTCTTCCGCCAACCGTCTGCGAAGTGATCTCGGCAGTTCGAGTTGCGCACCTGTCCTGGAGCGCGTCCGATTGCAGATGTTGGTTTCATGGGTACCAGGAAGGATCGTATTCAACTCGGCCTCGAAGCCAGCTTCCCGTAAAGACGCGCCGATCCTGTCGCGCAACAGGGCCGCGCGGCCCCCAAGCCAGACCGTATCGGTTCCATCGTCTTTTCGCCCGTGGATCGCCACCGTGATCTCGGCCCTACCCACAAGGTCGAGCGCCACGGGTTCATCAAAACGATGCGAGGTAATGTGGAAATCGCCATGTGCCCCGGCCTTCAATGCTTCGAATGTGTAGAAAGAAAAATCGTTTCCGGCAATCTCTTCCGCGATTTGCGCTGTCACGGGTTCGATCGTGCCCCCATGCGGTGCGATAACAACGACAGGCGAACCGCGATCCTCGCTGCGAATACGATAGTCGGTGCCCCGTTCGAGCTCGGCTGCAAGCTCTGCGAAATTGGCGTATCGGTCAGTCACTGATCGCCATCCTTTTAACCGGGCCAGACATAGGCGAGCGCTCGTGCAAATTCATAAGTTCAGTGTCTTTACGGTTTTCGAGATCTTTCCGTCCGATCTTTTCAGCATCACGATCTCGCCGAACTCAATGTGCAACCACTCTTCGCCGTCTTCGGTCAAAGGCTCGGATGCAAAAATGGCGGATGCGGCCTCGCCCTCCGCAGATGCGTCGACCTTGTAGGAGTTGGCGTAGTCCTGGAAGTTCTGGCCAAGCAGTAGGTACAGCGGCTCCAGCAACATCGACAGTGAAGAGTCATGATTTTTCGATTCCGGGTTACGCAAGTCCTTCCAGTCGCCCGCAACGTCCGTCTCTCCATCGTAGCCACAGCCATAGTTGACGCCGATGATCCTGTTCGGTGCGACAAGTGCGATCTTCAGCTTGGTCAGGTCCGCAAGATTGAGCGTGTTCATTGCCGCGCAAATGAGCTTCAGCAGCTTTTCGAATGCTTCTTTTACTTCGTTGTCGCTGTCGCCTTCGAGCAACGAAAGAAGCAAGACATAGAGAAACTCTGTATCCGTGGTGCCGCGCATTTGCTTGAGATACCGGTCTTGGCAGTGCGGCAACAGCTCCCGCTGCAGCAATTGCCAATTCGGAAGTCCGCCGTTTTGCGCGATGATCCAAGGTGTTCCGGTGAAGGCGAACGGGTGACAGTTTTCATCCGCCTGGACGACCTTGGCATTGTAGGAAGACGCTCTTACATGTGCGAGCATTGTACTGCCCTGAAGGCTCGGAATGATCCGCTCAGCGTTGTCGTCATAGAACGCGGCCTTGGGCCGTCGGTATAGGAAGGGTTCTTCAGGCTTCAGGAGATGTTCGCTCCAAGCGCCGAACCCCCACCCTGCCAACTGAAGGTGCGGGTGTAGTTCCGGATCCAAGCTTTGGTTGATGAGGCTGTTCTCTGGCGACAGTAGCAGGCTCTCGAGGGGCAGTTCCGGACCGATATAGGCAAGGATGCGGCACATATTCTTCCCAAACGTTTCAAGTATGCGAAATCAGGACCGTTCTGCATAACGCGGAGCCCTCTTCTCGCTGGGACAACTGACCTAGGCAGTAGCTGTTCCGAGACGCACCAGAGACCGTTGCCGTGAAGTCTCGGCGGGCCGGAGATCGCTTCATTGATTGCTGTCACAGCTTGAAACGAACCTGCAGCGACACGACAGGACAGACGGTTCACTGAATGGCCACGTCCATTGCTCACGGCCCGGAGCCGACCTTCAGCCTCGGCTCAGCATGCTGCGGCGCGCCCGTCGAAGCCGACATTCGCTGCGCTTGCGAACCCCGGCGGAGGCGAAAGATTAGCTCTCGGCACCAATGCCGTCTCAACCCTTCAAAGATTTGGTAGAGGCCGCCGATCCTCTGAAATGGGTCAGAAGTAAGTCGGCGCGAGATATGCTCTCACCCCCGACCCGAGACAGCACGAGTCCGGACCACAGCGCGCAGAGGCTGATCGCAAGCTGGCGTGTTGGAAACTGATAACTCAGCTCGAAGCGCGTTTTCAGCGTTTCCAGAATTGAGGCTAGGGCGTCATAGCTAGTGTTGCGCGCGTGAGCGCACTGAGCGGCGAAATCGGCGTCACGCTGCGCCTGCAATTGCAGTTCGATCGCCAATAGGGACCATTGTGTTTGCTCCGCGATGGCCGTGAGGTGCTATGAAAACCCTTCCAGAGCGTGATCAAGCGTATCGCTTGACACCGATTTCACCAGAGACTGCAGCAGGGCCGCTTCGCGTTCGATATGACGTTCGAGAACCGAGAGCAAAAGGTCCTGTTTGCTCGCGAAGTTGGAATAGAAAGCCCCCTGCGAGAACCCGGCCTGCTCGCATACGTTTCGAAGCGAAGTCGCATTGACGCCGCCTTCGGCGAACAGCATTTCAGCCGCATTCAGAAGACACTCGCGTGTGCGCTGTTGCTGTTCCTGTCGCGACAGTCGACGGGCGGCACCTGTCATGGCGAGAGTCTTCTGTCTGTGGCTCTGGGATCAGCGGTCATTCGCTCGAGAAGCCTTTGCGGACGTTGCTGATCCAGCTCCCTAGGGCCTTCAGCGCGTCACCGCCTTTGGCGGCCAGGGTATCGACTTCGGCCTCGAAGGCTTCACCACGCTGGGTCTCGGGTTCAGGCAAGGGCGGCAGGATATGCGCATAGTACGTCCGATCCAGCAACCGGTGCAGCAACCTCTCGCCCAGGAACGGCTTGCCGCTATTCAGGGCGCGCGCCCCCCTGAGCAGATTGCGGATGTCATACTGGGTTGGGCTGATGTCGGGCGCCTGCTTGGGAATGTTCAGCAATTTGTAGACGCCGATCCGGGCGGTGCGGATAGAGGCCTCCATGGTGAATATTATGTCGTTGCGGGTTTCGACGAATTGCCCGATCAGGCCCAGATTCGTGCATCCTTCCGGCACGACCCGGGGCCGGTCGCCGGCGGCGCGTTTCATGAATTGCGCCGTGATATAGGGCATCAGCGCGGTACGCACCTTGGTGTTGGCGACCACATCATCGATCTGGTCTGCAATCCCCAGATGATAGCAGAGTTCGCTGAGAATCTCGCGTCCTGTGCACTCCGGTAAGGTCTTGCCGACATGATTGCCCGGCTGGTCCATCAAGAGGCCATAGACCCACAAGACAAGCGTGTCTTCAGGTTGATCGGGAAAATGGGGCTGACGGTTGCACGTCACGTTCAACAGCCAGTTTGAGTCTGTGAAGGTAATGATGCCGCCTGTCACTGTGCGTCCCGAATACGGGTCATTGACCGAAAGCGTCTTGAGCTTGTCGACAAGCGGAGAGGGTTTGCAGGTCAGGGTGGCGGACTCCCAGATCGACTGGTCGGTGTCGCCATAGAATTTCTCGGGATGGCCGAACACATCTGACTTTTCCGCCAGGTTCCGCCAGAGCGTCCAACCGCTGTCCTGGCCGGGCTCGTGTCGTCCGACCGTCAGTTGGGGCACAGTATCCAGATCGCCATAGGCCGTGTTCTCCGTCATCGAGCCTGTCAGCGCAAAGACAAGATCGGTGTCCCCAACCTCCAGTCGTTGCGGCTGACCTGCGACAGTGCAGACAATGCCTGTCACGGTCTTCTGGGCGCCGGTCTCGCTTAGCTCCAGATCCTGCACGCGCGTGCCGAACTGAAAGCGCACGCCTTTTTGGCGCAGCATGTCCGCCAGCGGTTTGATGAAGGTATCATATTGATTGTACTTGGGAAAAACGAGGGCTGACAAATCCCCGAAACCGTCAACGGAATCCAGGAAGCGGTGCATGTACAGCTTGGTTTCCAGAAGGCTGTGACTGTTCTTGAACGCGAACATGGAGCGGAACAGCGCCCAGAAATTGCTGCTCAGAAAACCTTCGGAGAAGTATTCCTCAATGGCTATATCATCGAGGTCTTCTTTTCTCTTAAGCATCAGACGGATCATTTCCCATTGCTGGGAGTGGGTCAGCCCCATATCAGTGAAATCAACGATTTCACCCTGATTGCGCATCAGACGCGCCTTGGAATAATTGGGGTCGTTGTCATTCAGCAGGCGGTATTCATCCAATACCGAATAGCCTTCAGGAAGCTCTACGGCTGGGACATCCTGGAACATGTCCCACAGCGTGTCATAGTTCCAGTTCATCTCCCTGCCGCCCCGAATAAGGTAGCCGTCTTCGGGGTTGCCGGCACCGTCCATTGAGCCGCCTTCGATATCCATCTCTTCAAGAACGGTGATATGGGCGGGCGGCATATGGCCGTCCCGGACTAGGTAAAATGCTGCGGCGAGCCCGCCAATTCCGCCACCGATTATCCAGGCTCTCCGGTCTTCCACGCCGGGCGTGGGGAGCGGGCGGTGCCGGGCATAGGGGCCAATGAAGTCGGGGGGCGGCAAGGTGTTTTTGGCCTGATGGCTCCAGTAGCCGGCTGTAGCGTCAGGTTCGTGCTCGAAACCATCCGGAGCGATGGAAGGGCCGTAAGGGCCGGAGTGTGCGCCATGGGGCATGTGAGGCTCCGCTATCTGTATCTGGCCGTGTCAAACGTGACGGCCTTGAGGAAAATAGGTAGTGTCCGATATTTGAGTATTAATTGACATGTGCAATGGTTGGATTTGGGTGACGGGTCGATCAGATGCACTCGACGTTGGCTACGAGATGGTGCGGGCGCTTGAGCTCCTTGTCCAAACGGCCCGCGCTGCCGTCGGCGGCGATGCTGATGCTCATGGGACAAACCTCTCTTAAGCGGTGATGGCTGGCTGTGATGTCGGGGTTGGAGACTGATGCGATGCTGGCGGCAGCCGCCAAGACGCGCAGCGGGAGCCTCGTCGCGAATGCCGGACGATGCTTGCGGCCATTATCGCGATGGCTGCGGATTGCACTCTATCCCGCCCTTCCCTCCATCGAAGATTTCGGCGATTTCGCCCGCGTCGAGCGGGCCTGCAGTCTCGAGAGCGTCTGCAAGCTGCAGAAGTCGGTTGCGAGGCGCCTCAACGAAGCATTGCGCCATCTGCGTGGCCGCCTGGAGCCGTGCATCACTAAGGTCGAGGAAATCGCCGTCCCGCAGCGGCGGATGCCCCGCGGGATCGACGTTGCGGTGGACCAGCGGATGGTCGGCACCCAGGCCGAGATTGGTTTCCATGGAAAGCGCGATGCGGGTGGCTTGGGCAAGGTCCCTGCAGGCCGGCTCGCCGCTTGCCGCGATAGTGGGATCGAAGACCGCCGCCTCCGCCGCATGGCCGCTGGGGCAGACGGCGATACGCTTCATTAGCCAAGCCTCGGTCTGCACCTCAAGCGGCTCCTCGGTCAGGGGCATTCGCACCCGCAGCGAACAGTTGGTTCCCGGCCTCAGCATCAATCAACCGAGATCCGGCGGAGCAAGTCAGGCTGAATATCCGCTCAGATCGTAAGAACGCGCGGTGCTCGCACCCGCGGCTAAGGTCGGCTCCCCGCCCTCCTCCCAAATATTACAATATTTGTAGGGTAATTTTTGCGGGTGCGGCGAACGGCAGGAAGGTCCCGCATAGTGTGAGTTCGACCCGGCATCGATCTCACGGTCGCGGCGAATGTCCTGTGTGGAGAAGCCACGTTGCCGCGAGGCACTTCTCGATGAACGGCGGCTAAGGGCCGGTCGCGACGAGGAGTGCCTCGCTGCACTTGCAAATACGATCTGCCGCGCAGTGGTCAGTGTGGGCTCATTCCGGTCATTTGCCGCACGCTGCTTGAACGACCGTTCTCGGCTTTAGCGCAGAATTTCATACTCTTCCGCCAACGGCCCGATGCAGTGACCTCCCCATCTTTCCGGTCCGCCGCCATTGTGGGCCGAAGCGCCTATTTATGGCCTTTATCCTTGAGCGTCCTCGAGGTTTTAAAACCGAGAAGGTTCAACAATGACAGGGTCGGCTCGGTAAGAGCGAGGATGATCGCCAGCGCCACGAGCACTGGGTTCGACAGCAGCATATCGATCAGGTCCGGCTTCAGCACGACCGCACGCGCGGTGCCGTACTGGGCGATGCTCAAAGCAATATCACCCGGCTCCGACACGAGCGCGATCTCCAGGATGCCGTCGTTGCGTGACGGGGTAATGTAGCCGTAGACCAGCGCTGGGGTCTTTCCGTTCATCAACGTAGCGCGTGTGCCGTGCGTCAGTCGGCCCGATTTCACGATATCCGTCGTGTCACGGAAAGGCATGGCGGCAAGGCTCGATTGCCGCGCCTCCCAATTTCCGGACAGAAGCAAGGTGTTGACGTTGGGATTGGCCGCCCCCCCCACGATCGCTGTGCCCGCGAAGACCAAAGGTCCGCGTCGGACCCATTCTTCCACGGGAACCACAAAAACGGTATCGGCGGGAAAGCTTTCCGATCCACCGCCGAGAACTCGTATCACAAGCCCGCGGGCGGTCCCGCCTTCGAGCACCAGGCGGGTGCCTGCGGGCCATTCCACGGTCAGTTCGTCACGCGTCGTGATCTCGTAGAGGGTGTCCGGGCAAGACCCTTCGCCGGTCGCCCGCGCCCGCAAATCGGGCACCTTACGTAAACGGCAAACGGTGACGTCACGCAGCTGCCATGCACTGGACGAAACCGCCTCGCCATCGGCTTTTCCGGCGAACGTTATCTCGATCCCACCGCTCGTGGCATCGAGTACGAAGGTTCGCTGACCCGACCAGAGGGCGGCGATCATTACCGCGATCAACAAGGATATCGCGAGGATGATCGGGGGTATTCGCGCGAGCGCTTCCCTAGGACTCATCAAACCAGATGGTGAGCTCGGTCGGGGGCATCGGCTTCTGCCCCACAACGCGTATGATCTCCACAGTAACCGGACCCGACGGAATTTCTCCAATCCGGCATTCCGTATCGAATGCCAGGGGCTGCAGGTCGTCGAGCGGCGTGCAGCGTATCGGCGTTGCCGCATCGCCTACATAGAGGAACACCATCTCGGCCTGGAACGAGTTAAGGAGGATATCAATCTCTTCCCCCCCTTTCGCATTCCAGTTCGTAATGGCCAGCTCCTCCCTGGCTTCCAGATCGCAGCTCCCCCGGTTGATCCGAACGCCGAGTTGATCCTGGGAGAGAGCCGCCAGCAATTCGGGATATTGGCTCTCGTAGGCGACCGACATGGTGCCACCCGCCCATGGGTCGGCAACGAGGTATTCACCCTCAGCGACATAGCGGCCGTCGATGCTTGTCGCACGCAGGCAGACATGCGCGCCGGCCCATTCGGCCGGGATGTGCGCGCTGACCACGAGTTCGTCCGATGGCGCCTCGCGCATCTGGATGCCCGCCACGATGGCACCGGAAATCTCGGCCGCGCGCAGAACCGTTTCGTTGAAGCGCTCGGGTAAGGGTGTAAGCTCCTGACCAAGCGTCGGAGAGGTGCCGGCGACCAGAAGGGACAGAACCGCGATGATTTGGCTATTGAAACGCATGATCGCGATCTTAACCGCTTTTCTTGGTCTGACCAGCTTTTCGCTTGCCCAGACAGTCGCGGTCGAGAACGGGCTCGGGGAGCGCGGCTTCGGCTGGATGTTCTCGCGCGCAGGCACCTGCTATGCTGTCCTGCCGCGCCATGTGGCGGGTGCCTTTCCCCGCATTTCGGTAACCAGCGCTGCTCCCGTGGTTACCGGAACCGGAACGACGATCGCCCCCTTCTGGGACGGGATCGACCTCGCCCTCGCCGTTCTGCGAGGTGCGATCGAGGAGCGGTGCACTGCCGAGCTCGACGACCTCGACCCGGACCGTACCAATGCGGCCGCGACCCGCGTTCAGCTCCTGCGCCTCGGAGGGACCGGCGAAGAGGAGCGCCTGCCTCTCCGGATCGAGGACCGCGGGTATCTGACGTTCACCGGTCTGGTGGAGGAAGCGGGCGACTCCATTGCGCAAGGGACCTCCGGGGCCTTCGCCTTTGCCGCGGGACAGCCCGTCGGCATGGCAATTACCTCCGACGATCCCACCCGCGCGCAATTCATGCGCAGCGAGGAAATCCGCATGAACGTCTCCCGCTATCTCGGGGAACAGGCCACCGCGTTCGCCCGTGCCACCGCCCCGTCCGCCGATGCCGATCGGCCTGGCCTCTCCATGCGACTCGTCTCCAGTAGCGTGCCTCCCGACAATCCCCGCCACGCGCCCGAGAACATGATCGGAGACGGCACTTTCGTCTTCGCACCCGCACGCGACATGATGTTCGAATTCGCGCTCGATGCAGGCGCGCTGGTCCGGGTTGGACGCCTGCGGGTAACCTCGCCCGTGGGCGAGGGGTACAGTCTGCCAAAATCGGTGCTGTTGAGATATGCTGTCGATTCCGAGGGGACCCGCTTTCGCGACTGGAAGCGGCTCGAAATGGGGCTGGACGGCGTCCTAGATACCGGACCCGCATCCACCACCATACCGATGACCCGCCTCCGCATGCATGTCTTCGATGCGTGGTCCCCCGGCCTGATCGCGATCTCATCAGTCACGGCCGAGGGCGGCTAGGCGTCACTCGAAGAGCCGGATGGACGCCGTGACGGGTTCACTTACTCCGTCAAGATTCAACGGTCCTTCGAGACGACCATCCGTCGTGATCTGCATCTTGCCGCGTGCAAAATCAGATCCGGTGCCTCTCCTAAATTCCACAAAGATCCCGTCGCTATTGAGCGTGATGAAGCAAGAACTCGGTGCCTTGCTTTGCGCATAGCACAGCTCATCCTCGAGATAGCCGGTCATATCGAACCGGTAATAATGAAAGCCCTCGGGTGTTGCGGTTCCACCCAAAGTATTGGTCCAGCCTCGCAGGTCTGCATCAGAAGCGTCCAGCATCATCGTCAGGACGGGCTCGGATTCCAGTAGGCCAGCGAGCGCCGCTTTCTGCACCACCACGTCCTCCGCCATCAGCCCGTATTCCGTGGCGATTCGCACAAGGTCACGGTCGCCGGATTCCAGCATGATCTGCATCGCCGCCACACGTCTGCTCGGGTCGGGATCCTGGAGCAATTCCTCGTAGGGGTTGAGGTTTTTCATCCGCTCGTCGATCTGGCGCGCGATATCCTCCGCACTCATCGTCTGCGCCGACACACTTGACGGCATGATGCAGAACGACGCGGCTATCAGGGTTCTCAGCATCTTATAATCTTTCCTTTGCAAATAGGATCGGCCTTGAAAGCGAACAGTCAGGTAAGCGGCACCAGCTTGCCGCGGTCTTGCTGGCATGACTACCCCCGACTGCATTGGGATGTGTTACGGGAACTCCAACGATGGTCTGCAAGACGAAGTATTCCGAAGGCCTAGGGTCGCTTTCTGCTGGGAAAGGGCCCGTCTCCGAACGCGTCCGACACGGTTTTACGGCCGTAAGCCCCGGGCGCGATCCCGGCCGGTTGCATATCCCTATCCCCACATTCTAGCCGCGATATCCTGCTCTTCCTTGCCCACGGCATCTGCGTAGATCGCCGTGGCGCTGAGCTGTGGATGCCCCATCCACTTCTGCAGCATGTGGAGTGGAATTCCGTTCACCGTGGCATTGATGCCGAACCTCTGCCGCAGGCCCTTTGGGCTCCTGTGAGGCGCGTCTGGGATCCCGGCCTCGACCATGACCGGCTTGACGATCTGCCAGAGCCGCACCTGGCCGATCGGCCAGATCGGCAGCGCCGCCCGCTTGCGGGAGCGCTGCGCCTTGCAAAGCCGGTGGGCGGTGTTCATCGTATCGACATAATCCGGCGGGACCGGCACGGCGCGCCTGCCGCATCCCGCCGCTTCTTCAAGCTGCGGATCGTGATCGTACCTCCCGAGAGATCGACGCGGGCCGGCGTGATCTCAAGAAGCTCCGAGGCCCGGCACCCGGTCCAATGCAGCGTCTCGCAGAGCGTCCGGTCCCGGGCACCCTGGCGGCGGGCCGCGGCAAGGAAGGCGGCCCGCTCCCCGGCGTTCAGGTAGAGCCGGTTCCCGGCGGTATCGTGGAGGCGCATTTCGCTGATGTGAACAGAATGCGCGACAAATGTTCAAAGAGGAAGCATCGATCGGTCCCCTGCCCCGATCCGGCGGCCCTGCTTTTGCTGAGACATGGCGCGGAGCAGCGGACGCTGTGGTGAACACTATTATTAATAGTGTTAAATTAGCTGAGTAGGTCTACGCGTCGGCGTCTCCGACAAGCTTCGCCTTGTGCTCCGCCGCATAAGACCGGAGGGACTTGCCTGTTAGCTGCCGGCCCTGAAGCTTGGACAGTTCCAGCGTGCCCGCGGTGTTCCGGCCAGTCTGCCAGCTTCTACGCGTCCAGTAGGTGCCTTCGGCGACCGTAAAGTCGTCAGTCGTCAGCACCAGGTCGGCGGCGCCGAGGTGGGTCCCCTCGTCCGTGGAGGCGTGGTTCGGCGTGTGCTGGCGGTACACGTAGGAGAGGTGGAGCCGGCCGGTGTGCTGGTCATGACCAAACCGGAGGCGTGAGCGAACCCACGGCGAGCCGCCTCGACCTTAGCGTAGGATTTCGCTCTCTCCTGCAAATGACCCCGAGATCGCCGTCTTTTAGCATATGGGCGAGTTAATGTGTGGGCATGAGCCCATTCTGTTGGTTGCTTGGGTTAGGTGACGCCTCGGCCGAGCGCCGCGTTAAGCCCTTGCGCGCTCGCCGCCAAGGCCTCCAAGAGTTCGTCCTTGCGCCGGCGATCGGTCGTCGCTGGGACCATGAAGCACAGCGTTGCGACGGGGGAGCCGTCTCGTTCGCGGATCGCCGCGGCGAGGCAGGTGGTGAAGGGATCCGACAGACCTGAAGTTTCCGTCACGCCTTGGCGGTGTGCCTCGCGGACCTGATCGAGGAAATTCTGTCGGTCAAGGACCTCTCCGGAGGGGAGGCGGAAGTCTTCCTCGGGGATCAATTCAAGGATCTTGTGATCGCTGAGACCTCCGAGAAGAAGCCGGCCCGAGGCAGTCCAGGGAATCGGAACGATGACACCGGCCTCAGAACTTATCCGGAAGAGACTGGCGCCAGGGTGCATGAAGGCGACCGTGTACTTGTTATTCACGAGGACGCAGAGTTGTGCCGTTTCTCCCGACTGACGGCTGAGGCGGATGACTTCGTCGCGGCCGAGTCGCGTCACCGGCTGCGACTCCAGGTAGGCGTCCGCGTAGAAGTAGACCTGCCGCCCGAAGAAGATGTCTCCATCGCCATTGGTCTCGAGAATCCCCGCCTCGGTAAGCCGTGAGATAAGGCTGTAGATCGACGAGCGAGGCGCGTTCAACGCTTTGGCCAGCGCCCCGATCGGCATCGGTCTGCGCACTTCGCGAAGATGTTCGAAAATCGAGATTGCCCTGTCGATTCCGCGCGCTCTGCCGTTTTCACCATCCGCCACGTTCGCTGCTCCTCAATCGCTTTCGGCAACATCTTCACAGAGGCCTTGCACGGACACCATTGGCTGGCTAGCCTCATCTGTAGACAAGCTGTCCATTATACGGGACAATATTTGGAGATATCTAGTGACGAAATCAACTGCAGTCGCCGCAGAGCCGGGCATTAAGCGCATCGACAGTGGCATCCGGATGAGCCAAGCCGTGATCAGCGGCGGACAGGTTCACGTGGCGGGGCAGATCGCGGAGGACACGACGGCCTCTATCACCGAGCAGACGCGCCAGGTTCTCGGTAAGATCGAGCGCCTGATCGCCGCGGCGGGTGCGAAGAAGTCCGATCTCATTGCGGTCAATGTCTTCCTGCCGAACATCGTCGACTTCGACGCCATGAACGCCGTCTACGATGCCTGGATCGATCCGGCGCATCCACCGGCACGCGCCTGCGTCGAGGCGCGGCTCGCCGATCCGGATCTGCGCGTCGAGATGACCGCGATCGCGGTCGCCCGGGTGTAGTCTGCATGTTGGCGGCTTGGAACAAACGTTTCTCCGCTATTGCACCGGTTCTGCTTGGAAGCAGGCTACTTGTCGCCGGCGCCACCTTGTTTCTGTTGGTACTCGGGGCGATCCTGTTCCTGCCGCTCTTCATGCCGCTCGATCCCCTGGCGCTCAACTATACGGCCATCCTCGCACCGCCGGGCTCCGAGCACCTGCTGGGGACCGATGCGATGGGGCGCGATCTGCTGGCGCGGATCGTCTACGGCGGCCGCAGCAGCGTGATGATCGGTGCGCTGGTGATGGTGGTGACGGCCCTCGTAGGGACGTTAATCGGTGTCCTCGCCGGAACGTCCCGCCGCCTGGACGGGCCGCTGATGCGGTCGATGGATGTTTTGATGGCATTCCCCGTGCTGCTCCTCGCCCTAGCAATCCTGGCCGCCCTCGGGAACACCGCGCTCAACGTGGTTTTCGCGCTGTCGCTGGTCTACATTCCCCGGACCGCCCGCATTGTCCGGGGCGAGGCGCTGGTGATACGCTCCCAGCCGTTCGTCGAAGCGGCACAGTCGATCGGCGCCTCTCGGCTCCGCATCCTCTTCGTCCACATTCTGCCGGGCGTGCTTCCTGCGCTCATGGTGCAGGAGACCTTCCTCTTTGCATACGCCATCTTGGGCGAGGCGGGGCTGAGCTTCGTCGGTCTCGGCCTGCAGCCGCCGGATCCGAGCTGGGGGAACATCCTCGGCGAGGCGCGCGCGACCTACCGCACTGCACCTTGGCTCATGATATATCCGGGCCTCGCGCTCGCGCTCACCGTACTCTCGCTCAATCTACTCGGCGACGGGCTGGGCCAGGCGATCGACCCTAAGCGGAGAAATTAACCGATGCACGACAGCAGCTCCAATGCGCACTGGGCTGAACCCGCTGCCGCCGACAAGGGCTGGTTGCGAAGCCTGGAAACGGGCCAGCGTTATGCCATGGGACCTCTCTTCGCTTGTCCCGCAACGGGGGGGGAACTGAGCGTCGAGGTCGATCTCGAGGCGGCAGCGGAGAGCTTCGCCCAGGATTGGAATCAGGCCGGATCGATCTGGAAGCGCTTTTCCGCCGTGCTCGCGCCATTCAACGCGGACCGTGCCGTCAGCCTGGGCGAGGGCAGCACGCCCCTCGTCCGCAGCGAACGGCTCGCAAGGGAGCTCGGTCTGCGCAACCTTTTCTTCAAGCTGGAAGGGTCGAACCCCACAGGGTCCTTCAAGGACCGGCAGATGTCGGTGGCATTGAGCATGGGCCGGCTCTGGGGCAAGACGTTGTACGCGACGATTTCCAGCGGAAACGTCGGTAATGCGCTATCGGCTTATTGCGCAAAGGCGGGTGCCGAGGCCCATGTTTGGGTCGCCGAGAACACCGCGGAAGCCAAGCTGCGCCAGATCGCCGTCTACGGCGCGCAGCTTTACCATATCCCTGCGCCCGGCCCCGGGAAGATGCGTGCCTACTGGGAGCTCTTCGCTGGAATGCGCGCCTTCTGCGAAGCCAATGGCGCGATGCCGATGGTGTCGGCCCGGCCCGTCAACCCCTTCATGGTCGAGGGCACGAAGACGATCGCCTTCGAGCTTGCCGCAGAACTTGGTTCGGTTCCGGACGAAGTCTTTTGCTGTGTCGGCGGTGGCGGCCTGCTCGGCGGCGTCACCAAGGGGTTCAAGGAGCTTCGCGAGATGGGGCTCGCCGACAGGCTGCCCCGGATGACGGGCGCGCAGCGCTCCGATCAAGAGCATGCGCCTATCAACCGACTGCACGAGGAGCCATACGTCAGCGGCGACTACTATCTCCCGCTCGACGGGGACTGGGCCGCGGAGTCGATCGCCGAGACTGAAGGCCAGCTCGATCTCGTCACCGATACCGACATCCTCGAGGCCCAGGCCCTTCTGGCAGAGCGCGAGGGCATCTTCGCTGAGCCGCAGGGCGCCTATGCCGCAGCCGCTCTTCTAAAGGCGTCGCGCGAGACGCGAATCGACCCCGACGCGACCGTCGTCTGCACGATCACCGGCACCGGCCTCAAGGACATGGCGGCCACGGCCCGCTTTGGCGAGGTCGTGACCCCAAAGCGGATAATTCAGGCGCAGAACCTGAACGACGCGACCTTCGCAGGTGCGTCCGCGAACTGACACATCAACACAATTGGGAGCGTAACTATGCAGAGCACGTCAAGATTTCTGGCCGGCGCGGCGCTGGTGGCCGCGTCCACCACCACCGCCCTGGCAGAGTGCCAATCGATGGGCGGCACCATCGAGGCGGCCATGACGACCAATGCCTCGACAATGGACCCCATCCTGTCGACCACGAACGCGAGCCGTCAGGTGTCGATCTACATCTTCGAGAGCCTCGTGACGCTCGACGATGCGTACCAGCCGATCGGCCAGCTCGCCGAAGACTGGGAGCGCAGCGAGAATGGCCTGAGCTATATCTTCCATCTCCGCGAGAACGTCCCCTTCCACAATGGCGATATCCTTGATGCCGATGACGTGACCGCGTCGCTCCAGCGCTTCCTCGCGTCGTCGCCCGGCGCGGGCCGATTCGATGCCGTGGAAAGCGTCGAGACGGTCGATCCCCTGACCGTACGGGTCACGCTTTCGGAAGATTTCCCCTTTATTACCAATCTGGCGATGCCCTCTCCGGTCGTGGCGATCATGCCCAAGGAGATTGTTGACGCTGCGGGCTCGGACGAGATCCGGGGCGAGGACATCGTGGGCACGGGGCCTTTCTCGCTTGAAAGCTGGACGCCCGACGTGTCCATCGACCTCGCGAAGTTCGAGGACTATCCCACCGATGAGCGTTACGAGGGGCCAACCGGCTTCGGCGGCGCGCGCACGGCCTGCGTGGACCTGGTCCGGCTCCTGCCCGTGACCGAGGAATCGAGTCGCGTGGCCGGCATCCAGACAGGGGATTTCGACTACGCCGAAGCGATCTCGATCACCGCGGTGCCCGAGCTTCAGGAAAGCGACGAGGTCAACGTCGAGATCGTGAAACCCCGCTGGGCGATCGTGCTTGAGCTCGACCATCGCAACCCGCTGATGCAGAATGTGGCCTTCCGGCAGGCTCTGCTTGCAGCGATCGATCCGCAGCAGGTCCTGCTTGCCTCGGCCTTCGGCCGCGAGGAGTACACGCGCGTCCAGCCGAGCATCTTCTTCCCCGAACAGAGCGGCTTCTACACCGAGGCCGGCGGCGATGCATATGGCACCCGCGACCTCGACAAGGTCGAGGACCTTCTGGAAGAGGCCGGCTACGATGACGAGCCCGTTATCTACCTGACCAACCAGAACTACGGTTGGATGTTCAGAGCATCTCAAGCGATCGCAGCGCAATGGCGCGAAGCCGGGATCAACGTTCAGACCGAATTGATGGACTGGCCGTCGCAGATCCAGCGCGCCCAGACCCAGGATGACTGGGCCGTGAACCAGACCGGCTGGTCGCCGCGCTTCGACCCCTTTCAGGTCCTGACCTCGATCCAGTGCGACTCGATCTCGGCCTTCGGCTACTGCGACGATGAGATGCAGGAACTGCTGGCGACCATCAGCTCGGGTGCCGAGGCCGACGAGCGACAGACTGCCTGGGAAGATATCCAGCAGAAGATCTGGGACGACGTCGTTGTTCTGCGGGTTGGCGATTACTTCGAGCCTGAGGCGACCCGGGCGGGGCTGACCGGCTACGAGCCGTTCTACGTAACGCCGCGCTTCTGGGACGTTTCGAAAGCCGAGTGAGGTCCGCGCATGGCCAGCATGATCTTCCGCCGTCTGCTGCTTTTCATCCCGATGTGGATTGCAGTCAGTATCCTGTCCTTCGTCATCGTTCACGCGACACCGGGGGACCCGGCGGCTAGCTTCGTCGGCATGGATACCGGGGCGGAAGGCATGCAGGCCGTGCGCGAGAGGCTCGGTCTCGACCAGCCCTACTTGCAACAGCTGGGCAGCTGGGTCGTGAACAGCATGCGTGGTGACTTGGGAGAGTCCTACTTCCTGGGCCGCAGCGTATCTCAGGCGATCATCGAAAGATTGCCCGTGACCTTCAGCCTCGGATTCCTGTCGCTTTTGGTCGCCATCGTCATTGGCATTCCGCTCGGCACGATCGCGGCGCTGTCCCCGAATTCCTGGAAGGACGCCTCCTCGATCGTGGTGTCGCTGACCTTCCTGTCAGTGCCGGAATTCGTGGTCGGCATGCTCCTGATCTACATCTTCGGCGTCGAGTTGCGCCTCTTGCCAATCGGGCGATACGTTCCCCTGTCCGAAGGGGTTTGGCCTTGGCTGTATCACATGATCCTGCCGGCATTCGCGCTTGGCGTGGGGCAGGCGGCGCTTCTTGCGCGGATGACGCGGGCCAGCCTGCTGCAGGTCCTCGGGGCCGACTACATCCGGACGGCGCGGGCCAAGGGCTTGCGCGAGCGCCGGATCCTGATCCGGCACGCCTTCCGCAACGCGATCATCACGATCATCACCGTCATCGGTTTGTCGTTCGCCCTCCTTTTGAGCGGCGCCTTCATCACCGAGGCTCTCTTCCAGTTGCCCGGCATCGGCAGCCTTGGGGTCAACGCCGTGATGCGGCGGGACTATCCAGTGGTGCAGGGCATCCTGGTGATCGCCTCGTCCTTCGTCCTCATCGTCAATCTGCTGGTCGATATCCTCTATCGCCTCCTCAATCCCTCAATTCGGTAATCTTATGGCTGACAGAGAACTTTGGATAAGGTCGGAGGCCATTTGGCGTGCCGAAACCGAAAGCTTTCGGCCCGGCTGGGTCGTCGTTGAGGGAGACCGCATTAAGGCGCTAGCCAAGCCTGGGGACGTCCCGGCGGAAGATGCCAAGCAGATGGACCTCGGGGGCAGGCGACTGCTGCCCGGTCTCATCAACACACACGTCCATCTAGAGTTCAGTGGCGAGGCCGATCCGCTTTCGGACTACTACGCCGAGGACGATGCCGAGCATCTGATGCGGGCGATCACCAATGCACATACGCTGCTCGAAAGCGGCGTGACTACCGCGCGCGACTGCGGGTCGGGCTGGTCCATGCTCGCGCTGTCCCGGCGCCCCGACCTCAGCCCCATTCCACTGCCACGCCTGCTGCTGTCCGGGCCGCCGATAACCGTGCCGAAGGGGCACCTGCACTTCATGCATGGTCTCGTTACGTCCGACGAGGATATCCGTGCCCACGTTTCGCGTCTCGCTCTGGAGGGCGGTCGAAGCGTGAAGGTCATGGCCAGCGGCGGCGGCATGACGCCGGGCTCCGACCCGGCGCAGACGATGTTCTCGCAAGGCAGCCTCGACCTCATCGCTTCGCTGGCGCGGGAGCATGGCTATCCGAGCGTCTCTCACGTTCTTGCCAGCGAGAGCATCCGCCTCTCGGCCCGGGCCGGGATCGACAGCCTCGAACATTGCGCGTTCCACGTTCACGGTGCCGGCGGCCGACTCGAGCGGCATTACGACGCCGACATCGCGCAGGAAGTCCGCGACGCCGGTGTACACGTGATGCCGAACCTTTCGACCGCCACCCATCCGCTCGACCGTCTCCGGGAGGCGGCCCGCCGGAGCGCCGATGAAGACCATGCCCTATACCAGTTCGACGTCATGCTCGAAACATTCCGACGTCTCCAAGGGCTCGGCATACCCTTCACCTGCGGTTCCGATGCAGGCGTGCGCGAAACCCATTTCGACGAAACCTGGCGCGAGATCATGTGGACGATGCGCGCCGGGCTGAGCGGGGCCGAAGCCATTCGTTCCGCCACGACCGGCGCGGCTGCCGCCATTGGCCTGGCCCACGAGATCGGCAAGATAGCCCCCGGCTATTCCGCGGATCTCATCGCCGTCGACGCCGATCCGCTTGAGCAGGAGGACGCATTCCGCGCGCCCTCCTTTGTCATGGCGCGCGGCGGCATCGTCAGGGGAGAGGGGAGGGCCGTCTGATGGCCGATGAGATACAGACCAACGTTCTTTCGGTGCGTGGGTTGACCGTCGGGTTCCGGTCCGGCCCCGAGTGGCAAAACGTGGTGCGCGATCTCGACTTCGACATCCCCGCCGGCCGCACCGTCGCCATCGTGGGCGAATCCGGGTCGGGTAAGAGTGTCAGCTCGCTCGCCATAATGGGGCTGCTTTCGAAGGAGCGGGCCCGAGTGAGCGGCCGGGTGGTCTACGAGGGCACCTCGTTGCTGGACCTCGGGCCGGAAGAGATGCGCCTGCTGCGCGGCGATGACATCGCCATGATCTTCCAAGAGCCGATGACGAGCCTGAATCCGGTCATGACCCTAGGTCAGCAGGTCTCGGAGGCGGTGCTTGCCCACAGGACCATTTCGCCAAAGGCGGCGCGCAAGGAGGCGCTTGACCTGCTCCAGCGCGTCCGGATCCCCGACGCGGAGCGCAGGTTCTCCGACTATCCGCACCAGTTCTCAGGCGGCATGCGGCAGCGTGTGATGATAGCCATGGCGCTGGCCGGCAATCCGCGGCTGCTGATCGCGGACGAGCCGACCACCGCGCTCGACGTGACGGTGCAGGCCCAAATCCTCGATCTGTTGGAGGAGCTTCAGCGGGAAACCGGGCTATCCATCCTCTTCATCACGCATGACATGGGCGTCGTCGCGGAGATCGCCGACGACATCGTTGTAATGTATCGTGGCGACTGCGTCGAACGCGGACCGTCAGCGGAGATCTTCTCGGCGCCCAAGCAGCCCTATACCCGCGCATTGCTCGCGGCTGTGCCGCGCCTCGGGGCGCTAAGGGGATCTGAGCTTCCCAGGCGATTTGATCTCGTTGATTTCAAGACCGGACGCTCGAAGCCGGCCATTCCCGTGATCGATACTGTCGAGCACGACCAAGAGCCAATCCTCGAGGTTGACGGGCTCACGACGCGTTTCGATATCCACGGCGGGCTCCTTGGGCGCGTCACGGCTCGAGTGCATGCCGTGGAGGACGTTTCCTTCACCGTGAAACGCGGGGAGACGCTGTCCCTAGTCGGCGAGTCGGGCTGCGGGAAATCGACGCTCGGCCGTTCGGTCCTGGGGCTTCTTCCGATCAGCGGCGGCACCGTCCGTCTGCGGGGCATGAACATTTCGGACCTCTCGCATGCCAAGCTGGCGCAACTGCGGCAAGCAGCCCAGATGATCTTCCAGGACCCTTTCGCGAGCCTCAATCCCCGTCTGAGCGTCGGAACCTCCATCGCCGAGCCCCTGATCGTGCATCAGCGGGCCGAAGATGGGGGGATCAGAGCCCGAGTCGGGCAGCTCCTCGAGCAGGTCGGCTTGTCCGCCTCGATGGCCGATCGCTACCCGCACGAATTTTCCGGCGGCCAACGCCAGCGCATCTGCATCGCCCGTGCCCTCGCCCTCAACCCGGACCTCATTGTCGCAGACGAGGCCGTCTCGGCCCTCGACGTTTCGGTCAAGGCCGAAATCATCAATCTTCTGCTCGACGTGCAGGAGGCGGCCGGGATCGCGATGCTATTCGTTAGTCACGACATGTCTGTTGTCGAACGGGTGAGCCATCGCATCGCGGTCATGTACTTGGGCCAAGTCGTGGAGATCGGCCCGCGAGAGGCCATTCTCGGGAATCCGCAGCACCCCTACACCCAACGTCTTATCGCGGCGGTCCCGATCCCCGACCCGAGCCGCCGCGGTGCCCGCCTCCCGACACCGTTGGAGGAGATTCCGAGCCCGGTCCGCCCATTGAGTCACGTGGTGCCGAAGACGGAGTGGAGGTCGGTGGGGCGAGACCATTCAGTCCTGTTCTCCGCTTATAGCAGTTAGGGTCAGAATCTATTGATTTTCCTAGAGCAGCGTGGTTCACGGCTCGAAAGTCGAGCGATGAACAGGTCTGATCTCTTCTGGTTGAGCAACGCGCAGATGGCGCGTCTGGAATCCTTCTTTCCCAAGTCCCACGGCAAGCCTCGCGCCGATGACCGGCGTGTATTGAGTGCTCTGCCCCTGAGAACTGGACCGCGCGAAGCTGGAGTTTTCGGCTACCATTCCCTGGCTGGGATAGGAGCTGAGGACGATGAAGGCATCGAGGTTCACGGAGGCGCAGAAGGCGTTCGTGCTGAAGCAGGGCTGGCCTCGGTCGCTTTCATTGTCTGCCTCGATGATCATTCGCTCACGAACAACCTGCCCCATACGCGACGGCGTGGCTACGGTGCTGAAGACACAGCACGACACACACTGAGCGTTCCAAATACCAGTGCTTTTGGACGCCTGTCGCCTAGCCCGGTCAGCGCAGATTTTACAGAATGACCCAGTCCGTTAAGCGCGAAGTGCTGGAAGGCGTGCAGTATTGCATGACCGTTTTGCCGCTCGCCGGCACGGCAGTGGATAGGACGGCCAAGTTCATTTCGTAGGTTCCGTAGCTTCGGGAAGTGCGCGCTGCATCTTCCGCTCCCAGGTTTCGATCAGGAAGAGCGCTATGGTGCTCGACGCGTGGATGGCGAGACGCGCGATCCGCGGGTCGATCCGACGGTGGCCTCGCTCCCGGCCGTGGGCGTCGCCGCCATGGGTGCGCAGCGCCCCGATCCCTTCGGTGGCCGTGGTCAGGCCACTGAGGACCTTGCGGATGTCGCTGGCGATCAGATCCGGTAGGTCCGTGCGCCCGGGCGAGAGGCCAAGCGGTTCCTGGACCGCACGCACGAGCGCCGAGACGTCCTTCTTCGCCGGCAGCTCCAGCCCAAGCTCGACGATGATCGAACGACAGACCGCCTCCAGCGTCGAGCAGGCGGCCGTCACGGCGTCCTCGGGGTCGTCCTCCGCGTTCCGGGTGGCGCGATCGAGATCCCGGCTCACCGTCCCGAAATCCAGCGTCGCGGTCTTCTCGGCGATAGCCCCGACGACCGCGGCCCCCGCTTGCGCAGCAATGCCCGGCCCTCACGCAGTGCCACCTCGAAACCATCCGGGGCGAGATGCAGGTTCAGGTGGTCGAGCACGGACTCCGTCTTCTCCGGCTCTCGAGCGTGGTTCCTTGGGTCGGCGACTGCCTCGATTGCCCGACCGATCAGCTCGTCACCATTCTCCTGCCGGGTGGCCCATCTGAGACATTCCCTCAGCGCCGGTAACCGAGATCCCTCGCCATGCGCGGGGTCGATACCGATCCCCATCAGGAAGCTGTCGATCTTGGGACCGGAGCGATAGATGCCGATCGGCGGCTCCGTGTTGCCAAGGCCGGGTCCGCCGGAAATCACCTGAACGAGTGCCTCGATGGTGAATGCCGAGAACGACGGCATCAGACATGCGTCCCTTGGGAGAGGTCATTTTTGTGGTTCGACGGCATGGTAACTTCCCTCGGTCGGACGCTTATCATATATAGAAATCAAGAAATTTTGCACTGCCCGGGGGATATTGGGCCTCCGGCCCAAGGCCTGAGCGCCTGCGGGGCAAGGCATCACTGCCGCCCCGGGGAGAGGCGCTTGTGCCTCCCAAAGCAGATTCCCCACAATCATACTCCTCCGAATAGACGCAGTGTCGAGTAACCCAAAATGAAGCTTGGGGGGGGGCGCTATGGCCCCCCGGAGCGATTTGCTAAGGCGCTCGCAAGCCAGCATATGTAAGCCATCGCATACGACGGAGACGAAAATGGCGGACCAGAAAAAGGAGGCGCAACTCCAGAAAGAACTGCGCACGAACGAGAAGAAGTGGTCGAAGGAGTTGATGGCTCCCGGGTTCACCGTAATCCCCAATGTCATCGTGACGCGCATGCAGGCTCTCGGCCTCGACGCCATGGACCTCGCCATCATCGTCTATCTTTCGACCTATTGGTGGACTCCCGAGGGTCTACCGCGTCCCTCGAAGAAGACCATGGCGAGCGCCTTGGGGTGTGATCCCAGCACGATCCGGAAAAGGATTCAGAAGCTCGAGGCCGGAGGGCTTCTACAACGTATCGAGCGCCGTGAAGGTTTATCAGGCTCGAAGCCGAACGAGTATTCCTTCGCCGGTTTGATCGAGGCGGCCACGCCCTACGCCCAGGAAGAGGTTCAGGAACGCGAAACAAAGCTCGCCGCCCGAAACGCAAAGGCGAAGCGCAAGGGTCGGCCCAAGCTGAAGGTAGTCAAGAACAAGGACGAGTGATGGCGTTTTTCCGCAATAAGAAAATACGGGGGGTCATCTACGATTTCGCCCACCTTGAACCCATGACCTTCCAAGTCGCGGACCAAGGGCAGGACTTCCATGTTCAGGTGGAATACAGCTGCCACGTATTCACCGAGAAATTCGATCCGGCGGCGCACACGCCGGACCTGCGGTATAACCATCCTGGAGAACCGCAGGAACGTGCCTTTTGTCTTGATCGATATGAGCAGTCGAAGTTTCTCCCCGGGCTTCTCGCGGGCCTCAGAGGGCATTCTGTCTACGACAGCGACCGGGCGACATACTTCGTTGTGAAGGGGATCGGAAACGCGCCCAACGTCCAGACCTATGTCTGCTTCTTTGCGGCAGTCCGTGCCAAGAAGCAGGGGGTGGATGTGCACCTCAAGGTCCGGTCAGCTTACTCGAAGGACCGCTTGGTGCGGACCGCGCGGCCAATACACTTCCCTACGTTGATCAGGAGCGTAGCGAACGGACAGCAGGTCCAGTTCGGCCCGCCCTCACAGATCAAACGGCGCTGATCAGAAACAAAAATAGGCTCCGCAGAGCCTACCTTGTGGAGCTTTAGGCTCCGGTCGGGACCACCTTGCACCTCACAGAGGATCGGCTTGCACCGATGTGGCCGCTGTATTGCCCTTTCAGGCTCACCCGATCATGAGCGGCGAGACAAGATATAGCGTAGAAGCGCGAGTATATCAAGCCTCCCGGGGAGGCACACACCCCCCGGGCTACATAAATATCGTCTATATGCAAACCGTTAACATATAGTATTGCACGAGTTCGATCAGACTTTATCTGGCGGTTTTTCCTGTTGCGCTGGCCTCCGCGCGTCGACTATGCGCAGCAGATGGCTGGCGAGCGTGACGATCTCGATCGCCTCGCCGGCATCCTCCATGGCGACGTTCCGATGCGAGTGTGGGTTTTTGTAGGAGCCCATGGCACCGATGAAGAGGTGCATGAGCCCGTCCTCTTCGGCCGTGTCGGCCTCGGAGTCCCGCAGCGGCCCACCCTGCCCGAAGGCAGCCTGCATGAGCTTTGTGCCGACCTGTTTCTGCGCGAGCCCCCCGGCCTCGCGCACCGCGATCTCGACGGCCCGCATAGCCTCGAAGACGGCGGATGCGAACCGCCCTCGAACGAAGGAGAGCCAGGCTTCCTCGGCGATCGCGGGATGCAGAAGATCGCGGTTCAGGCACCGGGCCAACTGGAACTGTCGGAAGTCCTCTTCGGATTGGAACCGCCGGGCGCGCCGGCTGAGGACCGACCAGCCCGTCGATCCGGGTTGCGGCACCAGAAGAGCCTGGGCCTCCAGCCAGGCGAAGGCCTCGGTTACAGCAAGCGCGATTTCCTCCCTCGCTTCCGGTGGATACCCTTGGCCCCCGCGAACACTCGAGGCACCGCTGGTGATCTCCGAAATGCAGTTGTGCACGCTGATCGGGCGAGGCTCCCGCTCGATCCGGTCGCGCAGCAGGATCAAGATCGTGCCGGCCAGTTCCTCGGGTTCGAGGGCGAGCAGAGCGTCCGGGTCCGTGATTGTCGTGTGGAGTTCTCTCATGCCCCCAGTAGTATCCGATAACCCTTCTTATCGGATAGTAACGGAGACAACAGAGCGAGTCCGATAAGCCGGCTATATGCATCTAAACTGAATGTCCGCTTTTGTCCGAGCTCCATCTGAGTGTGCAGCCGCAGCGGAGGTCTGCTTTCCGCCCATGTGGTAGAACCCCAGTTCGCGAGTGGGCAACTCTGGCCTTTCGAAGCCGCTTGCAGTTTTGCTATTAGGCTAGCCGCAGTTTCTGCGACGCGGGAAGGATCTTCGCCAGCTACCGGAGCGGAGGTTCTGGGCGGTAGCGGCGAGGCGGAGTTCTTCGTCTGCACTCTATGGGCCACGTAACTGCAGCCTCTTGAGCCCGAGGATGCGCCTCGGTAGGCGAAGAGCTTCTTGACCTGCTTCCCCAGCCCCAACGAGACCGCGTATTGCGAGGTTTTGGCGATGTCCTGAGCCAGTTGGCGGGTGCCCTCATGCTTTTCGCGGGAGATCTTGCAAGCGTCTGCGTTCACGCTGCCCCTCGATCTGGATAGGCAGCCCGGCAGACCTCTTCCAACCCACGATAGCGAGCCGCCCCCTTGTCGGTCGGCCCTCGGGGTAGGTAGAAACAGTTCCTGTGCGCTGACTGGGTGCGTTCGCGCCAGCAGCGAATGACCGGAACCACCATCCTGTCGCTGACGCTCGCGCGGTTGTCATGACTATAACATCGTTAATATGCCCCGCGTCGATGTCGACCTGACCTCGACGGCAGCGAGGCTGAATGAAGATCGAACATGTGCTCGGATGGTCATCGGCCGGGGGAGCACGTAATCCGTTTGGCTGACGGCCGTAACGAGGATCGCCGTCGGAATCGTCAGCGACGCGCCTCCGGTGCAGATAAGTTCTGCCGTGATCTCGGCCTGTCGCCATCCCCTTGGAGGGCCCGAACCTCCCCTACCCGGCTGATGACACAAACACCGTCGCGCCCTCTGCCCCTGACTTGACCGCGGGAATCGAAGACCTTTGCAGGGGGCAGACTACTCCAGCACAAGCGCCACATGCCCCAGGCCCTGGCTCTCCGCGCCGCTCCGGTTCCCCGCGAGACGGTCCATTCCTTCCTCGGCCGAATGGCGGCAATGAATGGCATAGACACTTCCAGCTTCGCGAGGGACTTCAACCTCCCGTTCAGGAGCCTCCTTCGGGTCAAGGAGGAAACCACAAGTGTACTCGGTGCTCTTGCGGGAATCTCTCTCGAAAGGATGGAGGAAATGGTCTCATGGACAGGCCGACCGTCCACGCAGGGACGCATGACGTATCGCCGCGAGGGACATGCCGTCAGGGCCCTCCGTGTGCCCGAAATCCGCGGATACCCGCAATGCTTGCGAGAGGACATGGATGGTCATGACGATCGTCCGGAGAAGTGGATGGCGCTCCGCGGCGACTGGCTTCTCCGCGACGTCCGTGTCTGCTTTCGGCATCGGCACCCCCTGGTGGATCTGTGGACCGAGATGGCGACCGTCGAGAGATATGACGTCCAGCGGCAAATGAAGAAGATCGCGCCTGCCATCCTGGCCGGCGAACTCGACCGGCCCGAGCCCCCCCCCTCACCACGTATGACAGATGGCTCGAAGGTCGACTTCGCGACGGATCGGACGACACATGGGTGGCAGAGGTTCCAGTCCGGGCTGTCACAACGATATGCGGCCTCCTCGGTGGAGAACTCGTGCGAAGGCAGTTTGCCAATACCCGTGATACAGATCCGCTGGTTGCCGGCTTCGAGGTGCTGACCAAGGGCCCCGAGGCCATCCTCGCCTCCCTCGACGACCTGTTCCATGCGTCCCAGGGCGCGATGGACAAGCACCAGGTCGTCTATGGTCGTCTCTATAACGATCTTCGCCGCGAGTATGTGAGCGATCCCGGCTTCACGCCGTTCCTCGGCCTGCTGAGGGACCACATTGCGGCACGATGGCCTCTCGCAGCGGGCGACGATCTCCTCGGCGTTCCGCTTCCCTCGCGCCGGCTCCATTCGGTTCGGAGTGCGTCTCAGGCCACCGGCGTGAGCGAGCTGCACCTCGCGAGGATCCTGATCTCGGTCGGCGCGATCGCGGCGGACGATCCGCGTCCCCACGCCCGACATACCTTCGACGCCGTGAAGCACGCGGAGCTTCTGGAGCGGCTACCCCGCCTCGTAGGCACCGAGAACATGAAGCGGTTCTGCGGCCTGACGAAGAGCCAGTTCGCGGCCGTTGTCGAGGCGGGCCTGCTCACCCCCTATCTCGACCCCGAGGTAACGGAGCATCCCTGGGACCCGGAGGACGGGCACGCGCTTCTCGCCAGTCTTCTGGACGGCGCTCCGACACTCGACCTTGCCCACGGCGAATGGACAAGCCTCCGTATGGCCGGCGTCCGACGACGCCTTCCCCTTGTGGCCCTTTTCGAAGCTTTGGGAGACGGGCGGCTCAGCGCGGGGCGACGCGCGGATCTTCAAGGGTTCGATGCAATTCAGGTCCGGTCGGATGAGGTCGATCGCGCAATCCCTCCACAGGCTCGCCCTCAGACGACCGTCGCCGAGTTCGCCCGGAGCATCGGCCTGCGCGACGGCACGACCCTGCCCGGCATGATTGAGGACGGGCTCGTCCAGTCCATCGAGGTTCCGAATCCCCGAACGGGGCGGACGGACTCATGTATGACAAAGGATCACATCGCTGCGTTCCGGACCCGCTTCGTGACCCTGTCGGAACTCGTGGAGGAACGCGGGGAGCATCGCAACACGGTTCTGGCTTGGCTCAGGGGGGCCGGAGTGTCGCCGGTATCGTCGAAGACGCGAACCTACGATCGCGTCTTCTTCAGGCGTGATCTCTGAATTCAGCAATCAAGTTCAGTCGTTTGCCAGCTTGACAGCAAAACCCGCTTGACTTGAGAAACCAGCCATTTGGCGCAAATGTGCGCTCTTATGCTTTTTTCCCAACCCTTATCTAAATGGCGATCCCTGAAGGACTCGAACCCTCAACCTGCTGATTAGAAGTCAGCTGCTCTATCCCGTTGAGCTAAGGGACCGCACCGAGCGGGTGATAACGTCCTTTGCCGCGCGACGGCAAGCGGAACCGCCCTTCCGCCGTCCCGTTTGTCTGGCAGACCGAAAACAGGAGACGTCAATATGAAACGACTGAGCCTTGGCCTCGTCTGCGCCGCTGCGATCACCGCCCCTGTCATCGCGCAGGAAGCACCCGAAATGCAGCTTCGTGCGGACGTCATGAACAGCGAGGGGACGTCGATCGGAACGGTGACGGTCAACGACACTGCTTCCGGGCAGGCATTGATCGTCGTAGCCCTGAGCGATCTTCCGGAGGGTTCGCACGGCATTCACCTGCATGAAACGGGCGATTGCTCGGCCGACGACTTCTCCAGCGCGGGAGGACATATCTCCGGCGACCGTGAGCACGGAATTCTGGCCGCAGGTGGACCGCATCCCGGTGACCTGCCGAACGTGGTCGTGGGGAGCGACGGCAACGTCAATGTCGAGATTTTCAACGATCTGATCGATATCGAAGGGATGCTGCTGGACGATAATGGCGCAGCCTTCATCGTTCACAGCGAGCCGGATGACTACTCGTCACAACCTTCAGGCGACGCGGGCGACCGGATCGCTTGCGGGGTTCTCGAAGAAGTCTGATTGGCCCCAAAGTCCTGAGACCGGAACCTCGCCCATCGGGCGGGGTTCTTCAGTTTTAAGTACCTGAAACCGAAATCGACATGTCGCAATCGGAGAGGGTGCCGAACGCCCTTAATGCGTCCAGGAACCGCGCCGGCTCGTCGCGAAATTCTCGCCATATCCGCCGGCCCGGACATTCGCCCGACGCACCTTGGGTCGGGTAACGACGGCATCGATACCGTTCTCCTCGGCGTATTGACGCGCTTCCTGCTCGGTCTCGAATCGGAGACGCACCTGCGCCTGGGTGTCTCGCGAACTCGTCCAGCCCATGAGCGGATCGACCGAGCGCGGAGCGTCCGGTGTGAAATCGAGGATCCATTCGCGGGTCTTGGCGCTGCCCGACGACATTGCGGTCCGGGCGGGGCGATAGATGCGGGCAGGCATGACAGGCTCCGGGTTGCGGCGGTAATGAGCGAACACTATGCCAAAGGCGGCAGCATCCGGCAAGATCGGGTGGATATGAAACATCGGCCGCGGCGCGGGAAAAACGCCGCGGCCGGACTCAAGAAGGCGACCGATCCGCGAAGGTGAGTGGGGAAATTTCGTCGAATCGGGACATGTCCGCCGCTTGTAGGTCGACTGAAAAGCAAGTGAGGCGATCTTTCAAGTCTTTTTCGCCTCTAGGTTGATCTGTTGGTGTCGGCGAAAACGATGTCGGTGATGCGATAAAACGCCTCCGTCGGGTTGTCGCCGGGCCCGTCCTGATCACATGTTTGCAAAGCCGCGCACGAGGAGCCGACCCGATGCCTTACGCACATTCCGACGCCCAGGAACCGATCCTGACCGCACCCGCCCCACCGGTCGCGGCGCGGGAAAAACTCGAAGGCGGCATCGCCTTCCGCATGAACTCCGAGTTCCAGCCTGCGGGCGATCAGCCCACCGCCATCACCGAGCTTGCGGGCGGGGTGCGCGATGGTGAGCGCGACCAGGTCCTGCTGGGCGCGACCGGTACCGGCAAGACCTACACGATGGCGAAGATCATCGAGGAGACACAGCGCCCCGCCATTATCCTTGCCCCCAACAAGACGCTGGCCGCCCAGCTCTACGGCGAGTTCAAGGGGTTCTTCCCGGACAACGCTGTCGAGTATTTTGTAAGCTACTACGACTACTACCAGCCTGAAGCTTATGTTCCGCGTTCGGACACCTTCATCGAGAAGGAAAGCCAGATCAACGAGCAGATCGACCGGATGAGGCACTCCGCGACGCGTGCACTCCTCGAACGGGACGATGTCATCATCGTGGCGTCGGTCTCTTGCATCTACGGCATCGGCTCGGTCGAGACCTACGGCGCGATGACCCAGGATCTGCACGTGGGCAAGAGCTACGATCAACGGGCGGTCATGGCCGATCTCGTCGCGCAGCAATACCGCCGGAACGATCAGGCTTTCCAGCGTGGCTCCTTCCGGGTGCGCGGCGACTCTCTCGAAATTTTTCCGGCCCACCTCGAAGATCGGGCATGGCGGTTGAGCTTCTTCGGAGAAGAGCTTGAGGCTATTACGGAATTCGATCCGCTGACCGGCGACAAGACCGGCAGTTTCGACCGGATCCGTGTTTATGCAAACAGTCACTACGTAACGCCGAAGCCGACGATGCAGCAGGCGGTGATCAACATCAAGAAGGAGCTCAAGCAGCGCCTCGACCAGCTCGTCGGCGATGGCAAGCTCCTGGAAGCGCAGCGCCTCGAACAGCGGACGAATTTCGACATCGAGATGCTCGAAGCGACGGGCGTCTGCAACGGGATCGAGAACTATTCACGGTATCTCACCGGCCGCGCGCCGGGCGAGCCGCCCCCCACCCTTTTCGAGTTCATTCCCGACAACGCGATCGTCTTCGCGGATGAAAGCCATGTCAGCGTTCCCCAGATCGGCGGCATGTATCGCGGCGACTACCGGCGCAAGTTCACCCTGGCCGAGCATGGTTTCCGCCTGCCCTCCTGCATGGACAACCGACCGCTCAAGTTCGAGGAATGGGACGCGATGCGACCGCAATCGATCTTCGTCTCGGCGACCCCGGCGGCGTGGGAACTTGAACAGACCGGCGGGGTCTTTACCGAACAGGTGATCCGGCCGACCGGCCTCGTCGATCCTCAGATCGAGATCCGTCCGGTCGAAACCCAGGTCGACGATCTCCTGGACGAGATCCGCAGGGTCACAGAAGCCGGTTACCGCACACTCTGCACCACCCTGACCAAGCGCATGGCGGAGGACCTGACCGAGTATCTCCACGAACAGGGGATCAAGGTCCGCTACATGCATTCGGACATCGATACGATCGAGCGGATCGAGATCCTGCGCGACCTGAGGCTCGGGGCCTTCGACGTCCTTATCGGCATCAACCTGCTGCGCGAGGGGCTCGACATTCCCGAATGTGGTCTCGTTGCGATCCTCGATGCCGACAAGGAAGGGTTCCTGCGGTCTGAGACATCGCTGATCCAGACGATCGGTCGCGCCGCTCGGAACGCCGATGGACGCGTCATCATGTATGCGGACCGTATCACAGGGTCGATGGAACGCGCGATGAACGAGACGGAGCGTCGCCGGGAGAAGCAGATCGCCTACAACACCGAGCACGGAATCACGCCCGCGACGATCCGCAAGAACGTGGATGACATTCTCGCAGGTCTCTACAAGGGCGACGTGGATATGAACCGTGTGACGGCCAAGGTCGATCCGATGCAATCGGGATCCAACCTTCAGGCAGTGCTCGACGGCCTCAGGACCGATATGCGCAAGGCGGCCGAGAATCTGGAATTCGAGGAAGCCGCGCGGCTGAGGGACGAAGTCAAACGCCTCGAGGCAGTGGATCTGGCCGTAGCCGACGATCCGATGGCGAGGCAATCCACGGTCGAGGCCGCCGGAGAAGCTTCATCCAGATCGAGCGGGCGATCCACCGCCGGTCGGCCCGGTCAGCGTGGCGGCAATGTCCAGCGCAAGAAGAAGCGCTGATCATAATAAAACGTCACCCCCGATGATCGGGGGTGACGTCCGAATTCTTACTGATTGGTCGTCGGCTCGGGATCGTCGTTCGCCTCTTCGGGCGTCTCGACGTCGACGGTCGGAACTTCGATCGTCTGCTCTTCGGTGCCGACATCGATGTCGCCGGTTTCGACTTCGGTTTCGGGCAGCTCCCCACCTTCGACCTCGACGCTCGGCATCGATCCTTCTTCCGTCACGTTCACGTCCACGAAGAAGAACGCGATCACGACAGCGATGATCACCACGACGATCGCAACGACTACACCTTTTCTCATCCTGATTATTCCTTGAGTTGAGTTATCTGCTTGGAAATACGCGTGCCGCTACAATCGGTTCCGGCAAGTTCCAAACTCGCCGCCGATTTTGGCCACATGGCACTGAAAGACACCGTTCGGGTTTTAGCTCCGCTTCGTTACCGCACGTACGATCGCAAGAACGAGAACGGCACCGATCGCGGCAATCACGAGAAGCAGCAGCAATCCCCCCGCAGCGATGATCCCGATCCCGAGCGCCGCAAGCACGAAAGGCAGGGCAACCGCCCCCGCGATGCCGGCAACGATATAGAGAAGCATCCGCCGTCCGGCGAGCCAGCCCGCGATCGCTCCTGCGATCGCGCCGATGATGACCAGCAGGATCAGCGCAGTCGCACCGATGACGTTGAGCAGTTCTTCCATGAGCGCCCCCTTTTCAAGGTCGCAAACGGCACCGACGCAATCGGGTTCCGTATCCTTCGATATAGACCGCCTTCGATCAGGTCCGATCGCAGCTCAGCGTCACCGCAACCCGACCGCTGACCGGTTCCGGCCAGTGCAGTTCGATCCGGCGCGCCTGACCGACGGTCGTCGTACGCACCTGTGGCATCACCCCGCCGACGGGTTGTCCCGAATGGTCGAGAAGCGGCCATTCGGGCAGGATCGCCACGATCTCCCCCAAGCACCCACCGAAAGCGAGATCTCCCGCCGGCTCTAGGATCCATCGGCGTGCCGCCTCGGGCTGATCGAACCGGAGCGTGACGGGGGTTCGCGTCTCATTGGTTATCCCGCAGAAGATATTGCCCATCACCCTCAGGGAGGCCGCTGCGGCGCGGTCGATGGTCCCCGTGGATTCGTCGACCCTTTCCACCCGGCGCATGGGCCCGCCCAGCGACCTGAACGTGTTGCCGTCGACCGCGACATCCCGGATCGCGCGGTCGGGCCCGCACGGTTTCACCACCAGAAAGGCGGTCGTGTCCGTCGCGGCCCATGCCTCGAAGATGTTTCCCCCGATCGCGACGCCGCCGAGGCCGACAGCCGACACCCTTTCGTCGCAATGCCTGTCGGATAAAAGGATCGTGCAGTTTGCGAAACGGTTGGTTCGAACTTGCGCGACGGCATGCCCCCGGCTCAGGATGACGGCCGGCGTCGGAAGGGCACTCGTCCGGCGCGGTGATTGCGCGAACTCGTTGCCTAGAACCAGTTGTCCGGTCCCGGCGAGGATCAGGGCGGTTCCGAACCCCGTGAAGCCGCTGTCACGGATCAGGGCGCCGTCACCATGACATGCGATCGCAGCCGTTCGCCGCCGCGCCGGAGCGATCTCGGTCAGGCTGTCGAAGCGGCACCGTTCGACGCGCAACCCCTGGCAGCCACGACCCGGGCTCGCCACGCCGTATCGATGCGGCGCGGATATCGTGCAATCGAGGAGCGACACCGCCTCGCCTTCGGGAGCGAGAAGCACGCCGCTGGCGGCTCCGCGAAGTTCGAGCGTGATCCGCTCGAGTGTCAGCCCCGCCACCCGTCGAAGCCCCGACAGGTCGATCGCATAGCGTGCACGGCCGAACGTGTGCGGCCGCCGCGAGGGCGGCACGCGGAGAGGCTGGGACAATTCGACGGACCGCGCCACGGGATCGATGGAGCGGACGAAGACGCCCTCACCCTGCCCCCCGACGCTTGATCCGACATCGACCGCATCGGGGCCGAGGTCGAACAGCCAGGCGGGATCGCGCGATGGATCGTGCCGGGCGGACCGGACATGCGTCGTTTCGGTCCAGCGCCCACCCGGAACCGCGACGATGGTCCCGTTCCGGACCAGATGTTTCGCGCGCGAGACATCGCGCCCGGCAAGCGAAAAGAGGTCCAACGGCCCCGTGATCTCGATCCGGCGGTCGTCGAGGTCGAGAATACCGGGGCGCGGCATCGACAGAAGCGTGCGGAATGCACGGGCCAGACCGATCTCGGGCCGCGTGTCCCCATCGAGATATTCCGCGACATCGACCCGCGCCGCATCCCCGTTTCGTTTCCGCATTCTCCGTCCCTCTGGCGGCGCGGGCCCGACGGGCCTGTCGCATCAGGGACAAAGGATAGGGATAGCCGGGTTAATCCCGCGCCGAGGGTGCGTTCGGTGCTCAGACGCCGATGCGCGCCGCGTCGAGCAGGCGGACGCCGTCGATCCGCCAGACACCGTCGATCCGGACCATGTCGTATTCGAGGATATGAACCGCGCCGTCGTCACCGCGCATCATGACGCGCTGCTTCTGCTCTCCATCTTCCTCCCGCAAGGTCAGGAATACGACTTCGGAAGGACGATGCACCATCGGGTAGCCCTGCTCGACCATCCGGCCGAATTGCTCCGGCGTGCCGAAAAGGTCGCGGATACCGGGAGAGGCATGCTCGAAGGCCGACGCGAAATCGTCGCCGCGAAACGCCTCGATCTGATCGCGTATGACGCTCTCGATCTGGTCTTCCTGCGCGAAGAGGGGCTGTCCGATGGTCGCAAGACCGATCAATGTGGCTGCAAGGCGTTTCAACGTCGGTCCCTCCTCCGGTGCTGTCACAGGCACGGAGGAGGGAGCGCCAGAGTTTCAGGCAGTTCCGCCGCTCGCCACCAGCTCGCCCGAAAGTGCCGCATCGATGAGGGCGCGTGTCTCGTCCACGCCGTAGAGCGCGATGAAACCGCCGAAACGCGGGCCCTGCGACGCCCCGAGGAGCACTTCGTAAAGCGTGCGGAACCAGTCGCGCAGCGGCTCGAACCCGTGTGCCTTCCCGACCGCGAAGACCTCGGACTGGAGTTCCTCGGCATCCGGTGCGGCGCTCCAATCGGCAAGCCGGTCGCGCAGATCCTCGAGCGCGGCACGCTCCGAAACGCTCGGCGCGCGATAGACCTTCTCGGGCTTCACGAAATCGTTGTAGTACCGCACCGCATATTCCGCCGCAGCGTCGAGATCGGGATGCGTCGACGGTCCGGCTGCGGGCGCGTAGCGCCGGATGAAGCCCCAGAGCGTCGCGGCATCGTCGGCCCCCGCCACAGAGGCAAGGTTCAGGAGCATCGCGAACGACACGACCATGTGGGATTCGGGCACGTCCGCGCCGTGGATGTGGAACACCGGGTTGGCGAGGCGCTGCGTCTCGTCCTGGTCGGGATAGGCCCTGAGCTGCTGGTGGTATTCGTCGACCGCCTTCGGGATCACGTCGAAATGCAGACGCTTCGCCGTGCGGGGCTTCTGGTACATGAAATAGCCCAGCGATTCCGGCGCGGCATAGCGCAGCCATTCCTCCATGCTGAGACCGTTGCCCTTGGACTTGCTGATCTTCTGACCGTGCTGATCGTTGAAAAGCTCGTAGGTCAGCGTCTCGGGGCCCGGCCCGCCCAGCGCGCGGCAGATCTTGCCGGCCTGCGTCACGGAATCGATCAGGTCCTTGCCCGACATCTCGTAATCGACGCCGAGTGCGTACCACCGCATGGCCCAGTCGGGCTTCCACTGCATCTTCACGTTTCCGCCCGTCACCGGAACCTCGACGCGCTCTCCGTCGGGTTCCTCGTAGACGATCGTCCCCTTCGCGACGTTCCGCTCCAGCGTAGGCACCTGCAGGACGTGACCGGTCTTCGGACTGATCGGCAGGAAGGGTGAATAGGAGGCGCGCCGCTCTTCGCCCAAGGTGGGCAGCATGATCGCCATGATCTTCTCGTATTGCTCGAGGGCGCGCAGCAACGCCTCGTCGAAACGACCGCTCGTGTAATACTCGGTCGAAGACGCGAATTCGTACTGAAAACCGAAGGAGTCGAGAAACGCGTTGAGCCGTGCATTGTTGTGCGCGCCGAAGCTGTCATGCGTGCCGAAAGGATCGCGCACGCGGCTCAGCGGCAGATGCAGGTCCTCTTCCATCGCCTCGCGGTTGGGCACGTTGCCGGGCACCTTCCTCAGACCGTCCATGTCGTCCGAAAAACAGATGAGCCGTGTCGGAATGTCCGAGATGAGCTCGAAGGCGCGACGCACCATCGTCGTGCGCATGACCTCTCCGAACGTGCCGATATGCGGCAGACCCGAGGGGCCGTAGCCCGTCTCGAAAAGGACATGGCCCTTCTCGGGCGGACGTGCCTCGTAACGTTTGACCAGCCGACGGGCTTCCTCGAACGGCCAGGCCTTGGATGTCATGGCGATGTCGCGCGTGTCGGTCATGTGTCGTGCTCCTGCGGCAGGCGGCTCTGTCGGCATTGCTGCCTATTGCCGCCCGGTCGCAAGGTCAATAAATTGCGGTGACGAAAAGGATCTTCCAGATGGCCGATATTTCCCATTCCCTCTCTCCGCCGGATTGCCTGGTGGCCGTGATGATCGCGGTCTCGGCTTCCGATGCCAATCTGCAGACCTCCCAGCTCGTCACGATCGAGCGGATCGTCAATCATCTTCCGGTCTTCGCCGATTACGATCAGGACCGCGTCCGCATCATGGCCGAGACGGTCTTCGACCTCTTCGCCGAGGAGGACGGGCTCGACGCGCTTTTCGGCCTGCTGCGCGACAACCTGCCCGAGAAGCTCTTCGAGACCGCCTACGCGCTGGCCTGCGACGTGGCCGTGGCGGACGGATCGCTTCAGGAAACCGAGATCCGCCTGCTCGAGGAGATGCGGTTCGAGCTCGACATCTCGCGGCTGTCGGCCGCCGCGATCGAACGGGGTGCCCGCGCGCGTCACATGACCGTCTGAACCGGCCGGGCAACCTTTCGTGCAGCTGCGGCGTTACGTCGCCGGGCAGCATGGAAAGGGTCTCTCATGGAATACGGCATATTCGGCATCATCGTCCTCATCGCGGACGTCTATGCCCTCTACAACATCATCACGAGCGGCGCTTCGACCCTCGCCAAGATCGTCTGGTGTCTTGTCGTGCTGATCCTGCCGATCCTCGGCTTCATCGCATGGCTCGTCGCGGGCCCGCGCGGCGGCAGTGCCCGCATCTGACGCGTCAGGCGCCGAAAAGCGTCGCCCAGCGCGCGAGCAGCGCGCGCTGGAGCGTGCGGGACCGATTGGCCCAGGCACGCCCCCCTTCGGGACGTTCACGTTGCGCAACGGTCAACGTGTCGCGCCGATCCGTATCCGAACAGAAGATCGAAAAAGCGAGCGGCCGCCCACGCGGGCCGGTGATGTACCCCGTGAGCGCGGTCACGAAGTTCAGCGTGCCGGTCTTGGCATCCACCTTCAATGATCGGTCGTTGAGCGGATAGGGCTTCATGATCGCTCGGAGGGGACCGTCGGGTCCGGCCCGGACCATCGCCCGCGTCATGTCGGTGGCCGAGATCCGGCTGTCGTCGCCAAGGCCGGAATGATCCTCGAACGCGATATTCTCGAGCCCGTAATTCTCTTTCAGCCATTCACCCATCCGTGTCGCCGATTGCGGCAGGCTCTCGACCGGACCGAGCTTCTCGCTCGCCGATAGCCCCATGATCTCGGCGGTGATGTTGGTCGAATGCTCCAGCATGTCCTTCAGGATCGCGTTGCTCGGCCCGCTGTGGTGCTGGGCGAGCAACGTGCCCTCGGCTGCATCCGCACGCAGGACGGGGCCGCCGATCTGGATGCCGTTCGACCGGGCGAGCACCTGGAACACCTCGCCCGCATAGAGCCCCGGATGCCGGATCGGCAACCAGCGGCTGCCGCTTTCGCCGAGCGCGGTGCGTGCCACGGTCCAGTCGTCGACATCCTCCTCGCGGCGGTAGGTATAGATCGGCCCCCTGCGGTCGACGACCGCCATCCGCGCCGATGTGACCCCGGGAATGTAGCGCCCTGCCCGCGCATCCATGTCGACCTGGTAATCCGCCCCGACGCGCTTCCAGCCGAAATGCACCCGGTTGAAGTTGAGGTTCAGCCCCCCGATCGAAGGATTGTAGCTCACGTGATCGGGCTGTTCGTCGTCGATCTCGACGATGCTCGGCAGCGCGCCGGTCCAGATCCTGAGATAGCCTCCGACCTCGCGCACGCCCGTATCCTTCAGCGCGGAGGCGAGTTCGGCCAAGCCCGACGTGTCGAGCGTCGGATCGCCGCCGCCCGCCAGGATCAGATCGCCGTCGATCCGCCCGTTGAAGATGGGCCCCGTTGCAAGCAATCGCGTCTCGAACCGATGATCCGGTCCGAGGACGCCCAGATGATACAGCGTCGTCAACGCCTTGGCCGTGCTTGCGGGTGGCTGCACGAGGTCCGGATCGCGCGTCTCGAGCATCTCGCCCGTGCGCGCATCGGCAACCGCGAAGCTGACCTTTCCGCCATCGAGCCATGCGCGATCCACCATCGACTGGACCGTGTCGATCGCCGAACTCGCGCCGCCGTCTCCCCGGCGCCGCGGCCGGACATCCGGCATCGGACCGGCTCCGAAGGCCTGCGTCGCCCCGCTCGCCAGAATGGCCGCCAGCATGTCGCGTCGTGTCAGTCGCAAGTCCGCACCCTCTCAAGGACAGATCCGTCGATAGGCCATGATCGTCGGGACGATCAATGCCGATCGCGCGCAAATATCCGTCAGTCGGATCGCCACGCGCCCGACCTGCGGATCGCCGAAGAACTCTCGGCGCGCATCGGCAGATTGAGGAACGCCCAGGCAGGCGGCTTGCGATGGGCAAGGCCATGTGCCGCAGAGGCTCCGACGCGGGCCTGCCGCAGAAGTCGCGCCGCGGGCGACAGGCATGCCCTGAGCCTGTCGCCGGGCCGCGCGACGATTCCCATGGGCATCCGTGCCGGGATGTCCGTCCAGTCGTCCCAGCGATGCAGGCTCGCGAGGTTGTCCGCCCCCATGAGCCAGACGAAGCGCACGCCGGGATAGCGCGCCTCGATCGCGGCCAGCGTGTCGGCGGTATAGCGCGTGCCTAGCCGCGTCTCGAGATCGGTGATCCGCACGCGCGGATGATCGACGACGGCCCGTGCATAGGCCATGCGGTCGACAAGTGGTGCCGGGCCTCTCGCCTTCAGGGGGTTCCCGGGCGAGACGAGCCACCAGACCTGGTCGAGGCCAAGCCGCTTCAGCGCCTCGCGCGTCAGATGAACGTGGCCCTCATGTGCGGGATCGAAGGATCCCCCCAGAAGTCCGATCGCCATGCCCGCGCGCGCGATGGGCCAACCCGGTCCCCACCCCATGCCGCGTCCCCCGTCTCCAAGAACATTCCGCCGGAGCGGTAAAGCGCGTCTCGCACCGCTTTGCAAATGGGCAGGCGCGGCAATTTTTCCACCGCTTTGCCGTTCAGCGACATTGCGGAGCCTCACCCGCCCGAGTAGAACAATGACCCAAGTGCCGGGGAGTCCGGCGCGCAGCTTATCGAAACCTCAGGAGGCAAGACATGGCTGACGCAGCCGCTCACGGCCACGATGGGCACGACGAGCGGGGTTTCTTCACCCGCTGGTTCATGTCCACCAACCACAAGGACATCGGGATCCTCTACCTGTTCACGGCAGGCTTCGTCGGGTTCATCTCGGTCGCCTTCACCGTCTACATGCGGATGGAGCTCATGGCGCCTGGCGTCCAGTTCATGTGCATGGAAGGCGCGCGTCTCTTCCCGACGGCGGTCGAGAACTGCACGCCGAACGGTCATCTCTGGAACGTGCTGATCACGGCGCACGGCATCCTGATGATGTTCTTCGTGGTCATCCCGGCTCTCTTCGGCGGCTTCGGCAACTATCTGATGCCCCTGCAGATCGGTGCGCCGGACATGGCGTTCCCGCGGCTCAACAATCTCAGCTACTGGCTCTTCGTCGCCGGCTCGACGCTCGCCGTCGCCTCCGTCTTCTCGCCGGGCGGCAATGGTCAGCTCGGTTCCGGCATCGGCTGGGTGCTCTATCCGCCGCTCTCGACGACCGAAGGCGGCTTCTCGACCGACCTCGCGATCTTCGCCGTGCACGTCTCGGGCGCCTCGTCGATCCTGGGCGCGATCAACATGATCACGACCTTCCTCAACATGCGCGCGCCGGGCATGACGCTCTTCAAGGTGCCGCTCTTCTCGTGGTCGATCTTCGTCACAGCCTGGCTGATCCTGCTGGCCCTGCCGGTGCTTGCCGGTGCGATCACCATGCTGCTGACCGACCGCAACTTCGGCACCACCTTCTTCGATCCGTCGGGTGGCGGCGATCCGGTCCTCTACCAGCACATCCTGTGGTTCTTCGGCCATCCCGAGGTTTACATCGTGATCCTGCCGGGCTTCGGCATCATCAGCCACGTGATCTCGACCTTCTCGCGCAAGCCGATCTTCGGCTACCTGCCGATGGTCTGGGCGCTGATCGCCATCGGGGTCCTGGGCTTCGTCGTCTGGGCACACCACATGTACACGGTGGGCATGTCGCTGACGCAGCAGAGCTACTTCATGCTGGCGACCATGGTCATCGCGGTGCCCACGGGCATCAAGATCTTCTCGTGGATCGCTACGATGTGGGGCGGCTCGGTCGAGCTCAAGACGCCGATGCTCTGGGCGTTCGGCTTCCTCGTCCTCTTCACCGTGGGCGGCGTAACCGGCGTCGTGCTGAGCCAGGCCGCGGTCGACCGGGTCTATCACGACACCTACTACGTCGTGGCCCACTTCCACTACGTGATGAGCCTGGGCGCGGTGTTCGCCATCTTCGCGGGCATCTACTTCTACTTCCCGAAATTCACCGGCAAGATCATCCCCGAATGGATCGGCAAGGTGCATTTCTGGGCGATGTTCATCGGTTCCAACCTGACCTTCTTCCCGCAGCACTTCCTCGGGCGTCAGGGCATGCCGCGCCGCTACATCGACTATCCGGAGGCCTTCTCGCTCTGGCATCACGTCTCGTCCTGGGGCGCCTTCATAAGCTTCGCGTCGTTCGTGTTCTTCATCGGGGCCGTGTTCTGGGTGCTCATCAAGGTGCCGCGCACCGCGCCGGCGAATCCCTGGAACGAACATGCCGACACGCTGGAATGGACGCTCCCCTCCCCGCCGCCCGAACATACGTTCGAGATCCTGCCGCGGCGCGAGGACTGGGACAGAAGCAACGCGCATTGATGCCATGCCCGTCAAATGGCTGAAATCAGAGAAGGTCCCGGCAATGCCCGGGTCCTTTTCGTATCGGGACGGCGACGCGCCGCAGGCTCGCATCGCCCTCTGGCCTCACAGATCGCTGCCCAAGAAGGGTTTCGTCTTCTTCATCGGCGCGACCTATTGCCTGCTCCTCATCCCGGTCATCCCGCTTCTCGGCACGCCGGTTCTCTGGGGGCTGCTGCCCTTCCTGATGATGGCGCTCGGCGGGATCTACATTGCGCTGCAACGCAACTATCGAGACGGCGAACTCCGCGAGGAATTGCTGCTCTGGTCGGATCGTCTCGAACTCACGCGGAGCGATCCGCGCCGGCCACCCAGACGCTGGGAGGCGAATCCCTTCTGGGTCCGCCTAAACCTGATCGAGAAATCGGGCCCCGTGCCCTTCTACCTGACGCTCTCGGGCGCTGGACGCGAGGTCGAACTCGGGGCGTTCCTGAGCCCCGAGGAGCGTCAAGGCCTCTATGACGAACTGAGTCGCGTTCTGGGACGCAACGTCTAGCTCAGGCGGCGCTTCACCTCGGGACCCGCCGCGCCGAAATCCATCTGGCCGGTATGGCGGTCCTTCAGGACACCCATCACCTTGCCCATGTCGCGGATCGAACTCGCCCCGGTATCCTCGATGGCTTGCGCGATGGCGCGATCCGCTTCCTCCTCGGTAAGCTGCCGGGGCAGGAACTCCTCGATCACCGCAATCTCGTTGCGTTCGCGATCGGCAAGCTCGAGCCGTCCGCCTTCCTCGTAGGCGCGCACGCTTTCCTGACGCTGCTTGGCCATCCTGGCCAGGATCTGCCGCAGCTCGGCCTCGCTCGCGGCACCGGGCGCATCGTCCGATCCGCGCGCGGCGATGTCGCGATCCTTGAATGCCGCATTGATCAGCCGCAACGTGCTGAGACGATCGGCCTGCTTCTCCTTCATCGCCGCCTTCATGGCGGTATTGATGCGATCGCGGATATCCATGACGTCACCTCGACATTGCGCCTTGCGAAGAGCCGAAGGCCTATCCCACCCGGGTGCCCCAGGCAAGCTGCACGCCCCCGTCTCGTGGCTTGACCCCGGAGGGCGGTCTCCATAGGTTGCCGCAGATTTGGCCCGCCCCGCGATCGGAAGGATCTCTCCCCATGCCCCGCCCTCATCCCACAGCATGTCTTGCCCTCGCAGACGGGACCATCTTTCGCGGAATGGGATTCGGCGCGACCGGCGAGACCGAGGCCGAGCTTTGCTTCAACACCGCGATGACCGGGTATCAGGAGATCATGACCGATCCGTCCTATGCCGGGCAGATCGTCACCTTCACCTTTCCCCATATCGGCAATACCGGCGTCACCCCCGAGGATGACGAAACCGCCGCCCCCTTCGCCGCGGGCATGGTCGTTCGCTGGGACCCGACGGAGCCCAGCAACTGGCGCTCCACCGGCGATCTCGATGCCTGGCTGCGCAGGCACGGCAAGATCGGCATCGGCGGTCTCGATACCCGCAGGCTGACCCGCGCGATCCGCAATCTCGGCGCGCCGCATGTCGCGCTCGCCCACGATCCCGACGGAAAGTTCGACATCGAGGCGCTCGTCGCGAAGGCCCGCGGTTTTCATGGGCTCAGCGGCCTCGACCTCGCGGGTCAGGTGAGCTGTGCGCAATCCTATCAGTGGGACGAGATGCTCTGGTCTTGGCCCGACGGCCATCGCCGGCGCGAGACGCCCGGTCGCAAGGTCGTGGCGATCGATTACGGCGCGAAGCGCAACATCCTGCGCAGCCTCGCCTCGGCCGGCTGCGACGTGACCGTTCTGCCGGCGACGGCCACGGCCGATGACGTTCTCGCGCTCGAGCCCGAGGGCCTGTTCCTGTCGAACGGGCCCGGCGATCCGGCCGCCACCGGAAAATATGCCGTACCGATGATACAGGAGGTGATGGAGCGTTCGGACATGCCGATCTTCGGCATCTGCCTCGGTCATCAGCTCCTCGCCCTCGCGCTCGGCGCCCGCACGGTCAAGATGAACCACGGCCATCACGGCGCGAATCATCCCGTGAAGGACCACGAAACCGGCAAGGTCGAGATCACGTCGATGAACCACGGCTTTACCGTCGACAGCCAGACCCTGCCATCGGGCGTGATCGAGACGCACACCTCGCTTTTCGACGGGTCCAATTGCGGGATCCGCATGGCCGACCGTCCGGTCTGGTCCGTGCAGTATCACCCCGAGGCGAGCCCCGGCCCGCAGGACAGCTATTACCTCTTCCAGCGCTTCGCGCGCGCGATGGAAGAACGTGCGCCGGAAACGGTTTAACGCGCGGTTAACGAAATGAACCGATCCTGCCGCAGGATTTGCGGCAGGACTTTCCATTGCTCGACTTGACCGCGCCGCAGGAGCATTCGCTTCGCAGGCGGCACCCGACAGGCAGGAAGACCAGGCTCGGTGAGCTTCTCGTCGAGGATGGTTCGATCACGGCTCGCGACCTCGAATGGGCGCTGAGGCGCCAGCGGCATCACATCTGCACGCTGGGCCACGTGCTGACCTCCAACGATCTGGTTTCAGAGCATGCGCTCTATCGCGCCCTTGCCAAGCAGAAGGGTGCCGCACTCTTCCGCGCGACCGACGTTGCTGCTTCTCCGCCCCTCGTCGACCGCATCGGCGTCGATCGCTGCGCCCGGCTCGGGATCCTGCCGATCGGTCGGGCGGGCGGGACCACGATCGTGGCGACCAGCCAGCCCTTCGCGTTCGAAAGCCATCGTGACGATCTGGAACGGCTGATCGGCCCCGTCGCGATGGCCGTCATGCCGGAAAGCGACCTTCGGTCCACGCTTACGTCCCTCCGCCGGCACAGCCTCGCGGGTCATGCCGAAACCCGGGTGGACCTCAGCGATTCCTGCCGCACGTTCGGCGGCAGGACGCCGTGGATCGTCGCGGGAGGGATTGGCCTCGCGCTCGTGCTATCCTTCGCCTTCGCCCCGGTGGCAAGCTTCGCGGCACTTGCCGCGATTGCGGTCTCGATGCTGCTCGTCAACGCAATCGTCCTGCTCTACGCCATGCAGATCGCGAAGCCGCCCCCGCAGGACATCGCGGCCGACACGCTCTCGCTCGCCCGGCTGCCCCGCGTCTCGATCCTCGTGCCTCTCTACCGCGAGAAGGAGATCGCGGCCAAACTGATCAAGCGGCTGTCGGTCCTCGATTACCCGGCCGAGCTTCTCGATGTCTGCCTCGTGGTCGAGGAAAGCGACGCCGTCACGCGTGCGACCATCGCACGCTCGACCCTGCCGATCTGGATGCGGATGATCGCCGTGCCCGAAGGGGCCGTCAGGACCAAGCCACGGGCCATGAACTATGCGCTCGACTTCTGCATGGGCGACGTGATCGGGATCTACGACGCCGAGGACGAACCGCCTGCGGACCAGATCCTGCGCGTCGTTCGGCAATTCGCGCGTTCGCCCGCCGAGACCGGGTGCCTCCAGGGCAGGCTCAACTTCTACAACTCGACCGATACCTGGCTCACACGCTGTTTCACCGTGGATTACTCGACGTGGTTCTCGCTGGTCCTGCCCGCGATGCACAGGCTCGGCTGGCCCATCCCGCTGGGTGGCACCACGGTCTTTTTCCGCCGTTCGGCGCTCGAGGATGTGGGCGGATGGGACGCCCACAACGTGACCGAAGACGCCGATCTCGGCATGCGCCTTGCCCGGCGGGGATACCGTACCGACCTGCTCGACAGCACCACGCGCGAAGAGGCGACGATGACCCCCGGGGCCTGGATCAGCCAGCGCTCACGCTGGCTAAAGGGCTACGCGATCACCTGGGC
Source organism: Palleronia sp. LCG004 (assembly GCF_032931615.1). Taxonomy (NCBI): domain Bacteria; kingdom Pseudomonadati; phylum Pseudomonadota; class Alphaproteobacteria; order Rhodobacterales; family Roseobacteraceae; genus Palleronia; species Palleronia sp. LCG004. Next base: position 1,447,668 of record NZ_CP136759.1, read on the forward strand.
GGTGCATATGCGCGATCCCGGGCGGCTGCTGCGCGATCTCGGCCCGCGCCGCTTCCTGGGATTCCAGGTGCTGTTCCTGGCGAACCTGCTCTCCGTGTCGCTCGCCCCGGTTCTGTGGTCGTTCTGGCTGTTGCCGCTGGGTCTGCCGCACCCGCTTGCGCATGTCTTCACGGGCTGGCCGGCGATCGTGACGATCGTCTCGCTCTTCGCCATCGGGCTCATCGGCTTCGCCGCCAATATCCAGGCGCTCCTGCGCGAACGCCACGGCAAGCTCATCCCGTTCGTGCCGCTCATGCACGTCTACTACCCGATGGCCACCATCGCGATGGCCAAGGCCTTCTGGGAGATCCTGAGAAAGCCCTTCTTCTGGGACAAGACGCAGCATGGCGTGACGCTGCCCGATAACCCGGTCACGCAGGAGAATGCCCGTCCGCATCGTGCCTGAGGCGCGTCTCGAACGCGTTCGAGATATGCTCTCGGATGGCACGTCCCGCGGCCTCGCCGTCGCCCGCCCGGATCGCCGACACGACCCGCGCATGCTCGGCCAGCGCGTCCTCGCGCCGTTCGCGCCCGGCCAGCGACGTCGTCGCCAGCAGCGCCATGGAGCGATGCACGAGGTCGAGCTGCCGTACCAGAAACCGGTTGTGCGACGCCAGATGGAGCTGCTTGTGAAAGCGCCTGTTCGTCCGGACGAGCGCTGCCGGATCGTCGATCCGCGCACGGTCCTCCTCGACCAGCCGGTCGAGCACCCGGATCTCCTCCGCCGTGGCATGCCGCGCGGCGAGGGCTGCGGCCAGCGCCTCGAGCTCGGTGCGCACGACATAGAGCTCCGCCAGCTGATTGTGATCGAGCGAGGCCACGATCAGGCTGCGCCCGTCGCGCGTCAGCAGCGATTGCGTCTCGAGCCGTTGCAGCGCCTCACGGATCGGCGTGCGCGACATGTCGAAGCGCAGCGCGAGCTCGGTCTCCACCAGCCGGTCGCCGGGGCGATAGATGCCCGTGTCGATCGCGTCGAGGATCAGCCCGTAGGCGTCGCGCTGTCCCGTCTTTCCGTTCGTCATCAGGCCGCTCCTTCGTCGCCCCATACTTGTGCAAACCGCACGGGAAGGCTAGCCGTCCGGGCATGAAGGATTTCGCCGATGTCCGCGCCTGGATCTTCGATCTGGACAACACGCTCTATCCCCCCGAGGCCGATCTCTTCTCGCAGATCGAACCCCGGATGACGGATTGGGTGATGCGTGCGCTCGGGGTCGACCGCGCGGCCGCCGACACCCTCCGCGACCAGTACTGGGAGCGCTACGGCACCACGCTCGCCGGGCTCATGGCCGAACACGATCTCGATCCCGTGCCCTATCTCACGGACGTGCACGACATCCTGCTCGACCATCTCGTTCCCGACGCCACCCTTGCTGCAAGGATCGCGGCGCTGCCAGGGCGACGCGTCGTCTTTACCAACGGAAGCGCACCCTATGCCGAGCGTGTCCTGCGTGCGAGGGGGCTCGATCACGTGTTCCACGCCGTCTACGGCGTCGAACATGCGGGCTATCGCTCCAAACCGGAACGCGTCGCATTCGACACTGTCATCGCGCTCGACGGGATTGCCGCCGAACGGGCCGCGATGTTCGAGGACATGTCGCGCAACCTCATCGCGCCGCACGAGATGGGGATGCGCACGATCCTCGTCTCGCCTCTGCCCGAAACGGCCCCGCACATCCACTATCACACCGACGACCTGTCGGACTTTCTGTCGCGCCTGCCGTGACTTTCGCGCGCCCCCTCTAGGTTCCTGTCCATGAGCGACGTTTTCATCTCCGGGGCCGGGCTGGCCGGCATGATCCTCGCCGCGCGATTGGCGCAGAAGGGCCTGTCGGTCACGATCTGCGATCCGTCCACCCCCCCGCGCGAGGCTGCGGCCGAGGGGTCGGACCTGCGCTCGACCGCGTATCTCGAGCTTTCGCGCCGGGTCCTGGCCGAAGCGGGGCTCTGGGACGCGCTCGCCCCGCATTCCATGCCGCTCGACGCGCTGCAGGTCATCGACACGAGCGGGTGGCCCCCGGTCGAACGGGCGCGCCGCACCTTCCGCCCCGCCGACATGGAACTCGACAGTTTCGGCTGGAACGTGTCGAACTGGCGGGCGCGGTCGGTCCTTGCCGATCATCTCGAGGGGCATCCGGGCGTGACGCTGCGCCTCGGAACCGGCTTTCGCGAGATGTTCACGCGTGACGACATGGTCCGGGTCACGCTCGACGACGGGACGACGATCCGCACCAGGCTCGTCGTCGGTGCGGACGGCCATGCCTCGCCCGTGCGCCGTGCCGCGGGGATCGATGTGCGCACCTGGCGCTACGGCCAGAAGGCCTTTGCCTTCGCCGCCCGCCACGACGCCCCTCACGACAACGTCTCGACCGAGATCTACAATTCGGGCGGTGCCCTCGTGACGGTGCCGCTGCCCGATCACGAAGGACAACCGACTTCGGCGATCGTCTGGATGAACGACGGCCGCTCGGCCCGGAGGCTCGCCGCCCTCGACGCGGACGGGTTCGCGGCCGAACTCGACACCCGGACACTGCGCGTCCTCGGTCACATGCGTCCGGTGACGGCGATCCGGGCCTGGCCGGTCGTGACGCAGATCGCCGAACGCCTGTCGGCAAGGCGCGTCGTCCTCGTGGCAGAGGCCGCGCATGTTCTGCCCCCCATCGGCGCGCAGGGGCTCAACACCTCGATCGCCGACATCGCGGCCCTGGCCGATGCGATTGACCCCGCAGATCCGGGCGCGGCCGCGCCGCTCGAGCGCTATGCCCGCGCGCGCGAACGCGACATGCGCCTGCGCAGCGGGACGATCGACCTCTTTAACAGGATCTGCCGGTCGGGCAACCCGCTGGTGCAGGGGCTGCGGCGCACGGGGCTGGGGGCGCTGCATGACATCGCGCCGCTCAGGCTCAAGGTCATGCAGGCCGGGATGGGCGGCGACCCCGCCCTCCGCTAGAAGATAGCGTCGAGCACCTTTTCGAGCCGCGCCACCGACGCATCCACGTCCTTGAGCTTGTCGAGCCCGAAGAGGCCGAGCCGGAACGACTTGTAATCGTCGCCCTCGCCGACCATCAGCGGCACGCCCGCGGCGATCTGCATTCCCTGTTCGGCAAAGGCCTTGCCCGACTTCACGTCGTCGCGCTCGGTAAATGCCACGACGACGCCCGGCGCGCCGTAACCCTCGGCCGCGACCGACCGGATGCCACGGTCATTCAGCAGGGTCCGCACCCGGTCGCCCTGCTCCCACTGGGCCGAGCGCAACCGCTCGAATCCGTAATCGCGCGTCTCGACCATCGTGTCGCGAAAGACCCGCAGCGCATCGGTCGGCATCGTCGCATGATAGGCGTGGCCGCCGTTCTCGTAGGCCTCCATGATCGAGAGCCACTTGCCGAGATCGTTGGCATAGCTCGTCGACTTGCGAGAGCGCACCACCTCGAGCGCCCGGTCCGACAGCATCACGCAGCCCGCCGCCGGCGAGGCCGACCAGCCCTTCTGCGGGGCCGAGATCAGCACGTCGACGCCCGTGGCCTCCATGTCGACCCAGATGCAACCCGATGCGATGCAATCGAGCACCATGAGCCCGCCGACCTCGTGCACCGCCTTCGCGACGCGGGCGATGTACTCGTCGGGCAGGATCATGCCGGCGCTCGTCTCGACATGCGGGGCGAAGACGACGCTCGGTCGCGCCTCGGCGATGCGGGCCTCCACCTCTTCGATGGGCGCGGGCGCGAAAGGCGATTGCGGGTCGTTGCCCTGCCGTCTCGCGCTCAGAACGATCTCCTCTCCGGCCATGTCACCCGCCTCGAAGATCTGGCTCCAGCGGTACGAGAACCAGCCGTTGCGGATCACCATCGCGGTTTCGCCGGGGACAAGCTGACGCGCGACCGCTTCCATCGCATAGGTGCCGCCGCCGGGGACCAGCGCCACGCCCTTGGCGCCATAGACCTCGCGCAGCATCGACGAGAGGTCGCGCATGACCTGCTGGAACGCGGCGGACATGTGGTTGAGCGAGCGGTCGGTGAAGACGACCGAATATTCCATCAATCCGTCGGGATCGACATCGTTCAAGAGAGCGGCCATGGCTGTTCCTCCGTTTTGCCTAGCGTCTAGCCCCCTGCCCGCGCGCTCGCAATCGTTCAAAGCGGACCGGGCCGCCGCTCCTCCGACAGAAGCACGTTGGCCTCGACCTCCCCCACGCCCGGCAAGGTCATGATCCGCCGCCGCAGGACCCGCTCGAAATCCGACAGGTCGCGGGCCACAACCCGCAGGCGGTAATCGTAGAGCCCGAGCACATGTTCGACCGTCTGGATCTCGGGGATTGCGCTCAGCGCGCGTTCGAAATCCGGCAACGCGACACGCCCCCGTGCGGCGAGTTTCACGCCGAGAAACACCGTCACCCCGAAGCCGAGCCCCGCCAGATCGAGGTCGAGCTGCCGCCCCGCGAGGATTCCCGCCTCCTCGAGCTTCCGGATGCGCCGCCAGACGACCGGCTGGCTCAGCCCCAGCTGCGCCCCCAGCTTCGCCGAGCTCTGCGTCGCATCGTCGGACAGCGCACGGAGGATCGCACGGTCGGTCTCGTCGGGATCGATCATATCGGCAGCCGTTCGTCGGTCTTGAGCGTCGCGACCTGCATCAGCGCCTCGATCTCGGCGATATGGGGAAGCGTCACGATCCGCTGGCGATAGAGCTGGTGATAATGTTCGAGATCCCGAGCGATCACCGACAGACGCAGATCGACGCGCCCGAGAAATGTCTGGATCTCGATCACCTCCGGGACTTGACGCGCGGCCTCGACGAAATCGTCGAAGGCACGCGGGGCCGCCTTGTCGAGTGTGAACCGCAGAGACACCGCCACGGAATAGCCCATCGCCCGCCAGTCGATCCGTGCCCTCTGCCCTTTCAGGATGCCCGCCGCCCGCAATCGCTCGAACCGCCGCGCGGCAAGCTGCGCGCTCACTCCCGCGCGCGACGCCAACGCCTGCAAGGTCGCGGCGGGGTCGTTCTGAAGCTGCCTGAGCAACCGGCGATCCGTATCGTCGAGCATGGATTATCGCATTCCCGGCATTCCGATGAATAACTTCGATACTATCCGGGCCGGCAATACGTCGCCAGACCGCTTTTCTCCGCAATCCTGACGGTTATCCTGCGCCCACGAATACTAGAGAGAGGAATACCGACATGCGCGTCTATTATGACCGCGATTGCGACATCAACCTGATCAAGGACAAGAAGGTCGCAATCCTGGGCTACGGCTCCCAGGGCCACGCCCATGCGCTGAACCTGCGCGATTCGGGGGCCAAGAACCTCGTCGTCGCACTTCGCGAAGGTTCGCCGTCCCGCAAGAAGGCCGAGGCCGAGGGCCTTGAGGTCATGGGGATCGAGGAAGCCGCCGCCTGGTGCGACCTCATCATGTTCACCATGCCCGACGAATTGCAGGCCGAGACCTACAAGCGTCACGTCCACGATCACCTGAAGGAAGGCTCCGCCATCGCCTTCGCGCACGGCCTCAACGTGCATTTCGGCCTGATCGAACCGAAGCCCGGCGTCGACGTGCTGATGATGGCCCCGAAAGGCCCCGGCCACACGGTGCGCGGCGAGTTCACCAAGGGCGGTGGCGTGCCCTGCCTCGTCGCTGTCGACAACGACGCGTCCGGCAAGGCCATGGAGATCGGCCTCAGCTATTGCTCGGCCATCGGCGGCGGCCGCTCCGGCATCATCGAGACGAACTTCCGCCAGGAATGCGAAACCGACCTTTTCGGCGAGCAGGCCGTACTCTGCGGCGGTCTGGTCGAGCTCATCCGCATGGGCTTCGAGACGCTGGTCGAGGCCGGCTACGAGCCGGAGATGGCCTATTTCGAGTGCCTCCACGAGGTGAAGCTCATCGTGGACCTGATCTACGAAGGCGGCATCGCGAACATGAACTACTCGATCTCGAACACCGCCGAATACGGTGAATACGTCTCGGGTCCGCGCATTCTTCCCTACGAGGAAACCAAGAAGCGCATGAAGGAAGTCCTCACCGACATCCAGTCGGGCAAGTTCGTCCGCGACTTCATGACCGAGAACGCCGTGGGCCAACCCATGTTCAAGGCCACCCGCCGTCTCAACGACGAGCACCAGATCGAAGCCGTCGGCGAAAAACTGCGCGGCATGATGCCCTGGATCAGCGAAGGCCGCATGGTCGACAAGGACAAGAACTAATCCCAATGAGTCTGGCTGCTTCTCTAGGCAGCCAGACTCTTCTTGCGGCTGCATGAATTAGTTAATAATACCGCTAAAGTAATATCTCGATTATTTTTCGCAATAACGACCGTCCAGTACAAACTTGACTGAATGATCAAATACGTCCTACGGAAGCATCACTACCACGCTTCGGGACCATTTCATGCGCATTAAAACCTTAGATGGATTAAGGGGTTGCTTTCTCCTTTTAATGATGTGGATGCATTTATATCCACTTTCATCAAGTATAGGCTTGATCAATCATCATCTCTTCAGCTTTGCTGACGCAGCTCATGGTTTTGTGGCCCTTTCAGGTTTGGTGGTAGGGATCGTTTTCACCAGAATACTTGAAGAGAAAGGCAAACAAGATCTTTTTCGGATCGCATTTAAACGACTTAGAATAATTTATGTCTATATCGCAGTGACCAGCCTCGTCGGATGGGCTTTGATTAAGTTTATTCCTACCGTACCTGGATCATATGATGCGGAACGCGCTCGCTTCACTGAGATCTCCGATCTTGGCCAGATGCTTCTTTTGATCAAGAATGTGATTCCGAACGGTGATATTCTGCCGATGTACCTTATACTTATCGCGCTTTCGCCTTACGTCATTTTACTCTGCAAATCGGGAAAAGCATCCGTAGTTCTCTCTCTATCCCTCGCGGCGTGGTCACTTTCACAGTTCGGCTTACCTCAGTTTCTGGGCAGGAGCGCCTTTGACGCGATCGGAATGGAATTCCTGTCATTTTCATCAGCCTTCGACATCTTTGCATGGCAATTATTGTTTATACTACCATTATATTTAGGGTTCAGAATCAGAACTGATCAAAAAGTTCTGCCCACAATTGATTACTATCTACGAAAACATAAGGTCGCCATATTCATCGCCTTTGCCTCCCTGATCCCGCTAACCATCCTCGCCGACCTCGCACGCGGCTCGGCACATCTTGATATTGAGCAAGCCACGAGAATTCTAAGATACGAAGACAAGTTCCTGCTGACTCCCTTCTACATTCTCAGCATGCTGATAAATTCATGCGTTATTTATATTCTATGCTCAATCGCTCCCGGCTCCTCGGTAGCTGTCATAAATTTCATCGGCAAAGTTATTAGACGCGTATTAACCTCGTCCGTTATGATCAATCTTGGCAAGCGCTCGATCGAAGTATTTTCTGCGCATATCTTGATTGTATTGATCGTAAGATTGACAGTACCGGTTGATCAATTGTCTGATCTTGTACGCTCAGTTTTGCAAGTTGGGCTTACGGCTTCCCTCTTCCTCGTACCGTCTTTGTTGCAACTTCTTGGATCTACACGTCAAAAGATCAGCTTGACCTGACGGAAAGAGCCGAACGGGACCTAACGCTATCGGCAGTCCTTTGAGAAAATCACGATGACGTTCCGTGCGAAGTTTACTATAATCTGTTCGATTGATGGAGACGTCGATGCCATTCCACGACATCGCCCGGCAGGACCGGTACGGGCCCGAGGTGGCCGAGTACCGGCTCATGCTCATCACGGATGAGGACAAGGCGTCGCAGGTCACGCTCGACGACGGCGAGACCTACTTCATGGCGCATCTCCGCTACTGGACGCTGACCCGCCGCGACGGGCGGTACAGCTTCGAGGCCGTGCCCGAGATCGAGGGCGGAGAGGAGCATGTCTATTCCAAGTTCGGCGAGGTCGACCGGGATACGTTCCGCGGCGGCGAGTTCTCGGAACTCGTCAAATGGGGACGGCACATGATGGTCTTCGATGACCGCACCGGCATCGTGGGCGAGGTTCGTGGCGAGGATCACACGATCATCCCGCGCCAGATCCTCATGACCGGACCCGGCGATGCCCTTCAGAAGGGCTTCAAATGCGAATGGGCGACGCTGAAGGGCGACGACCTCATCGTCGGATCGCATGGCAAGAGGCCGAGCGAGGAATGGGTCAAGCGCATCGATGCGAGCTATCGCGTCGAGAGCCTTGATTGGGGCGGGATCTACCGAAAGATGCGCGAGGCGTTCGGGGTGGGCGAAGAAGGTTATGTCGTCCACGAGGCCGCTGAATGGCATCCCCTGCGCGGCAGATGGTACTTCTTTCCGCGCAAGATCTCGACGACGCCCTTCGACGAGCCGATCGACGAGCGCGAGAAGGGCAACAACCTCCTTCTGGAGGCGTCCGAGGATTTCTCCGACATCCGCATCCTCCCCGTGGGCGAGCGTGTGCCCGAACGCGGCCCGTCATCGCTCAAGATCGTGCCGGGGCGGCCAGAGGAATTCGTCTATATGAAATCCGTCGAGATCGGCGACCACACCGAAAGCTGGATCGGTGCCGCATCTCTCGACGGGACGCTCCTCGCCGACGAGGTGAAGGTCGGCGACTTCAAATGCGAGGGGATCGAGTTCACCTGAGGGCTCAGAACCCGCTGACCCTCGGCAGCCATGTCGAGAGCATCGGCACGAAGGTGATGAGCAGGAGCGCCGCGATTAGCGCCGCGAAGAAGGGCGGCATCTCCCGCACGAGGACCCAGGGCTTGATCCGCACAGTCGACGAGACGACGAAGATCAGGCTGCCCACGGGCGGCGTGGTCAGTCCGAGCGTCAGGTTCACGATCACGACGATCGCGAAATGGTTCGGATCGATGCCGAGCGCGAAGCTGATCGGGGCCAGGATCGGCACGAGGATCATGACCCCCGGAAGCGGGTCCATGAACAGACCGAAGACCAACAGCAGCACGTTGATGGCGAGCAGGAAGACGATCGGCGAAAGATCCCAGGCGATGATGGTCTGCGCCAGATATTGGGGGATCCCCTCGATGATGAGGATCCAGGCAAAGGCGCGCGCGGCCCCGAGGATCAGCAGAACGGCCCCCGAGACGAGCGCCGCACGCAGGATGATCTGCGGAAGATGGCGCACCTTGAGCGAGCGATAGACGAACATCCCCACGACCAGCGCATAGAACACCGCCACGACCGACGCCTCGGTCGGCGTGAAGATCCCGAAGCGGATACCGCCGACGATCAGCAGGATGAGCAGCAGCGCGGGCACCGCATGAAGGGCGATACGCGCGATCTCGCGCACCGGCGGCATGGGCTCTCCGGTCGCGTAGCCGCGCCGGTGACTGACCCGCGCATTGGCGATCAGCACCATGAGGGTGATGAGCAGTCCCGGCAGCACGCCCGCCATGAACAGCGATCCGACCGAGACGTTCTGGTCCTGCATCGCATAGATGATCATCGTGATCGACGGGGGGATGATCGGCCCGACGACCGAACTCGCGATGGTCAGCGCGCCGGCATAGGCACGGTCGTAGCCGCCGCGCTCCATCATGCGGATCATCACCGATCCCGGCCCCGCCGCATCGGCCAGTGCGCTGCCCGAAATGCCCGCGAACATGGCCGAACTCACCACGTTCGCATGCCCGAGGCCGCCCTTCAGGTGCCCCACGAGCGATTGCGCAAGCCTCAGCACGGCGAGCGTCACCGCACCGCCGGTCATGATCTCGGCGGCCAGAATGAAGAACGGCACGGCCAGCAGCGGAAAGCTGTCGAGCCCCGCGAACATTTCCTTCACGACGACAAGGTTGGGGTAATTCGACCCGAGGCTCAGCGCCGCGAAGACGGCCATGGCCATCGCGAAGGCCACCGGGATGCCGAGCGCGAGCAGCACGAAGAGGGCAGCAAAGAGGATCTCAGCCATTCTGCGCGTCCGGCAGCGCCGCATCCTCGTCGCCGGGCTTGTACTCTCCCGCCATCACGAAGGGCCGGGCGATGAAGAGGAGGTGCACGATCAGCAGCCCGAACCCCACCGGCATCGCGGCATAGACATAGAGGAACGGCATCCGCAGCGCGGGGGTCAGCTGCGACTGCATCCGCAGCGCGTATTCCACGCCCACCTGCACCATGAACGCGAAGAAGACCAGCAACCCCAGGCAGATGACCCCGCGCAGGATCTTCTGCAGGCGTCCCGGAAGCGCGTCCTGAAGGTTCGTTATCGCCACATGGCCACCCACCCGCAGCGCGAGCCCCGCCCCGCCGAACGTCATCCAGATCATCAGATAGCGCGCCGCCTCGTCCGCCCATGGCAGCGAGTGGCCCGTCAGGTACCGCAGCGAAATGTTCGCGCCCACGATGAGGGGCATCGCGGCCAGGATCGCGATCAGCGCCCAGCCATTGGCCGCCACGAATATCTCTTCGAGCCGTTTCATCGAGCGGCCTCCGGATGGGTCGCGCCGGCACCCGATCTCGGGCATCGGCGGGACGGAATCACTGGTAGGTCACGATCGACTCGACGAAATCCTGCCCGTAAGTGTCGTAATACCCGTCATAGGCATCCGCGATCGCCTCCTGGAAGTTCGCCTTCTCCTCGGCCGAAAGCTCGTTGATCTGCATGCCGCGCTCCCGCAGCGTCTCGACGCCGCTCGTCTCGACCTCGTCGACATAGGCGCGCATCGCGATCACCGCCTCTTCGGCCGCGGTCTCGAAGACCTGCTTCTGGCTGTCGTCGAGCCCGTCCCAGAACGGCTTGGACACAAGAAGGATCGCCGGCGAATAGACATGGCCCGATAGCGTCAGGTAATCCTGCACCTCGTCGAGGCTCACCGACACGATGACCGAGAGCGGGTTCTCCTGTCCGTCGATCACGCCCTGCTGCAGGGACGAGATCACCTCGGGCCAGGCCATCGGCGTGGGGGCGGCCCCCATCGCGTCGAAGGCGGCGAGGTGAACCGGATTCTCCATCGTGCGGATCTTCAGCCCCTCGACATCGGCGGGCGTCTCGATCGGATTGCGGTTGTTGGTGATGTGGCGGAACCCCTGCTCGCCCCATGCAAGGCCGTGCAGATCGACATCGTCGAACCTGGCGAGGATCTCCTGCCCGATCTCGCCGTCGAGCACGGCGCGCGCGTGATCGAGATCGCGGAACAGGAACGGAATGTCGAAGACGCCCGTCTCGGGCACGAAGTTGGCGAGCGTGCCGGACGACACGATCGTCATCTCGACCGTGCCGATCTGCAGCCCCTCGATCACCTCGCGCTCACCTCCGAGCCCCGAGGACGGGAAATGCGTGAAGGTGAACTGGCCGTCGGCATTCTCGGTCACGACCTCCTCAAACCGCTCGGCCGCGACGCCGTAATGGCTGTCGGGTGCGAGGGCATAGCCGATCTTGACGTCGGTCTGGGCGAAACCCGGTGTGCCGAGCGCGATGAGGGCCCCGGCGAACGCCGGTGCACGGAAACTGAACGCCATGATATCCTCCCTGGAAGCGTGCCGACAGTGCTACCGAACGCCGTTTTGACTGACAAGCCCGCTGCGCGCGCAGCTACTTGCGAAAGATCCGCACGAGTTCCGGGATATAGGCCTCTCCCTCGCCGGTCGCGAGCGCGCGCTCCATCGCCGCCGCGACGCCGTCGGCCACGACGTGCCGCGCGCCGGCCTCCTCCGACATCTGCCGGTAATAGCCGATATCCTTTGCCCCGTTCGAGATCGAGAAGGCCAGCCCCTCGCGATCTCCGTCCTTGAGGTAGGGCGTCAGCCGGTCGAGTGCGGCCCCCGCCCCGCCCCCCTTGGCGAGTACGTCGATCAGCACCTCCGGGTCGACATCGGCATCGGCGGCCAGCGCCGCCGCCTCGGCCAGCAGCGTCACCGAACCGATCGAGACGAAGTTGTGCAGCAGCTTCATCCGGTGCCCGTGACCGACGGGACCCACATGCGTCACGTTCTCGGCAAAGGTGTCGAGCACCGGGCGCACCTTTTCCAGCGTCTCGTCCGCGCTGCCGACGAGCAGGTTGAGCTTGCCCTCATGCGCGTGACGCGCCGTCCGTGTCATCGGCGCGTCGAGATAGGCCCCGCCGGCCGCCTCGACCGCGGCCGCCATCCTGAGCGTCGAGGCCGGCAGCGCGGTCGAGCAATCGATCACGATCGTGCCGGGCCGCAACCCCGAAAGCAGACCGCCTTCGCCCTCGACGATCGCCTCGACCTGCGGCGATCCCGTCACGCAGAGAATGACGACATTCGCGGCCCGGGCGATCTCGGCCGGGCTCCCGCGGGTCGTCGCACCGAGATCCGTCAGTTCATCCGTGGGCTGGTTTCCCGGATGGTCGAGAAAGACCAGCGGGTAGCTGCCCTTCCGCATCACGTTGCGCGCGATCCCGTGGCCCATCAGGCCAACGCCGATCATTCCGATCTCGAAATTCATCCGAACCTCCTCTCAGGTCATTCAGGTCTGCGCCGACGGACGGCCATCGATACGCGGCCAGCCGATCGGGTCCTCGCGCATCCCCTCCCAGAGCCGTGCGAGACCCAGCACGCGGACATCGTGGAACCGCGGTCCCACGATCTGCAGACCGATCGGCATGCCGCTGTCCGAGAACCCGCAATTGACCGACACCGCCGGTTGCTCGCCCATGTTCCAGGGCACGGTAAAGCCGATATGCTCGAAGGGACGCGCCGGATCGTTGACGGGCGAGGCCCAGTCCGCGGGATAGTCGTTGGCGGGATTGACCGGCGACAGGATCGCGTCGAGGCCGTGGAACGCACGTATGGTCGCCTCGCGCATAGCAAAGATCTGGTCCGCGCCGCGCGCGACATCCGTGCCGCTCGCCCGCGCGGCCCCTTCGGCCCATTCGCGGATATAGGGCAGGATCAGCTCGCGTTTCTCGGGCGTGAACCCTTCCATCTGCGACCAGAACCGCGCGCGCCACGCGATGTCGAGACCGTCGATCATCTCGCGCGTCATCACGGGCGGGATCTCCACGATCTCGGCCCCCGCCGCGACAAAGGCCTCCGCCGCGCGTTTCACCGCGGCCACCACCTGCGGCTCGGGGTCGAGCCCCACCCCCGCATCGAGCATGAGGCCGATCCGCAGCCCGGACATGTCGGCCTCCGCGTCGTAATCGAGCGCCTCGTAGGGCAGCGCCATCGCGTCACGCCAGTCCGGCCGCGCGATCGTCGCCATGAGCAGCGCGGAATCGTCCACCGTCGGCGTCATCGGCCCGGCGCAGCGACCCGTATAATAGGGCGAGATCGGCACCCGCCCGTTCGACGGCTTGAACCCGCAGATCCCGGTAAGCCCGGCGGGAAGCCGGATCGACCCGCCGATATCCGTCCCGATATGCAGCGGGCCGTATCCCGCCGCCGCCGCCGCCGACGCCCCGGCGGACGACCCACCGGGATTCTTGGCCGGATCCCATGGGTTGCGGCTGAGCCGGTGAAAGCTCGACAGCCCCGAGGTCAGCATGCCGTAATCCGGGCTCGTCGTCTTGGCAAAGCAGATCGCGCCGGCCTCGCGGAGGCGTGCGGCCGTCGGGGCATCTTCCTCTGCCGGGACAAGCTCGGTCGCCGCCGTGCCCATCGGCACGGCCTCCCCGCGCGTGGCGATGAGCTCCTTGATCGTCACCGGCATCCCGTCGAGCGGGCCTTGCGGGGTGCCCTTCACCCACCGCGCTTCCGAGGCGCGGGCCTCGTCCATCGCGCGCTCGGGCGCGAAGGACCACAGCGCGGCGACCGTGGGCTCGCTCGCCTCGACGCGCGCGATCAGCGCGTCCATGTAGTCGACGGGCGAAATCGTCTTCGCGGCGAAATCCGCGAGCGTCTCGCGCGCGGTCCGGTCGAGCATCTCGGTCAAGTCCTGTCCTTTCCTTGGCGGGCGTGGCGGCGGCCGATCACCTCGAGCGTTGGCTCGGCGGCGATCAGGCTCCGCGTGTAGTCTTCGGAGGGCGCGTCGAGCACGTCGCGCGTGGCTCCGCGTTCGACCACCCGACCCTGCCGCATCACCACGACCTCGTCGCAGATCTCGTCGACCACGCCGATATTGTGAGTGATGAAGAGCACGCCGATCCCGGTCTCCGCCCGCAATTCGAGGATCAGGTCGAGGATCTGCTTCTGCACCGTAAGGTCGAGCGCCGAGGTCGCCTCATCCGCGACCAGCAGTTTCGGCCGCGAGATGAGCGCGCGGGCGATGGCGATGCGCTGCCTCTGACCGCCCGAGAATTCGTGCGGATACCGCTCGGCATCCGCCGCCGTCAGCCCGACATCCTCGAGCGTTCTCGCCACAAGATCGCGGCGTTCCCGCCCCTTCGGCGCGTCCTCGACCAGATGCAGCGGCTCGGCCACGATGCGGTGGACCTTCTGGCGCGGATCGAGCGACCCGTAGGGGTCCTGGAACACCATCTGGAAATCCCGCCGCGCCCGCCTCAGTTCGGACGGCTTCAGATCGAAAAGCGACCGCCCCGCGATCTCGACCCGGCCCGCATCGGGCCGCTCGAACGCCATGACGGCCCGGGCGAGCGTCGACTTCCCCGATCCGCTTTCGCCCACGACCCCGAGAATGCGCCCCGGCCCGAGGCTCAGCGACACGTCGTCGAGCGCCGCGATGCGACTGTCGCCCATCTCGAAGATGCGGCTGAGACCTTCGACGCGCAGCAGATCAGACATCGCCACCCCCGAGAGACAGGCGCGAGCGCCGCGGCATCGCGTCGAGCAGCTTGCGGGTATAGGGATGGCCGGGGCGGCGCAGGATCGTCTCGGTCTCGCCCCGTTCCATCTCCTCGCCGCGATACATGACGAGCGTGCGGTCCGCGATCCGCGCGATCACGCCCAGATCGTGCGAGATGAAGATCAGCCCGAGGTTCAGATCGCTCACCAGATCGTCGAGGATATCGAGGATATCGGCCTGCACCGTCACGTCGAGCGCGGTGGTAGGCTCGTCCGCGATCAGAAGCTCGGGCTCGAGCGCGAGGGCGATGGCGATGCCCACACGCTGACGCTGGCCACCCGACATCTCGTGCGGAAAGCTGTCGATGCGGGCCCGGGCATCGGGAATCTTCACCCGGTCGAGCAGTCGCAGCGCCTCGGCCCGCGCCTCGCGCGACGACAGACCCCGGCGCAGGCGCAGCCCTTCGGCGATCTGGGCACCCACGCGCATCGCGGGGTTCAGCGCGCTCATCGGCTCCTGGAAGATCATGCCGATCTTGCGCCCGCGAATGCGGTCGAGCTCCCCCTCGCGCATCGTCAGGAGCTCTTCCCCGTCGAGCCGGATGGAGCCCGTGGCCCGCGCCGACCGCGGCAAAAGACCGATCGTGGCGAGCGACAGCACCGACTTGCCCGACCCGCTTTCGCCTACGATGCCCAGCGTCTCGCCACGGGCGAGGTCGAGGTCGATGCCCTTCACGACCTCCCTCTGGCCGAAGCTCACCCGCAGGTCCCGGATCTCGAGCATCATGCCGCCTGCCTCCGTCGCGGGTCCATCGCGTCGCGCAGCCCGTCGCCGAGCAGGTTCAGCCCCAGCACCGCCACCGCGATGGCAAGCCCCGGTGCCAGCACCAGATGCGGAGCGGAGCCGAGATAGGTCTGCGCCTCGCCCAGCATCCGGCCCCATGACGGGTTCGGCGGCGCGGCCCCCATGCCCAGAAAGCTCAACCCCGCCTCGGCCAGGATGGCGAGGCCCGTCTGGATGGCGAGCTGCACGATGATCTGCGCCGAGATGTTCGGCAGGACATGCTCGACCGTGATGCGCGCCGCACCCTTCCCGGCCATGCGCGCCGCCACGATATAGTCCCGCGCCCAGATCTGGATCGCCGCCCCCCGCGCGATCCTGGCGAAGACCGGCACCATGAACACGCCGATCGCCACGATCGCGGTCGTCGCACCAGGGCCCAGCAACGCGCCCAGAAGGATCGCCGACAGGATCGGCGGAAAGGCGAAGAGCACGCCCATCACGGCCATCGCCGCGCGTTCCGAGCGCCCCCCGCGCGCGGCCGCGGCCACGCCGATCGCGGTGCCGACAGCCCCCCCGACGATCACCGCGACGAGCGCCGTGCCGAGCGATGTCCAGGCCCCCGCCATGACGATCGACAGCACGTCCCGCCCGATCTGGTCGGTCCCGAGCGGGGCCGCCGCGCTCGGCCCCTTCAGGCGATTGACGATGTCCATGCCGGTCGGGTCGGCCGGTGTCCAGACCCGGCTCAGAAGCGCGGTCCCCACCAGAAGCGTCGTGATCGCGCCACCGAGCCAGAGGGAAAGCGGCCCCCTCATGTGCGGGCCCTCAGACGCGGATCGAGAACCGCATAGAGCAGATCGACGACCACGTTCGAGACAAGCACGATGGCCGCGAACAGCAGCACGACGTTCTGCACCACGATGAGGTCGCGCTGCGCCAGTGCGTTGTAGGCGAGCGTGCCTATCCCCGGCAGGGTGAAGACGTTCTCGACCAGCACCGTGCCGGAAATCAGGAACGGGATCTGAAGGCCCAGCATCGTCACGACCGGCAGCAGCGCATTGGGAACGGTGTGCCGCCAGAGCGCGCGCCTGCGCCCGAGCCCCTTGGCCCGTGCCGTGCGCACGAAATCCTCGGCCGTGATCTCGGCCACGGCGGCGCGTGTCACGCGGGTCAGCACGGCCGCCTGCGGAATGGCGAGCGCGACCGCCGGCAGGATCAGCGCCGAGATCGCGGCACCGATCCCCGCATCCCATCCCGCGAAGCCCCCCGTGGGCAACCATCCGAGCCCGAGCGCCACGCCCAGGATCAGCAGCAGGCCGATCCAGAAGTTCGGCACCGCGATCCCCACCTGCGCGAAAAGCTGCGCGGCCCAGTCCACCGCCCCGCCGGGACGCTCCGCCGCGAAGACGCCCAGCGGCAGCGCGATCGCCACCGACATGACCGTCGCCAGAACCGTGAGCGGCAGCGTCACCGCCAACCGCTGCGCGATGAGATCGCCCACCGGAATGCCATAGGTATAGGACGTCCCCAGATCGCCGGTGGCGAGCCCGACCAGCCAGTCGAGATACCTCAGCATCAGCGGCTGGTCGAGCCCGAGCTCGGCGCGCAGGGCCGCGACCGTCGCGGGCTCCGCGCTCATGCCGAGAATGATCTCGGCGGGATCGCCGGGTGCCGCCTCGATGAGGAGGAACACGACGAGGGACGTGCCGAGCAGGATGGCCAGAATGCTGGCCATCCGCGTCGCGATACGCGCGGTTCGGGTCATGAGCGGGGCTGTCTTCTTCGGGATCGGTCGGGTCGGATCACTCGGACCAACGTACGTCCGTCATGTCGTTCGACGGCACCGGCGCGTTTTCCCACACCCCTTCGAGACCCGCCTTCCAGATGCCGAGCTTCGGCTCGGAATAGATGAAGAGCGCGGGCAGATCCTCGGCCAGGATGCGCTGCGCCTCGCCATAGGCGGCCTCGCGGTCCTCGACGGATCCGGCATTCGCGATCTCGTCCATCGCGGTGGCGAACGCATCGCTGTGGTAGTTGAAGTAATAGGGATCGCGATTGTAGATATCGATGTCGAGCGGCTCGGCATGACCGATGATCGTCATGTCGTAATTGGTGTCCTGGAACACGTCCTGGATCCAGGCGGCCGGAAAGTCCGAATTGACGATGTTCGCGGTCACGCCGATCTGCGCGAAATAGGCCTGCATGATCTCGGCCGAACGCTGCGCGTAGGGGCGGTTCGGTACCTTGAAGGTGAACTCGAACCCACCGCCGAGCCCCGCCTCCTCGAGCAGCGCCTTCGCCGCCTCGGGGTCGTAGGGTGCGACATCGGTGAGATCGACATAGGCCGGGCTCGCTGGCGAGAAATGCGACCCGATGGGCGTGCCGTAGCCGGACTTCACCGCCTCGACCACGGCGTTGCGGTCGATCGCCTGCATGAGCGCGCGACGCACGCGCGCGTCGTCGAAAGGCTCTCGCTCGCTGTTCATTCCGGCGACGACTTCCATCTCGCCGGCCCCCACATGGGTCTCGAACGCGTCGTCCTCCGCGAACTGACCGAACAGCTCGGGTGCCCCGAAAAGCGAGATGACGTCGACCTGACCCGACCGGATCGCGGCCGCCTGCGCCTGCGGATCCGAGATGAAGCGCGCGACAATCCGCTCCAGCGCGGGGGCCTCGCCCCAATACTCGTCCCAGCGCTCCATGATCACGCGGTCGCCCTGCCGCCAATCCGTGACGCGGAACGGACCGGTGCCGACGGGCTCGGTCTGGTTGGTGGGCGTCGAGACCGGCTCGACCATCACGGCGGCCGGAAAGCCCAGCCAGTAGAGCAGGTCCGAGGACGGCGCGGAGAGGGTCAGCACCAGCGTCGTGGCATCCGGTGCCTCCACGCTCTCGATCTCGTCGTAGAGCGCCTTCTGCCCGCTCACCGAATCCTCGGCCAGGATGCGGTCGAGCGTGAATTTCGCCGTCTCGGCGTCGAAGGCCTCGCCGTTCTGGAATGTCACGTCGTCGCGCAGCGTGAACGTGTAGGTCAGCCCGTCATCCGAGATTTCCCACTCGGTGGCGAGCTGCGGCACGATCTCGCCGTCGCGGTCGATCGCGACGAGCCCCTCGAACACGTTCTGCCAGGTGACCTCTCCCGCCGCGACGGGCGCGCCCACCGTCGGATCGAGGCCCGCGGGCTCGACCGACTGCACGAAGGTCACCGTGCCGTCCTCGCCCTGCGCGAGCGCGGGACCGCAGAGGATCGCGGCCAGCAGAGCGCCGGCCGTGCTGAAGGTGACGCGGCGTGGGGCGATATGCATGGGCGTTTCCCTGTCTCTGGCAACCGTCCGGTCCCGTACCCGGACGTCGTGTCTGTCGCGACGGACCCTCCCGGCCCGTTCGTTCGGGCACAAGCTATGACCGAATGCGACCGAGTGTGAAGGGCGAATTTCGACATCGCGGTCCGTTGGATGCCCGACGTGAAAGAACTGGCGTGACCTTGCGTCACGTGCCAAGCTCGATTCCGTCCAGGGAGGATGACCAGATGACAAAATTCCACCGCACGCTGAGCCGTCGCCAGGCACTCGGTGCGATCGGCGCAGGCGGCGCAGGCATCGCGCTTGCCGGCCGAAGCCTCGCACAGGAGAATGCCGAACTCGGCACGCCGCTGACGACCATCACCGACCCGCCGCGAAGCTTCGCGCCGGACGCGCCTCCGAGCGTCTATTTCTGGGACCCCGACGTCATCACTGTCGATCCCGCCTTCCAGGGCCTGGCCCAGCCCAACGCGCCGATCGAACGGCTCTGGACCGGGGCGCTCTGGGCCGAGGGACCGGCCTGGAGCGGGGTCGGCAAGTATCTCGTCTTCAGCGACATCCCCAACAACCGGCAGATGCGCTACCTGTCCGAGGACGACCATGTCAGCACGTTCCGGATGCCGTCGCAGAACTCCAACGGCAATTCCTTCGACCATGAGGGACGCCAGCTCAGCTGCGAACATCTGACCCGCCGCGTCGTCCGCTACGAGCTCGACGGCTCGGTCACGATCCTCGCCGACAGCTTCGAGGGGAACCCCTTCAACAGCCCCAACGACGTCGTCGCCCATACCGACGGCAGCTACTGGTTCACCGACCCGCCCTATGGCGGCCAGCTCTACGAGGGCGCGCCGGACGTCGCCGGTGGCCCCTCCAATCCCGATGGGCTGATCGATCCGACGCTGGGCCAGCCGCCCGGCATCGGCACGATGCAGCGCGAGATGCCGACCGCGACCTACCGCATCGCGCCCGACGGGACCGTCGCGCGCGTGGTGGGCGAGGATCAGGTCCCCGACCCCAACGGCCTCGCCCTCTCGCCGGACGAGGACAAGCTCTATATCGCCTCGACGGGCCCCGGCCCGGGCGATGGCGGCGAAGGCGGCGAGGGCAACATCTTCGTCTTCGACATCGAGAACGGCGAGGCCATCAACGGGCGCATCTTCAGCGAATGCATGGTCGACGGCGTGAAATGCGGACCCGACGGGCTGGCGATCGACGTCTACGGCAACGTCTGGGCGTCGTCGAATGCAGGCCGCAACGTGGGCTATAACGGCGTGACGGTCTGGTCGCCCGAAGGCACCCTGCTCGGCCGGATCCGCCTGCCCGAGGTTTGCGGCAACCTCTGCTTCGGCGGCCCCAAGCGCAACCGCCTCTTCATGACGGCGAGCCAGTCGCTCTATGCGGTCTACACCGCCACGCAGGGCGCGGGCCCGGCGTGACCCTCCGCCCCGTCCGGATCCTCCGGGCGGGGCTCACTCCTTGCTCATTTCCTCGCGGTTCATCAGCTGCACCAGCCTGCGGATCCTGAGCGCGCGGTTGAACTCTCCCCCGGCGATGAGGACGAGCGCCGCGAGATAGATGAAGTAGAGCGCCGCGACGATCCCCGCGAGGCCCGCGTAATAGCTCGAATAGCTGGCAAAACTCCGCAGGTAGAACGAGAACGCCGCCGTGAACAGGATCCAGATCGTCAGCGTGAAGAGCACGCCCGGCCAGATGTTCCTGAACCGGATACGCCGCGCCGGCAGAAAAAGATGCGCCACGAAAAGCGCCGCGATGAGGATGATCGCCGCCGCCGGATAGCGCACCAGCCCCACGGTGACCGAGGCCGGATCGAATTCCGGCATCAGCTGGTGCAGCAGCGACCCGATCTGCGGCGCGATCACGAGCAGGTATCCCACCATCGCGAAGGCCAGGCTGCCCACTACGACGACCGCGATCTGCACCGAATAGAGCAGCAGCGTCGAGCGGGTCTCCCGGATGCCGTAGGCCCGGTTCAGCCCCACGCGGACGCCATCCACGCCCCCGACCGCGAAGAAGATGGTGAGCAGGATACCGACGCTGAGCACGCCGCCGCGCTGGACGGTCATGACCTGTTTCACCTCTGACACGATCGGTTCGACCAGTGCCTGCGGCAGGATCGCGATCAGGAACTCGATAAGCTGATCGGCCATCGACCGGTCGCCGATGAACGCGGTGAGCGAACTGGTGAAGATGAGGAACGGGAATGCGGCAAGGATCGTGCGAAAGGCGACGTTGCCCGCCAGTCCGAAGGCATCGTCGCTCCAGAGCCGCAGGAACGTCTCGTGAAAGACCGCGCGAATGACGCTGAAGCCCGTCCCCTCGAGGAGGTCCTCCGGATGGTCGATCAGGATTCCGTGGGTCAGGACGGCATCCCGGCCCATCTTCTGTTGCGGCGCATTCGTGCTCATTGACGGCTCCCCGTGCGCGGTGCCGCCTCGGGGGAAGTGGACACTGCCCCGGAAGAGATAGGGGGCACGGCCCCCTTCTCCAGATTTTCAGCATGCATCAGGGCAAGGACGGCAGGATCGTGGCGGCGGAACCGACGACCAATGCCGCCCCCGACCGGCCTTTCGCTGCGGGATCGCCCCCCTTCCAGGCGGCGATCCGTGCGCCCCCGATCCTGCGCGACGTCACGAATGGCGGGCCCGCAGGCGCCGCGATCAGGCCGCCTCGCGCTTCGGGTTTTTGCCCAGGATGATCATCGACAGGATGTCGTCCTCGGTCACGTCCTCGACATGTTCGGTGCCGACCAGCGCGCCGTTCTTCATCACCGATACCCGATCGCAAAGCGCCATCATTTCGCGCGTGTCGTGGCTGATGAGAAAGATTCCGAGCCCCTGCGCCTTCAGCTCCTTGATGAGATCGGCGACCATCTCGGTCTCGTGGACGCCCAGCGCCGCCGTCGGCTCGTCCATGATGACGATGCGGGCGTTGAAATAGACCGCCCGCGCGATGGCGACCGATTGTCTCTGGCCGCCCGAAAGCGCCGAGACCGGCACGCTGAACTTCTTGAAGTTGGGGTTGAGGCGCTTCATGATCTTGCGCGTCTCGGCCTCCATCGCACTGTCGTCGACAAGGCCCAGAGGCGTGGTGAGCTCCCTTCCGAGGAACAGGTTCGCAGACGCGTCGAGATTGTCGGCGAGCGCGAGCGTCTGGTAGATCGTCTCGATATTGTAGTTGCGCGCATCCGCCGGGCTGCGGATCTCCGCACGCTCGCCATTGATGAGGATCTCGCCGGAATCGGCGCGGTAGGCCCCGGCGAGGATCTTGATCAGCGTCGATTTCCCCGCCCCGTTATGGCCCAAAAGGCCCACGACCTCGCCGGGAAAGAGGTCGATCGACACCCGGTCGACCGCCTGCACGCCCCCGAACGCGATCGAGATCTCCCGCATCGAGACCAGCGGCGTGCCCGACCGGTCGACGCTGGACGACTTCGTTGTCTCGGTCATGGTCTCAGCCCTCCACGCGGCGGCGATAGATGATGTCGATGAGCACGGCGAGCACGAGGACCGTTCCCACGACGATGTTCTGCAGGGGCGCATCGACACCGACCATGGCCATGCCCGATTGCAGCGACTGCATGATGAGCGCACCGAGGATCGCGCCGTAGATCGTGCCGACCCCGCCGGCCAGGGCGGTTCCCCCGATCACCGCCGCGGCGATGACGCGAAGTTCGTCCAGCGTGCCGATATCGTTCGAATGGAACGTCAGGCGCGCCGAGGCGACCATCGCGGCGATGGCGACGAGCATCCCCATCAGCGCAAAGACCTTGACCGTCAGCTTGCGCGTGTTGATCCCCGACAGCTCTGCCGCGTCGGGGTTGCCGCCGGTCGCGAAGATGTAGCGCCCGAAGCGCGTCTTGCGGGCGATGACCGTCATGGCGATGGCCACGCCGATGAGCAGCAGCACCGAGATCGGCAGGCCGTAGGCGGCGGAGTAGCCTTCCGGCATCTCGATCCCCTGCGCGGCGAAATTGCGCTCGAGCACGCGGACGGGAATCTCGTAGGCGTTGAGGATCGCGATGAACCCGAGGATCGCCACCACGAAGATCGCTCCGGTCAGGATTTCGGCCCAGATCGGCTTGACGGGAAAATCGTGGCGCAGCTTGGCGCGGCGCGCCGACACGACGGCCAGGATCGCGGCCGCGGCGGCGATCAGCCCGACGACCCATGACATGGTCGAGCCCAGCGTCCCGTTGATCCCGCCGAAAAGCTGGAACGTCTCGTTGAGCGGACCGATCGTCTGCCCGTTCGTCAGGTACCAGGCCACGTTGCGCCAGACCAGCAGACCGCCCAGCGTCACGATGAAGGACGGAACGCCCAGATAGCCCACGATGAAGCCCTGGAACCCGCCGATGGCCGCACCGACCACAAGGCCCGCGACGATGGCGATCACGGCGAGCATCGGATGGCCGAGCGGCAGGCCCAGCAGATCCACGGCCCAGGATGTCTGGGTCATCGCCATGACGGCCGAACAGGTCGCGAGCAGCGCGCCCACGGCAAGGTCGATGTGACGGGTCACGATGATGAACACCATGCCCGTCGCCATGATCGCGACCGACACGGTCTGGATCGTCAGGTTGAAGATGTTGCGCGGCGTGATGAACTGGCCGCCCGTCATCACGTTGAAGAGCAGACAGATCAGGATGAACGCACCGACCATGCCCAGAAGCCTGAGGTCGAGTTCGAGCTGACTGAAGAAACTGCGGCGGGGGCCGGTGTGACCGGGCGTGTCGCCGCGATCCGTTGTCGCGTCACTCATGCGGATGAGGCTCCTCGACGAAGATGGAATATGGACGGAGAGCCGCCCGGTCGATGCCGGGCGGCCGTGTCGAGCAGGTCGCGTCGACGATCAGTTGCAGGGGGCCGGACCGCCGCTCACGCCCTGGCAGAGCTCTTCCTGGCTGATCCAGCCCGCATCGACGATGACCTCGAGATTGTCCTGAGTGACCGGAACCGGCTCGAGGAATTCGGCCCAGAGCGTCGTGCCAGCGGGCGAGGTCCATTCCTCGGCACCCTCGAGCTCGGACATCTCGGTGCCCGACGCGAGTTCGAGCGCGATCTCCCCCGCCCGCTTGCCGAGGTCGCGGCTGTCCTTCCAGACGCTGACCGTCTGCGTGCCCTGGGCGATGCGGTTCAGCGCCGCGAAATCGGCATCCTGCCCCGAGACGGGGATCCCCTCCATGCCCTGCGCCGTGAGGGCCGCGACCGCGCCGCCCGCGGTGCCGTCGTTCGAGGCCACGACCGCATCGACCTCGTTGCCGGTCTGGGTCAGGATCTGCTCCATGTTGCGCTGCGCGTTGGCCGGAAGCCACTGATCGGTATAGGCCTCGCCGACGATGGTGATGTCGCCCGCGTCGATCGCCGATTGCAGGACCTCCTGCTGCCCTTCGCGCAGGAAATCCGCGTTGGGATCGGTGGGCGAGCCCTTGATCATCACGTAGTTGCCCTCGGGCTGCTGCTCGAGCACGGCGCGCGCCTGCATCCGGCCGACCTCGATATTGTCGAAGGTCAGGTAGAAGGCGCGGTCGTCCTCGATCAGGCGGTCATAGGCCACGACGGGGATGCCCGCATCGTAGGCGGCCTGCACCGCGGGGATGATGGCCTGCGTGTCCTGCGCGAGGATCACGAGCGCGTCGACACCCTGCGAGATCAGCGACTCGACGTCCGACAGCTGCTTGGCGGAGGAGGATTGAGCGTCGGCCGACACGTATTCGGCACCGGCATCCTCGAGCGCGGAGCGGATCGCGGCCTCGTCGGTCTTCCAGCGTTCCTCCTGGAAGTTCGACCAGCTCACGCCGACGGTCATGCCGTCCTGCGCGAAGGCCACGGAAGTGAGCGATGTCGACAGCGCGGCGGCCGCAAGAAGTGAAAGACGCATGTATTCCTCCCAAGGATCCTTGCACTGCCGACGATCCGGCAGGCGATGATGCCAGCGCAAGATGCCGCCACTTACTTCGCCTGTCAAAATAATTCCTTCCGTAGATCGCGATATTCGTTAATCTCGGCCCGACCGGATCCGCTGCACCGCCGCAATTCGTGGATAATCCGGTCGAGGGAGCGGAATTTTCTATGGGTGGTGAAAAAATTGCGTTGGCCATGCCGCAAGCGGTCGCAGGTCGCGTCGGATGCGGTCCGCTGCTGCGGGCGAGGGCCGGAACCGGCGATGCGACGGCCCCGCTGCGCCAGCAGATCTTCGAATCGGTGCGTGCCGAGGGCACGATCAGCCGGGCCGAGATCGCCCGGACGCTCGGCGTCTCGCCCGGATCGGTAACGTCGGCCGCGACGGAGCTTCTCTCCGCCGGCTATCTGGAGGAAACCCATGCCCCCCCGCGCGACAGCGAGGGAACGGGCCGTGGCCGCCCCCCCGTCGCGCTGGCCGTGCGTCCGGGCGCGGGCCTCGTCGCGGGCATCAAGCTCAGCGAGACGGCCAATTCGGCGGTCCTCCACGATTTCGCGGGCGGCCCCGTCGCGCAGATCTCCGAGCCCGGAACCGGACGCGCGGTTCCGCCCGCGGCCCTCGCACGGATCGTCGCGCGCCTCGTCGATGCGGCCCTCGCGCAGGCCGGCCGCGAGCGGCACGAGCTCGACGCGCTCGGGATCGGGATGCCTGGTTTCGTCGACAGCGCGGCCGGCAACGTCCACTGGTCGACCCTGATCGACCGGCGCAACGTGCCGCTGCGCGACGTGCTCGAGCGCAAGCTCGGCCTGCCCGTCACGGTCGACAACGACGCCAATCTCCTGACGCTGGCCGAGCTCTGGTTCGGCGACGGACGCGAGGTCTCGACCTTCGCCGTCGTCACGATCGAACATGGCGTCGGCATGGGCATCGTGCTCGACAACCGGGTCTTTCGCGGGGCACGCGGTCTCGGGACCGAGCTCGGCCATATCAAGGTGCAGCTCGACGGCGCGCTCTGCCGCTGCGGCCAGCGCGGCTGCCTCGAGGCCTATGTCGCCGATTACGCGCTGGTGCGCGAGGCCTCCACCGCGCTCGACTGGTCGATGACGGACGGCCTCGACGCCTCGACGATCCTCGCCCGCCTCCACGAGGAGGCGAAGGCCGGAAACGCCGCCGCCAGGTCGATCTTTCGCCGCGCGGGGCGGTTCCTGGCCGTCGGGCTCGCCAATGTGGTCAACCTCTTCGACCCGGAACTCATCATCCTGTCGGGAGAGCGGATGGAATACGATTTCCTCTATGCCGACGAGGTGCTGGCCGAGATGATCCATGCGGCGATCCATGTCGATCGCCCGCCCCCGAGGGTCGAGATCCACGCCTGGGGCGACCTGATCTGGGCGCGCGGGGCGGCGGCGCTCGCGCTCGGGCAACTCACTTCCCTGCGGCTCGGCAGTGCCGGCGGACTGGAAACGGTATGAGACCTCTCGCGCTTCTCCTCGCGCTCGCCGCGACACCCGCATCGGCCGATGGTCCGGTTTTCGTCGATCGCGCGGGCGCGCTGCCCGTGGAGCATGTCTATTCGGGCGGCTGGGCGCATTTCGTGGGCGGTGGCGTCGCGATCCTCGACTGCAACGACGACGCGCTGCCGGACCTCTACGTCGCGGGCGGCGAAGGCCCGGCCCGGCTTTTCGTCAACGTCTCCGAACCCGGCGGCGACATCGCGTTCGAACCGGGCGAGGTGCCGGACCTGACCGGCGTCACGGGGGCCTATCCGGTCGATCTCGATGGCGACGGGCCGCTCGACCTGATGGTCCTGCGCGTCGGATCGAATGTCGTGCTCCGCGGCGCGGGCGCATGCCGCTTCTCGGCAGAGGATGCCCCCGACGGCACCGGGAGCGACGCCTGGACCACGGCCTTCTCTGCGACATGGGAGCCGGGACAGGATCGCCCCACCCTCGCCTTCGGCAATTACGTGGACATGGACGACCCCGACGGCCCGTTCGGGGCCTGCGACACCAACTGGCTCCTGCGTCCCGACGGCGAGGGCTATGCCGCCACGCCGCTCGATCCCGGGTTCTGCCCGCTCTCCATCCTCTTCTCCGACTGGAATCGCGACGGCACGCCGATGCTGCGCCTCTCGAACGATCGGCACTATTATCTGCGCGGCGGCTACGAGCAGATGTGGCGGCTCGACCCGCTGGAAGAGCTCGGCCCCGAGGATGGCTGGGAGCGTCTGAGCCTCTGGGGCATGGGCATCGCGAGCGGCGACATCACCGGAGACGGCCGCCCCGAGGTCATGCTGACCTCCATGGGCGACCAGGTGATGATGCGCAGCGACGGAGGTGCCTGGTCCGCGCTCCCCTACGAGATCGGAACCTATGCCCAGCGCCCCTATCAGGGCGACGACGGACGCCCCTCGACCGGCTGGCACGCGGAATTCGGCGATATCGACAATGACGGACGGCTCGACCTCTTTATCGCGAAGGGCAACGTCGACCAGATGCCGGGCCTCGCCATGGCCGATCCGAACAACCTCCTGATGCAGCAGCGCGACGGCACCTTCGTGGAACGCGGCGGCAGCGCGGGGATCGCCACGACCGACCGTTCTCGCGGCGGCGGGCTCGCGGATCTGAACGGCGACGGGCTGCTCGACATCGTCGTGGTGAACCGCCGCGCCCCGCTCGAGATCTGGCGGAATGCGACCGAGGCGACGGGCCACTGGATCGGTGTCTCGCTGCGTCAGCCCGGCGGCAATTCACGCGCCATCGGCGCCCATGTCGAGGTCAGAACCCCCGATGGTCTCCAGACCCGCGAAATCGTCGTGGGCGGCGGCCATGCGGGCGGCAGTGCCCTGCCCGCCCATTTCGGTCTCGGCTCCCGTGATCGGGCGGATCTGCGCGTGATCTGGCCCGATGGCGAGGCGACGCCCTGGCAGGACGTCGCGGCCGACCGGGTCCTGACGATTGCTCGCCCCTAACGGGCGAGCCAGCCGCCATCGACGCTCAGCACCGTGCCCGTCACGTAATCCGCGGCGGGCATGCAGAGGAACGTGACCGCGCCCGCGATATCCTCGGGCTGGCCCCAGCGTCCCGCGGGGATCCGGCCCAGGATCTCCTTCGAGCGGTCGGGATCGTCGCGCAGCGCCTCGGTATTGTTGGTCGCGACATAGCCGGGTGCCACCGCGTTCACGTTGATCCCCTGTCCGGCCCATTCGTTGGCGAGCACCTTGGTCAGCCCCACCACGCCATGCTTCGACGCGGTGTAGGACGGCACACGGATGCCCCCCTGGAACGACAGGAGCGAGGCGATGTTGACGATCCGACCGCCCCCGCCGGACGCGATGCGCCCCTTCGCGAAACGCTGGCAAAGCAGGAAGACGGCCTTGAGGTTCACATCGATCACCGCGTCCCAGTCGGCCTCGGTGAAATCGACACTGTCCTCGCGGCGGATGATCCCCGCATTGTTGACCAGGATATCCAGATCGCCCGCCTGCTCCAGCCGCGCGGCCCCTTCGGCCGGATCGGCGAGGTCCATCTCGAACGCCTCGGCCGACCCCCCCTCGCCCGTGATCGTCGCGACCGTCTCGTCGCAGGACGACCGTCCGGCGCAGACCACATGCGCGCCCGAACGGGCCAGATCCACCGCGATGGCCTGACCGATCCCGGTATTGGCCCCCGTGACGAAGGCGCGACGCCCGTCGAGGGTGAACCGCGCGTTCATCGCAGATCCTCCATCGCGACCATGTCCATATCGGTGAAATCCACGTTGTCGCCCGCCATGGCCCAGCAGAACGTGTAGGCCCCCGTGCCGCAGCCCGAATGGATCGACCATGGCGGAGAGATCACCGCCTCCTCGTTGCCCATCACGATATGCCGCGTCTGATCGGGTGCCCCCATGAAATGCATGACGCGCGCCTCGGGCGACATGTCGAAATAGAGATAGGCCTCCATCCGGCGATCATGCGTATGGGCGGGCATCGTGTTCCACACACTCCCCGGGGCGAGCTGCGTGTACCCCATGACAAGTTGACAGGTGTCAACCACGTCGGGATGCAGGAATTGCAGGATCACCCTCTCGTTCGCCTCTTGGGACGAGCCGAGCTCGACCCGGCGCGCATCCGCCAGCCGGACGAGCCGCGTCGGATGCGTTGCATGCGCCGGGGCCGACAGGACATAGAACCGCCCCGCGCCCGAGAACTCGACCGGGCCCGCGCCGCGCCCGACATAGAGGATCTCGCCCGTGGCGATCTCGTGCGTCTCGCCCGCGACGCGGACCTGACCGGCCTCGCCGATATTGAGGATGCCGGCCTCGCGCCGGTCGAGGAAGCTCTCGGTCCCGGTCTCGGCCACGCGGTCGAGGGTCAGCGTGCCGCCATCCGGCACGACCGACCCGATCAGCAGGCGATCGTAATGCGAATAGACGAACGTCGCCTCGCCCGGCCGGAAGAGACCGCCGACGTGAAAATGCGCCCGCAGCCCTTCGGTGTCGAGGTCCTTGGCGGTTGCGGGATCGATCGCGTGGCGGGTGGTCGTGGCTGTCATCGCGCGGCCTTAGAGAAAGTCGTCGCGGCGCGGCGTGAACGTGTCGATGAGCCGTCCGGCCTCGAGACAGACGACGCCGTGGCGCGTGCCCGACGGCACGACCAGGCTCTCGCCCTCGCCGATCTCGATCGTGTCGTCGCCGAGGGTGAAGCGGAACCGGCCCCCTTCGACATAGACGGCCTGCGTATGCGGATGGTCGTGCGGCTTGCCCTCGGCACCGGCCTCGAAGGTCACGCCCACGACCATGATCTCGGGGTTCTGGCTCAGGACGCGGCGGGTGACGCCGGGATCGGCCTGCACTTCGGGATAGGTATCGGTCATCTGGATCATCCTCTGAAAAGGGCCGGCAGCCAGAGCGACAATGCCGGGATGTAGGTCACGAGAAGGAGCACCGCGATCGACGCCCCGTAGAATGGCCAGATCGTCTTGAGGACCTGACCGATCGGTATGCGCCCCACCGCGCAGCCGACGAAGAGCACGGCCCCCACCGGAGGCGTGCAGAGCCCGATGCCGAGATTCAGCACCAGGATGATGCCGAACTGCACCGGATCGACGCCGAACGCGGTCGCCACGGGCAGGAAGATCGGCGTCGTGATGATGATGAGCGGGCTCATGTCCATGAACGTGCCGAGGATCAGCAGGCTCACGTTGATGAGCAGGAGGATCAGGATCGGATTGTCGCTGACCCCCTCCATGAAGGTGACGATGCCCGCGGGCACGCGCAGGAAGGCCAGAAGCCATCCGAAGCTCGCCGCCATGCCGATGACGAGCAGCACCATCGCCGTCGTCCTGACCGCGCCGAGCGTCGCCTCGACGAATGCCTTCCACGGCAGCGAACGATAGACGAGGAACGTCACGAACATCGCGTAGACTACTGCGATGCAAGACGATTCCGATGCAGTGAAGATGCCCGAGCGCACCCCGCCGAACATGATCCCGACCAGGATCAGCCCCGGAATGGCCGAGACGAGCAGCGCGCCCAGCACGCGCCCGCCCGGGAACGGATCCGTCGGATAGCCGCGGCGGCGCGCGACGAACCATGCCGCGACAATCAGCGCGAGCGCGAGCAGCAGCCCCGGCACGATCCCGGCGGTGAAGAGATCCGCGATCGAGAGCCGCCCCCCGCTCGCGATGGAATAGATGATGAGGTTATGCGACGGCGGCAGCATCAGCGCGATGATCGACGAGGTGACTGTCACGTTCACCGCGTAATCCGTGTCGTAGCCACGCTTTTCCATCTGCGGAACCATGAGCCCGCCGATCGCCGCGGCATCGGCCGCGGCCGAGCCCGAGATCCCGCCGAAAAGGACCGATGCCAGGATGTTGACCTGCCCGAGCCCGCCCCGCAGATGCCCCACGAGACCCCCGGCAAGCGCCACGAGCCTGCGCGCGATATCGCCGCGGACCATCAGCTCGCCCGCATAGATGAAGAACGGGATCGCCATCAGCGCATAGACCGAGACGCCGGAATTGAGGCGCTGGAACACCACGACGGGCGGCAGTCCGAGATAGAGGATCGTCGCGAAGCTGCTCGCGCCGAGGCAGAACGCCACCGGCGTCCCGATGAGCAGGAGCGTCGTGAACGTCCCGAAGAGGATCCAGAGTTCCATTATTCCTCCGTGACCTCGTCGACCACGTCGCCGAACCGGGCGGTGGGCAATCCGGCGAGCCTGCGCGCGATGCGTTCGACCGAGAAGAGCACGACGAGCACGCCGCCGATGACGATGGGCGCGAAGTCGAACGCGCCCGAGATCCCGAGGCTCGGGATGGAATTTCCGGCGGTGCGCGCGGCAAGCTGCCAGCCGAACCAGATCATGCCGACCCCGAAGGCCAGCACCACCGCGTCGGAAATATGAAAGAGCACGTCCTTCACCCCGTCCGACAGAAGGTAGAGCACCACCTCGAACGACAGGTGATAGCCCTCCCTGATGCCGACGGCGGCCCCGAGGAAAATGAACCAGCCCATCGTCATGACCGATGCGGGCTCGGACCAGACGAGGCTGTTGTTGAGGACGTAGCGCCAGAAGACCTGCGCCGCGATCATCGCGGTCATGAGAACGAGGCCGATCCCTGCCCCCCAGAGCGCGATCCGCGACACGAGCCCCGTGAAATTTGCGAACTTTTCCAAGATCTGTCCTGCCGGAAAGGATCCGGAGGCGGTCGGGCCGCCTCCGGCGGTCTATGGCGTCACTCGGTCGCCTGGATCCGCTCGACGAGGGATTTCAGCGTGTCCGAGGTCACGTATTTCTCGTAGACCGGGCCCATCGCGTCGATGAAGGGCTGCTTGTCGATCTCGGTGATGACCTCGACACCCGCATCGCGGACCTGCTGTTCGGAGGTCGCCTCGCGCTCGGCCCAGGCTTCGCGCATGATCGGCACGCTGTCCTTCGCGGCCTGGCGGACGAGCTCCTGATCCTCGGGGCTCAGCGCGTCGAAGCTCGTCTTCGACATGACGAGGATTTCGGGCACGATCAGGTGCTGGTCGAGCGTGAAATACGGCGCGACCTCGTAATGGCCCGACGATTCGAAGGACGGCCAGTTGTTCTCGGCTCCGTCGATGACGCCCGTCTGGATGCCGGAATAGACCTCGCCGTAGGGCATCGGCGTCGCGTTCGCGCCAAGCGCCCCCACCATGTCGACGAAGATGTCCGACTGCATGACGCGGAACTTCATGCCCGCGAGGTCGTCGATCGAGCGGATGGGCTTTTCGCTGTTGTAGAAACTGCGCGAGCCGCCGTCGTAATAGGCGAGCCCCACGAGGTCGTGCGGCTCGAACGCGGCGAGAATCTCGTCGCCGATCGGGCCGTCCATCACCTTGTGCATGTGCTCGACCGAGCGGAAGATGTAGGGCAGCGAGACGACCTGCGTCTCCTCCACGATGTTGTTGAAGGGGCCCATCGACACGCGGTTGAGGTCGATCACGCCGAACTGTGTCTGCTCGATCGTGTCCTTCTCCTCGCCCAGCTGGGCGGAGTGGAACACCTCGACGCAGATGCGCCCGTCGCTGCGCTCCTCCAGCATCCGGCCCATCTCCTCGACGGCGATGACGGTCGGATAGCCGTCGGGATGCGTGTCGGACGAGCGCAGCGTGACCTCGCACGCCATCGCGGAGCCCGCGAAGGCCGCCGAGGCCAGAAGGCCCGCGGTCAGTGTGGTTTTCAGTTTCATCGTCTTCTCCTCCCCAGGATGGCTCGTCAGAGCCGGTAAGCCTCTTTTGCGAGGCGGTATGTCAGGTCGTGGGCGACTTCGTGGGCCGCGTCCTCCGCCAGCCGTCCGGTCGCCACGAGCCCCGCGAGATAGGCGCAGTCGCAGCGCCGCGAGACGTCGTGCCGCGCCGGGATCGAGCAGAAGGCACGGGTGTCGTCGTTGAACCCGGCGGTGTTGTAGAAGCCCGCCGTCTCGGTCGTGGCCTCGCGGAACCGGCGGATGCCCTCGGGGCTGTCGAAGAACCACCATGGCGGCCCCAGGCGCAGCGCCGGATAGGCCCCGGCCAGCGGCGCGAGCTCGCGACCGTATGTCGTCTCGTCGAGGGTGAAGGGAATGATCGTCAGGTCCCGCTCGGTCCCGACGGCCCCGAGAAGCGGCTTCAGCCCGTTCACCCAGTCGGTGCGCGACGGGATGTCGAAGCCCTTGTCGCGGCCATGCGCCTCGAAGACCGTCGCCGAATGGTTGCGATGCGATCCGGCATGGATCTGCAGCGTCAACCCGTCCTCGAGGCTCATCCGCGCCATCTCGGTCAGCATGTGGCCGCGGAAGGCATCGGCCTCCTCCGGGCTGCACTTGCCGTCGAGCGCCTTCAGGAACAGCGCCTTCGCCGTCTCGCGGTCGAGATCCTCCGTCCGGGCGGTCGGGTGGCCGTGATCGCTGGCCGTCGCGCCATGCTCCTTGAAGAAGGCGCGACGCGCGCGATGCGCCTCGAGATAGCCGCCCCAGCTCGTCGTCGGGATGCGGGTGAGCTCGCCCAGCTTCTCGACATTCTCGGCGAAGCCCTCGTAATCGGGATCGACCACGGCGTCGGGGCGATAGGTCGTGATGACCTGGCCCTTCCAGCCGCTCTGGCGGATCATCTTGTGCCATTTCAGATCGTCGAGCGCGCCCTCGGTCGTGGCCAGCGCCTCGATGTTGAACCGCTCGAACAGCGCGCGCGGCAGGAACGAATCCTCGGCCAGCTTCGCGTCGATATGGTCGTAATACTCGTCCGCCGTATCGCGGTTGAGCGGCATGTCGATGCCGAAGACATGCTCGAACGAATGGTTCAGCCACATCTCCGACGGCGTCCCGCGGAAGAGGTGGAAGTTCTCGGCGAAGATGCGCCAGACCTTGCGCGGATCGATCTCGCTCCGGCTGCCATCGGCGCGCGGAACGCCCAGCTCGGTCAGCGTCACGCCCTGGCTCACCAGCATCCGGAAGACATAATGGTCGGGCACGACGAAAAGCTCGGCCGGATTGGGAAACCGCTTGTTCTCGGCGAACCAGCGCGGATCGCAATGGCCGTGCGGGCTGATGATCGGCAGATCCGCCACCCCCTCGTAGAGCCTGCGTGCGAGGTCGCGCTCGCCGGGGTCGGAGGGAAAGAGACGGTCGGGATGTGTCAGCGGCATGGATTCCAGTTCCTCGGGTCGACAGAACTGATATGCCAGTCTGCCAGTTGTGTCAAAGCCGGTTTCGCGGCACTCTGGCGCGGAACCGCGACCGTGCCGAGGACAGAAATGGACGACCTGACCCTCGCCCCGTTCGATGACGAACCCGCGATCACGGCGACCGAGCGGGTCTTCCAGACGCTCTACCGCGCGATCGTCACGATCCGCCTGCCCCCCGGCACGAAGGTGAGCGAGGCCGAGATCGCGCGCCGGCTGAACGTGTCTCGCCAGCCCGTGCGCGACGCGTTCTTCCGCCTGTCCATGCTGGGTTATCTGTCGATCAGGCCGCAGCGCGCGACCCTCATCACCGCGATCTCGGACGAGGATGTGCGCCGGGCGAGCTTCATCCGCTCCGCGCTCGAAAGCGCGTGCATCCGCGCGGCGGCGGCCGCCCTCACCGATCGCGACATCGCGGCCCTGCGCGAGATCCTCGCGCGTCAGGGCCGCGCGGTCGAGGCCGACGACCGAGACCGGTTCCACCGCCTCGACGACGCGTTTCACGGCGAGATCTGCCGCATCGGCGGCCACGCCTATGTCTGGCCGCTCATCGACGAGCAGAAGGGCCACATGGACCGCGTGCGGATCCTTTCGCTGCTGCAGACCACCCGCATCGCCTTCGACGAGCATCTCGAGATCGTCGAGGCGCTGGCCGCGCGCGACGCCGACGCGGCCGTGCAGGCGGTGACCCGCCACATCATGCGCATCGCCCGCGTCCTGCCCGAGATCCGCGCGGCGCATCCGCGCTTCTTCGACTAGCCGCGCCTCCACGCGTCGCCCGCGACGAAGAGAAGCCCGCCGGCGATCGCCCAGTTCTTGACGAAGATCGACATCTGCCAGCCATCCTCCGGCACGAAATGGAAGATGCTCGTCACCATGCAATAGACCGCGAGGCCCAGCGCCACGGGGCCGAGCCGCCATCCCGCGACGAGCGCGACCGCCCCCGCGGCATTGAGCACGAGCGCGGGCCAGACCGCGACGACCGGAAGGCCGCGATCGGCAAGCAGCCCCTCGACGATGCCGGGCGCGGCAGCCTTCTGCCACGCCCCCGCGAGGAAGAGCGCCGCGATCAGGACCCGCCCGACCAGTTTGAGACCCTTTTCCATCGCGCATTCCTTTCCTGTCGGGGTGCAACCGCAGGTCCGCCGCGTGCGTTCCACGGGCCGATGATTGCGCGAACGCTTGCCCGGCTTCGGTTGACGCGGGCGGCGGAATGGCATTCAACCCTTGCAGACAAGGACCGGGGCCGATCCCCGGGCCGCAGATGACGGGAGACATGAGATGAGCGTCAAGGTTGGTATCAACGGCTTCGGCCGCATCGGGCGCAACGTGCTGCGCGCCATCGTGGAATCGGGCCGCACCGATATCGAGGTCACGCATATCAACGATCTCGGCCCGGTCGAGACGAACGCGCACCTTCTGCGCTACGACAGCGTGCATGGCCGGTTCCCGGCCGAGGTGAGCTCGGGCGAGGACTGGATCGATGTCGGCACCGGCCGCATCAAGGTGACGTCGGAGAAGGACCCGAAGGCCCTGCCCTGGAGCGGCGTGGACGTCGCGCTGGAATGCACGGGCATCTTCACCAGCCGCGAGAAGGCGGCGATGCATCTCGAGAACGGATCGAACCGCGTGCTCGTGTCGGCCCCCTGCTCCGAGGCGCACAAGACGATCGTCTACGGCGTCAACCACGACAGCCTGACCGCCGACGACAAGGTGATCTCGAACGCGTCCTGCACGACGAACTGCCTGTCGCCGGTGGCCAAGGTCCTCAACGACGCGATCGGCATCAAGCGCGGCTTCATGACCACGATCCACTCCTACACGGGCGACCAGCCGACGCTCGACACAATGCACAAGGATCTCTACCGCGCACGTGCCGCCGGCCTGAACATGATCCCGACCTCGACGGGTGCCGCCAAGGCCGTGGGTCTCGTCCTGCCCGAACTCGACGGCAAGCTCGACGGCGTCGCGATCCGCGTGCCGACGCCCAATGTCTCGGTCGTGGACCTCACCTTCGAGGCCGAGCGCGACACCACGGTCGAGGAGATCAACGAGGCGATCGCCAAGGCCGCCGATGGATCGCTCAAGGGGATCCTGGGCTACACGAAGGACAAGCTCGTCAGCTCCGACTTCAACCACGACCCGCATTCGTCGATCTTCCACATGGACCAGACCAAGGTCATGGAAGGCACGATGTGCCGCATCCTGACGTGGTACGACAACGAGTGGGGGTTCTCGAACCGCATGGCCGACACCGCGGTCGCGATGGGCAAGCTCTGAGCCCCACGCACCACACGGCAAGATCCACGCCCGTCGCGACATCGCGGCGGGCGTTCTTAATTCCGGCTTCATGACTTTCGGGTTCTGCAGATGCTGCATGGCAGCATTTCGAATCGGGCGCTTGTCCGGATGCTGCGCGTGACCACCTCTCGGAGTGAACCGACCGAGACCTCCAGCATCCGACGAACGCCGAGAAAGGTGCCATCATGAGCCTTCTGCGAACCCTGACCCAGGCCGCCCGCCGCCGCGCCGCCTACAACCAGACCCGCGCCGAGCTGCGCCGGCTGCCGATCGACACCGCGCTCGACCTCGACATCTATCGCGGCGACGCCGACCGGATCGCGCATCGCGCCGTCTACGGCGACTGATCCGCCGGGGCCGGACCGCGCCGCTTGTCGCGGGGCCGCACGGCGCTTATGACGCGGGGGCAATCCGGCAACGAAAAGGCGCGCCCATGATCCCCCGCTATTCCCGCCCCGAAATGGTCCAGATCTGGGAGCCCGCGACGAAGTTCCGGATCTGGTACGAGATCGAGGCCCATGCCTGCCAGGCCATGGCCGATCTCGGGACCATCCCGCGCGAGAATGCCGATGCCGTCTGGAAGGCGAAGGATGTCGAGTTCGACGTCGCCCGCATCGACGAGATCGAGGCCGTCACCCGCCACGACGTCATCGCCTTCCTCACCCATCTTGCCGAACATGTGGGGGCCGACGAGGCCCGCTTCGTCCATCAGGGCATGACGAGCTCCGACGTGCTCGACACCTGTTTCAACGTGCAGCTCGTGCGCGCCGCCGACATCCTCATCGCCGATATCGAAGAGCTGCTCGCGGCGCTCAGGCGTCGTGCGATGGAGCACAAGTTCACCGTCCGGATCGGCCGGTCGCACGGCATCCATGCCGAACCCACGACGATGGGCCTGACCTTCGCCCGCTTCTACGCCGAGATGGACCGCAATCTCGCCCGGAT
This sequence comes from Palleronia sp. LCG004, assembly GCF_032931615.1. Classification (NCBI taxonomy): domain Bacteria; kingdom Pseudomonadati; phylum Pseudomonadota; class Alphaproteobacteria; order Rhodobacterales; family Roseobacteraceae; genus Palleronia; species Palleronia sp. LCG004. The sequence goes on from NZ_CP136759.1 coordinate 1,484,763, forward strand.
GCGCACCGCGCGGCAGGAGATCGCGACGGGCGCCATCAGCGGCGCGGTCGGCACCTTCGCCAATATCGACCCGCGGGTCGAGGAGCATGTCTGCGCCGAGCTCGGCCTCACCCCCGAGCCGATCTCGACCCAGGTCATCCCGCGCGACCGGCACGCGGCCTTCTTCGCCACGCTGGGCGTCGTGGCAAGCTCGGTCGAGAACGTCGCGACCGAGATCCGCCACATGCAGCGCACCGAGGTGCTCGAGGCCGAGGAATTCTTCAATCCCGGCCAGAAGGGCTCGAGCGCGATGCCCCACAAGCGCAACCCCGTCCTGACCGAAAACCTGACCGGCCTGGCCCGTCTTGTCCGGATGGCCGTGGTGCCCGCGATGGAGAACGTGACCCTCTGGCACGAGCGCGACATCTCCCACAGCTCGGTCGAGCGCAATATCGGCCCCGACACGACCGTCACGCTCGACTTCGCGCTGGCGCGTCTCGCGGGCGTGATCGACAAGCTCGTGATCTACCCCGACCACATGCTGCAGAACATGCACAAGTTCCGCGGCCTCGTGATGAGCCAGCGCGTCCTGCTGGCCCTGACGCAGGCGGGCGTCAGCCGCGAGGATGCCTACAAGCTCGTGCAGCGCAACGCGATGCGCGTCTGGGAGGAAGGCAAGGACTTCAAGACCGAGCTTCTGGCCGACGACGACGTGCGCGCGGCCCTGAGCGAGGCCGAGATCGAGGAGAAGTTCGACCTCGATTACCACACCAAGCATGTCGACACGATCTTCTCCCGCGTCTTCGGAGAGTGATCTTTTCGCGTGAAGCGGCCCCGATCGGGGCCGCGCTAGGAAACGGTTAACGCCGCTCGCGTATCCCTCCGTTCGAGCAGAGACCCGAACGGAGAGACGAGAGACATGGCCAACCAAGTCGCCATTCGAGAGGAGGCCCGCACGGGCGTCGTCGCGATGCCGCGCAAGCTGCCGGGCGTTCCGGGCGTCGAGACGCTGACCCGCCGCCAGAAAGCCGCGATCGTTGTGCGCCTCCTTCTGGCCGAGGGGGCGACGCTGCCGCTCAAGGACCTGCCCGAGACGCTTCAGGCCGAACTCACCACCCAGATGACGCAGATGCGCTTCGTTGATCGCGCGACCCTGCGCGAGGTCGTCGAGGAATTCGCGACGCAGCTCGACTCCATCGGGCTGAGCTTTCCGGGCGGCCTCGAGGGCGCGCTGGCGCTGCTCGAGGGCGCGATCAGCCCCGGCCTCGCCGCGCGGATGCGCCGCCAGTCGGGCGCGATCTGGGCCGACGATCCGTGGGAGACGATCTCGAATTTCGAGATCGACGCCCTCATCCCGCTGATCGAGCGCGAATCCCCCGAGGTCGGTGCCGTGATCCTGTCAAAGCTGCAGGTCGGCAAGGCCGCCGAGATCCTGGGCCGGTTGCCGGGCGCGCAGGCCCGCCGCCTGACCCTCGCCGTGTCCGAGACCGCCGACGTCGCCCCCGAGATGGTCCGCAAGATCGGCGTCTCGCTCGCGGCCGAGCTGAAGGCCGAGCCGCCCCGGGCCTTTCCCGCCGCGGCGGTCGAGCGTCTGGGCGCGATCCTCAACGTCTCGACCTCGGTCACGCGCGAGGACGTGCTCTCGGGCCTCGACGAGGAGGATGCGGAACTGGGCCAGCGCGTGCGCCGCGCGATCTTCACCTTCGTCGACATCCCCGAACGCATCGCGGCCCGCGACGTGCCGGCGGTGATGAAGTCCGTCGATCAGGACCGGATCGTCACGGCCATCGCAGGGGCGGACGCGGCGAGCCAGCCGGCCGTCGACCACCTTCTCGCCAACATGTCGCAACGCCTGGCCGACACGCTGCGCACCGATGCGGCCGAGCGTCCGACACCCACCCCGAAGGAGACCGAGATGGCGCAGCTCGCCGTCGTCACCGCGATCCGCGAGGCCGTCGATCGCGGCGAGGTCAAGATGATCGCCCCCGAGAGCGAGGACTGACGCCCGGCACCCCCCGATCGCGGGCGGTGGACAACCCCACCGCCCTCGGTCACATCTGGCCCATGCCGCATCCCGCCCCGCCATCGCCCTCGCCGACGCGCCCCACCCCTCCCGGCGCGGCGAGGAGAAGCGATGCGGCCACGGGCATCCTGCTGATGCTGGGCGCGGTCTTCCTCTTCGGCGTCATGGATGCGACGGCCAAGACCATCGCCACCCGCAGCGACACCTACATGGCGCTCTGGTCGCGCTATGCGGGCCAGACCCTCGTCGTCGCCATGATCGTCCTGCCGAAGGGGCGCGCGGTGCTGCGGACCTCCTATCCCGGGCTGCAGCTCCTGCGGTCGATCTTCCTTCTGGCGGCCACGTCGTTCTTCTTCTTCGGCATCGCGCGGATCGGACTGGCCGAGGCGACCGCGATTCTCGATCTCAACCCCGTCCTCATCACGCTCGGGGCCGCGATCTTCCTGGGCGAGAAGTTCGGCATCCGCCGCGCGGCGGCGGTCGCGGTCTCGCTCGTCGGCGCGCTGATCATCATCCGCCCCGGAAGCTCGGTCTTCTCTCCGGCGGCGCTGCTGCCGCTCGGGGCGGCGATCTGCTATTCGGGCTATGCGCTCACCACGCGGTTCGTCGGCCGGGACGAGGACGTCTGGACCTCGCTGCTCTACACCGCTCTCCTCGGGGCGATCCTGCTGACCGTCGCGCTGCCCTTCAACTGGACCGCGCCCGACGGGCCGACGATCCTGATGATGGCGCTGATCGGCCTTCCCGCCGCGGTGGGGCAACTTCTGATGATCCGCGCCCTGCAGGTCGCCGAGGCCAGCGCGATCGCGCCCTTCGGCTATGCCGGCCTCCTCTTCGCGAGCCTCTGGGGATGGATCCTCTTCGCCGAGATCCCCGACCGCTGGACCATCCTTGGCATGGTTGTGATCGCCGTGGCCGGGCTCTATGTCTGGTGGCGCGAAATGCGCTCGGGCCATGTCGCGGCGGACGAGATCAAGATGGAGGCCCGTGAGCGTGGCGGCCGACCCTGAGGCGAGACCCTTCGACAAGGCGCAGGATCTTGCCATCCGCGCGATGCTGCGGCTCGCTCTGGCGCTGCCCTATGCCGCGCGGGTCCGCACGATGGGCTGGCTCTGCGCACGCGTGGTCGCCCCCCTTGCCGGATGGCGCAAGCGGATCCGCGCGAACCTCGCCCTCGCCCGGCCCGATCTCGACACGGCCGAGGTCGAGCGCCTCGTGCGGCGGGTCCCCGACAATGTGGGCCGCACCCTGATCGAGATCTATTCGGGGGCCGAGTTCAAGGACCACGTCCGCGGCACGCCGCTCTCGGGTCCGGGGCTCGAACCGCTGCAGGCCGCCCGCGCGGCGGGCCGGCCGGTCGTCCTCGTGACCGCGCATCTGGGCAATTTCGACGCCCTGCGCGCCACGCTCATCACCGAAGGCTACGATCTGGGCGCGCTCTACCGCCCGATGCGGAACAAGGCCTTCAACACCCATTACGTCGGTGCCCTCGCCTCGATCGGCGAGCCGCTCTTCCCGTCGAACCGCAAGGGCGTGACCGGCTTCGTCCGGCATCTCGCGGATGGCGGCATCATCGGCATTCTCACGGACGTCTATTCCTCCAAGGGCGCGGACGTCACCTTCTTCGGGCAATCCGCACCGACGGCAATCTCGGCCTGCGACTGGGCCGTCAAGTACGACGCGCTCGTCGTGCCCTGCTACGGCATCCGCCGCCCCGGCGGCCTCGATTTCGACATAAGACTGGAAGAGCCGATCCCGCTCGGCGACCCGGTCGAGATGACGCAGGCGATCAACGACAATCTCGAAACGCTGGTCCGCGCGCATATGGATCAGTGGTTCTGGATCCACCGCCGCTGGAAACCCTGGCGCAAGCGCAAGGGCGCGCCCCGCCCGGCCTGAGGGTCACTCCACCCGCGCGGTCGCGACGATCTCCCCGTGATCGGGGCGTTGCAGGATGATCGCCGTCTCGCCCTCGCCCTCGCCCAGCGCGACCTCGATGTCGAGGCTCTCCTCGCCGCTCCAGCTTCCCAGCACGCGCCATTCCGACACGATGTTGGCATAGGCGAAGGTATGCCCGGCATTCTCGCCGCGATCGATCTCGACCACGCGTTCGGGGACATAGCGGACGAGCTGCACGACGACCGGCCCCTCGACGTTGTCCGACGGCTCGGCCCGGACCCGGAGATCGCCGTCGCTCCGCACCACGTCGAGCGGGATGAGATCGGGACGCGCCCTGTGCTTCTGGACGAGCTCCATCACCTGGATGGGCTTGTAGCCCACCACGTGATCGACGCCCTCGATCACCATCTGGGGGGTATAGATCGACCGTTGCCCCGCCGCGCGGGCATATCCCTTCTGACGCCGGGTATAGGCCGGATCGGCGAATTCGTCCGCCCAGCCGATGTAATCCCAGTAATCGACATGAAGCGCGAGCGGCAGAACGTCGTCATGCTCGGCGAAACGCCGTACCAGCTCGTCGGCGGGCGGACAGGCCGAACATCCCTGCGAGGTGAAGAGCTCGATCACCACCGGCTGATCGCCCGCTTGCGCCACCGCGGCAGGCAGACAGAGCGACAGCAGCAGGGATGATAGGGTCGGGAATCGCATGACCGCTCCGTCTCGTTTCACGTCTCGTAGCTAGCCGCCGGAACCCGGACCCGCCAATCAAGGTTTTGAGACCGAGGGACGCCGGGCACTTTCTGCATACAGCCGCATACAGCGTTTCGTTGACAGCCGATCATGCCGGGCCTATTCCCCGATCGCAAGGCCGCGAGGCCATCACCCGCCCGCCGAAACAGCAATTCCAAGGAGATCCCAATGCCCATCGAGGTTGGACAGGACACCAGCAAGACCCGCAAGACGCTCGACGTCTCGGGCAGCCAATATGCCTATTATTCCATCTCGGCCGCATCCGATGCGGGCCTCGGGGATTTCTCGAACCTCCCCGTCTCGCTCAAGGTGCTGCTCGAGAACCTTCTGCGCTTCGAGGACGGCAACACCGTCACGACCGACGACATCAAGGCCTTCGCCGACTGGGCGTCGAACGGCGGCAAGACCAACCGCGAGATCGCCTACCGCCCCGCCCGCGTGCTGATGCAGGACTTCACCGGCGTTCCCGCCGTGGTCGACCTCGCCGCGATGCGCGACGGCATCGTCGGGCTCGGCGGTGACGCGCAGAAGATCAACCCGCTCAACCCCGTCGATCTCGTGATCGACCACTCGGTCATGATCGACGAGTTCGGCAACCCGCGCGCGTTCCAGATGAACGTCGACCGCGAATACGAGCGCAACATCGAACGCTACCAGTTCCTGAAATGGGGTCAGAAGGCGTTCCAGAACTTCCGCGTCGTGCCGCCCGGCACCGGCATCTGCCACCAGGTGAACCTCGAATACCTCGCCAAGACGGTCTGGTCGGACAAGGACCAGAACGGCGAGATGGTCGCCTATCCCGACACGCTCGTCGGAACCGACAGCCACACCACGATGGTCAACGGCGCGGCCGTGCTCGGCTGGGGCGTGGGCGGGATCGAGGCCGAGGCCGCGATGCTCGGTCAGCCGGTCTCGATGCTCATCCCCGAAGTCGTGGGCTTCAAGCTGACGGGCGCCATGCCCGAGGGCACGACCGCGACCGACCTCGTCCTCAAGGTCTGCGAGATGCTGCGCCAGAAGGGCGTCGTGCAGAAATTCGTGGAATTCTACGGTGACGGCCTCGACAACGTGCCGCTGGCCGACCGCGCCACGATCGGCAACATGTCGCCCGAATTCGGCGGCACCTGCGCCTTCTTCCCGATCGACGACGAGACGCTGCGCTATCTGCGCCAGACCGGCCGCGAAGAGGACAACATCGCCCTGGTCGAGGCCTATGCCAAGGAACAGGGTCTCTGGCGCCAGGCCGGGGCCGAGCCGGTCTTCACCGACACGCTCGAGCTCGACATGTCGACGATCAAGCCGGCGATCTCGGGTCCCAAGCACCCCCAGCAGCATATCGATCTCGACCACGCCGCGACCGAGTTCCACGCCTACATCTCCGAGCAGCGCAAGAGCTCCAAGCCCGAGGACGACAACAAGGAGAAGCGCTGGGAAGCCGAGGGCGGCCAGCCCGCCCCCAGGGAGATCCCGGGCGACAAGGGCGACCACAAGCGCGCGCATGTCACCATGAAGGACATCGACGGCGAGGAGAAATCATTCGAGCTGCATGACGGATCGATCGTCATCGCCTCGATCACCTCCTGCACCAACACGTCGAACCCCTACGTGATGATCGGCGCGGGCCTCATCGCGCGCAAGGCGCGCGAACTCGGCCTCGACCGCAAGCCGTGGGTCAAGACCTCGCTGGCACCGGGTTCCCAGGTCGTGTCGTCCTATCTTGAGGCCACCAATCTGCAGGAAGACCTCGACGCGATCGGCTTTAACCTCGTGGGCTACGGCTGCACGACCTGCATCGGCAATTCGGGCCCCATCCCCGAAGAGCTCAGCAAGGCGATCTCCGACAACGACCTGATCGGCGTGTCGGTCCTGTCGGGCAACCGCAACTTCGAGGGCCGGATCAGCCCGGACGTGCGCGCGAACTACCTCGCCTCCCCGCCGCTCGTCGTGGCCTATGCTCTCGTGGGCGACATGAACGTCGACATCACGACCGAGCCGCTGGGCCAGGACAAGGACGGCAACGACGTCTTCCTCAAGGATCTCTGGCCCTCGCAGCAGGAGATCGCCGAGCTCGTCGAGGCGACCGTCACGCGTGAGCGCTTCCAGGAGAAGTATGCCGACGTCTTCGAAGGCGACGACAAGTGGAAGGGCGTCGAGACCCCCGACAGCGAGACCTACGACTGGCCCGCGGGATCGACCTACGTTCAGAACCCGCCCTACTTCCAGAACATGGCAACCGAACCGGGCAAGATCTCGAACGTCGAGAACGCGCGCATGCTCGCCATGCTGGGCGACATGGTCACGACCGACCACATCAGCCCCGCCGGCTCCTTCAAGGAGACCTCTCCCGCCGGTGAATACCTGACCGAGCGTCAGGTGCAGCCGCGCGAGTTCAACTCCTACGGGTCGCGTCGAGGCAATCACGAGGTGATGATGCGCGGCACCTTCGCCAACATCCGCATCCGCAACGAGATGCTCGACGGCGTCGAGGGTGGCTATACCAAGGGCCCCGATGGCGAGCAGATGCCGATCTACGATGCCGCGATGAAGTACCAGGAGGACGGCATCCCCCTCGTCATCATCGCGGGCGAGCAGTACGGCGCGGGTTCCTCGCGCGACTGGGCCGCGAAGGGCACGGCGCTTCTGGGGGTCAAGGCCGTCATCGCCGAAAGCTACGAGCGTATCCACCGCTCGAACCTCGTCGGCATGGGCGTCCTGCCGTTCGAGTTCACCGGCGGCGACACGCGCGAAAGCCTGAAGCTCACGGGCGACGAGACCTTCTCGATCCACGGGCTCGAGGACGACTTCCCGCCCTCGGCCGAGGTGCCCTGCACCATCACCTATCCCGGTGGCGAGACGAAGGAGATCACGCTCAAGTCGCGCATCGATACCGCGATCGAGATCGACTACGTCAAGAACGGCGGTGTCCTGCACTACGTGCTGCGCCGCCTCGCCAACACGGCCAGCGCCGCCTGATCCGGCACCGTCCGGCAGGGTGCCCGCCACCCTGCCGGTCCGGTCCCTCGCCGGGCCGAAGGCCGCAAGGTCAGACCGAGCAAAAGAAAAAGGCCCGCCAGTTCAGGCGGGCCTTTTTTGTCTTTGACGTTCTGCTGTCACGCGCTCGCGAATCATCCGTTCGGAGGATGCGAGCGCCGGGAGCGTCACGATCTCGGGATCGCCAGACCACCGTGCCCGAGGCCGCCTCGCGACGACCTCACAGACGCGCCTGGGTCAGCCCCGCTTGCGACGGCGCAGCGCGCCCAGGGCACCCAGACCGCCCAGCAGCAGGAAACCGGCGGCAGGCACCGGAACGGCCGCGACCTCGAAGCTCAGATTGTCGACGCGACCGGTTCCGTTCGCGGCATTCTGGAACGTGAACGACGTGATGTTGTCGAAGTCGTTCGTCGTGGCCTGCGACATCGTGTTGCCGTTGTAGATCTCGGTCAACGTCTGGGTCAGACCGCCACCCGAAATACGGATGTCACCGCGGTTGCCGGGCGCGTTGAACAGGAAACCCGTGACGTCGAACGCCGCGCCGTCGCCGAACATCACCGTGATGATCTCGTCGTTGTTGAACTGCAGGCACTTCGAATTGGGCGTGCCGGTGGGGCAGTTGCTGGCGAGCGAAACACCGCCGCGGCTGCTGCTCGTGAAGGTGAAGCCCTTCTCGGAATAGGAGCCACCCGACAGCACGCCGCTGTCGAAGTCGATATCGACGGTGGCAGCGGCTGCCATGCCGGCGGAAAATGCGAGTGCGGCAAAGGAGCCGAGAATTGCCTTCTTCATTACGAAGCCGTCCTTTCAAATGGAACGATTTTCAGTATCGCCACGTCATGACGGCTTATGAACATTCGGTAAACAGCAGATCCGGAAACAATCGACACTCGTTGTTCCTGTGTTATTATTCAGCAATATGAACAACTTGCGGAGACCCGCACCGTACCTCGATCGGCACGGCCAAACGTGAATTCCGGTCAGGTTGACACATTCGAAAACCACTCGCCTAAGGGTTGCGAATCATTTCGCGCATAGCGCGACAAGGCCCGCCGGATCACGCCAGAAAGGCGACCGTTCCGGCCGCTATTTCCCGGTCGCCTCGGCGATGGCGGGCCGGATCTGCGCCTCCAGCACCCGTTCGGTGATCGGACCCGCAAAGCGCAGCAGGACCCGGCCGTCGCCGTCGATCACGAATGTCTCGGGCACGCCGTAGACACCCCAGTCGCGGGCGATCCGCCCGTCCGCATCGGCCCCGACCCGCGCATAGGGATCGCCCAGATCCTGCAGGAACGCCGCCGCCTTGTCAGACGTGTCCTTGTAGTTCACGCCGTAGATCGCGACGCCCTCGCCGGCCAGCAGCTCCAGGTTCGGATGCTCCACCCGGCAGGGCGCGCACCAGCTCGCCCAAAAATTCACGAGCTTCACGCCCTCACCCTCAAGCGCGCCGCGATCGAACCCCTCGAAGCCTGCAAAGGGCGTGGCCTCGATCGCGGGCGCGTCGCGCCCCTCGAAGGTCGAGGGCAGCGCGTCGGGATCCTCGCGCTGCATGCCCGCGAAGAACAGGCCGGCAAGTGCGGCAAACACCCCCGCGGGCAGCAGGGCCAGGATCGGAAGTCTAGCCATGCCTGCGCTCCTCCGCGGCCTTCAGCGCGCGCTTGACGCGTGCCCCGCGCCAGATCGTCAGCCCGACGATGGCGAGGATCAGGATCGCCGTCGCGACATAGGCGGCGGCGACCTCGGTCGCGTAGCGTCCAAGATCGGGCATCATGCCATCCTCTCGCGCAGCCTCAGCGCATGCAGCCTGCGCGCGCGGATCTCGGTCCGCGCCCGCGCCAGCACCAGCGCCAGGAACAGCAGGACGAACCCCGCCATGGAGACCAGAAGCGGATGATAGAACACGTCCGCCACGTTCTTCTGCTTGTCGAGGCTCAGCGACGCGCCCTGATGCAGCCCCTGGTTCCAGAAGTTGACCGCATAGCGCGACAGCACCGCAAAGACCGATCCGACGAGGCAGAGGACCGAGGTCAGGTCCGCGGCCGTGTCCGGATCCTCGATCGCGGCCCAGAGCGCCATGTAGCCGAGGTAGAAGAGGAAGAGGATCAGGAACGATGTCAGCCGCGGGTCCCAGGCCCACCACGTGCCCCACATCGGCTGGCCCCAGACCGCGCCCGTGAAAAGCGCGATCAGCGTCATCGTCACGCCCACCGGGGCCGCCGCGCGCGCGACGAGCGCGCTCACGTGGTGGCGGCGGATCAGCCAGACGAGCGAGGCGACCAGCATCATCAACCAGCCGTTGATCGCCATCAGGGCCGAGGGCACGTGCAGGTAGATGATCTTGACCGTCGATCCCTGCCGGTAATCGTCTGGCGTGAAGAAGAACCCCCAGACGAGCCCCACGATCAGGCAGATCGCCGACAGCACCGACAGCACCGGCAGCGCGCGGGCGCTCAGCGACATGAACCGCGCGGGATTGGCGAGGGACCAGAATGACATGGACATCCTCTATCCCCGCGCGCGGGCCGCCTCAAGCGGGCTGGCGGCTTCGTGACGTCGCATCCTCATCTGAGGTTCACCCGCAGCGCGGCGGCCGATGCGAAAGGCAGGAACGCGACGCAACCGAGACTCAGCGCTGCCAGAAGCATGAGCGGCGTGCCGGGGGCCAGCCCCTCCGCCCCGCGCCGCGCGGCATCCGCCCCGAAGATCAGCGTCGGAACATAGAGCGGCAGCACCAGCAGCGACAGCAGCAGCCCGCCCCGCCTGAGCCCCACGGTCAGCGCCGCGCCGAACGTCCCGATGAGGCTGAGCGCGGGCGTGCCCGCCAGAAGCGACAGGCAAAGCCAGAGATGCCCCGGCCACGGCATGCCCAGCAGCACGGCCAGCCCCGGCGCGGCAAAACTCAGCGGCAGGCCCGTGGTCAGCCAGTGCGCCCCCGCCTTGGCGAGCGCCACCCCCTCCAGCGGGACGGGCGCGGTCGCCAGAAGGTCGAGCGCCCCGTCCTCCCGGTCGAGGGCGAAGATCCGGTCGAGCGACAGCAGGCAGGCGAGCAGCGCCCCGATCCACAGGATCCCCGGCGCGATGCCCGCGAGCCGTGCCGTCTCCGGTCCGAGGCCGAACGGGACGAGCATCGTGAGGATCAGGAAGAACGCGAGCCCCAGTCCGAAGCCCCCGCCCGCCCGCACGGCGAGCCGCAGGTCGCGCGCCAGGATGCGGATCATTCGACCGCCCCGTCCGCAAAGACGTCCCCGCGCGGGGCTTCCGCCCTCGCCCGGAATGCCGCTAGATCCAGCGTCGGGGCCTCGATCCCGAGATCCACGTGGCTCGCCAGCACCGCGATGCCGCCCTGCCCCAGATGCCGCGCCAGCGCCTCGCCGAACCGCGCCACGCTCGCCCGGTCGAGCGAGACCGTCGGCTCGTCGAGCAGCCAGATCGGCCGGCCCGAGAGGCCCATCCGGGCAAGCCCCAGACGCCGCCGCTGACCGGCCGACAGGTGCTGCGCCGCGCGGTCGCGCAAGGCACCGAGGTCGAAATCCGCGATCACGCCGTCGATCCCCCCGGCCCCGTAGAGCTCGGCCCAGAAGGACAGGTTCTCGGCCACGCTCAGCGTCGCCTTCATGCCGTCGGAATGGGCGCCGTAGGCCACCTGCTGCGGCCCCGGCGCGATCTCGCCTGCGAGGGGCGGTTGCAGCCCCGCAAGCGTCCTCAGAAGGCTCGTCTTGCCGATGCCGTTATGGCCCGCGAGGATCAGCGCATGGCCCGGCGCGACCTCGAAGGACAGCCCAGAGAGAAGCGGCATGCCCCCCCGCGCCACGGCGAGGTCGCGAACGCGAAACCCGCTCACCCGACGGGCAGGAGCGCGGCACCGATGCGCCGGCCTTCGCTGAGAAGCACGTTGTAGGTGCGGCAGGCGGCGGGCGAGGCCATGACCTCGACCCCGAGCCCCGCCTCTTCGAGCGCATCGCGGAAGGCGGCGGGCGCATGGGCGATCTCGGCCCCCGTGCCCACGAAGATCACGTCGATCCGGTCGCGCGCGTTCAGCAGCGTCTCGAGATCCTCCCAGCCGCCCCATTGCCTGACCTCGCCCGGCAGCACGGCGAGCGCACCTTCATGCGCCACCCCGCCGATCCGGAAAAAGCCGGGGCCGTAGCCGTCGATCGGGCGGTCGCCCTCGAAGGGCATCTCGTTGAGTTCCATGGGCGCCTCTCTTTCCGTCCCGAAGCTAATCCCAGAGCGGCAGTCCCGCCACCCCCGCAGCCCCGATTATGACGAAGGCCGCCGCGCGATAGAGCCCGGTGCGCGCCGGCGTGAAGAGCCTCTGCCCGATCCAGGCCGAGATCGCGTAGACGGGGATGAGCGCGAGGCCCGTCAGTATCGTCTCGCGCCCGATGCTCCCCGACCAGAAGAGCAGCGGCGCGAGCGCCATGCTCGACAGCGTGAGGACGGTGATCGTGTTGGCCCGGCTGCGCTCCGCCCCGTCGGGCCCGGCGAGTTGGAAGAGGACGAGCGGCGGCCCGTTCAGGCCCGTCGCCCCGCCGAAGAGCCCGACCAGGCCCCCCACCGATCCCCACGTCCCCCGACCGGGGGCCCATTCGACCCGAAGCCCCGCCAGAAGCGCCGCGAGCGTGCCCAGCACGACGAGGGACATGATCCACCGGATCGCCACCGGATCGACCACCGACAGAAGCGCCACCCCGAGCGGCAGCCCCAGGAACGACGTCCCGAGCATCCAGAGGCAGGCCCGCCGGTCGGCGCGCCGGATCGCGCCCGGCAGCACCGTCGGCACCGATCCGACCGCCGCCACCGCCAGAAGGCCGATCGCTGCGGCCGGCCCCACGATCTGCGCGAAGAGCGGCACCGCGATCAGCGCCGCGCCGAACCCCGCGAAGCCGTAGACGCCCGCCGCGAGGACGGTGATCGCGGCCAGCGCCAGGAATTCCATCTCAGCTGTCTATGTTGGCGAACTGGTTGCCTTCGGTCTTGTCGGGCTTCGACCAGTCGCGCTTGACCCCGAGGAAGAGGACGACGTTCTTCGCCACGAAGACCGACGAATAGGTCCCGACCACGATGCCCCAGGTGATCGCGAAGACAAAGCCGCGGATCACGTCACCGCCCAGCACCAGGAGCGCCACGAGCGCGATGAGCGTGGTGCCCGAGGTCATGATCGTCCGGCTCAGCGTCTCGTTCACGCTGATGTTCATCACTTCCCTCAGCGGGCGCTGCTTCCACTTGATGAGGTTCTCGCGCAGGCGGTCGAAGATCACGACCGTGTCGTTGATCGAATAGCCGATGATCGTCAGGATCGCGGCGATCGTCGCCAGGTCGAACCGGATCTGCAAAAGCGAGAATATCCCGATCGTCAGGATCACGTCGTGAAAGAGCGCGACCACGGCCCCGACCGAGAACTGCCATTCGAATCGCAGCCAGATATAGACGAGGATCGCGCCCAGCGACGCCGCCACGGCAAGGATCGCCGTCTGGATCAGCTCGCCCGACACTTTCGGGCCGACCGATTCGACCGAGGGGAAGGTGATCGACGGATCGACCTCCTGCAGCGCGGCCTCGACGGCGGCGATGGTCTCGGGCGTCACGCTCTCGGCACCGTCCTGCGCCGAGATCCGCACCATGGCGACGTTGCGATCCTCTCCGAAGCTCGTGTCGAAGACCTCGCTGATCGTGACGTCGCCGAGGCCGAGCGGCTCCATCGCGGCACGGTAGGCACCGACGTCGACGGCCTGTTCCGACTGGGTGCGGATCGTGGTCCCGCCCTGGAAGTCGATCCCGAAATTGAGGCCCATGAACGCCCAGACGACGAGCGACAGCACCATGGCCACGCAGGACGCCCCGAAGGTCGCGCCCGCGTATTTGAAGAAATCGTAGTTGGTATCGTCGGCAACGAATCGCAGAAGCATCTCAGACCTCGATCGTTTTGGGGCGACGGCGCTCGAACCAGATCACGACCATCAGGCGCGTGACGAAGATCGCGGTGAAGACCGATGTCAGGATCCCGAGCCCCAGCGTCACGGCAAAGCCGCGGACCGGCCCCGAGCCCAGCATGAAGAGGATCGTCGCGATGATGAACGTGGTGATGTTCGCGTCGACGATGGCCGACAGGGCCTTTTCGTAGCCGAGCTGGATCGCCCGGCTCGGCCCGCGCGCGGTGCGGGCCTCCTCGCGGATCCGCTCGAAGACCAGCACGTTGGCATCGACCGCCATGCCGATCGTCAGCACGATCCCGGCGATGCCCGGCAGGGTCAGCGTCGCGCCGATCAGGCTCAGCAGCCCGAAGAGCAGGCCCACATTGCACAGCAGCGCCAGGTTCGCGAAGATCCCGAAGGTCCCGTAGCTCGCCCACATGAGCGCGAGGACGAGGACGAAGGCCACGAGACAGGCGATCTGCCCCGCCTCGATGCTGTCCTGCCCCAGCTCGGGGCCGATCGTGCGTTCCTCGAGGAAGACGAGCTCGGCCGGAAGCGCGCCCGCGCGCAGCAGGACGGCCAGCTCGGTCGATCCCTCGACCGTGAAATTGCCGGTGATGATGCCCGATCCGCCCGGAATGTGGCTCTGGATCACCGGTGCGCTGATGATCTCCTCGTCGAGCACGATGGCGAAGGGCGACCCGATATTCTCGGCCGTGTAATCGCCGAAGGCGCGCGCGCCCGTCGGGTTGAACCGGAAGGTCACGGCGGGCCGGCCGTTCTGGTCGAACGAGGGCTGCGCGTCGACCAGCTGCTCGCCCGTCACCACCGGCGAGCGTTCGAGCGTGTAGAAGGTCTCCGGATCCTCGAGCAGCGGCAGCACGACCTCCTGCGGGCCGGACCGGCCCTCGGGATCGCCCGACCGGCTGACGACCGGATTGAAGGTCAGCTGCGCGGTGGTGCCGATCAGCGATTTCAGCTCCTCGGCCGATCCGATGCCGGGCACCTGGATCAGGATGCGGTCCTCGCCCTGGCGCTGGATCGTGGGCTCGCGCGTGCCGACCTCGTCGACGCGGCGGCGGATGATCTCGAGGCTCTGGCGGATGGTGCGGTCGTCGGTCGCCGCGCGCTCAGCCTCGCTGAGCCTCACGGTCAGCTCGTCGCCGTCGCCCGACACGTCGAGATCCTGCGCGCCCACGCCCGTCAGCGTCGTGACCGGGTTGGCGAGGCTCCGCGCGATCTCCAGCGCGCGGGGCATGCCCGCGGGATCGGAGATCCTCACGGTGATGGCATCGCCACCCCCGTCGACCCGGCGGATCGTCCCCACCTCGCCGCGCGCGTCGCGCAGCGCATCGCGGAGCGCGGGCCAGAGCCCGTCCATGCGGCCCGCATAGACGTCCTCGACCTGCACCTCGGCCAGCAAGTGCGCGCCGCCCCTGAGGTCGAGCCCCAGATTCACCAGCCCCGAGGGGAGGAAGGACGGCCAGGCATCCGCCGCCGCCTGACGCTCGGGCGTGCTGCCCAGCGTCTCGATCTCGGCGCGGGCATCGTTCGCCTGCTCGACCCGCGTGTAGAACACGTTGGGCAGCGCGAGCAAAAGCCCGAGGGCCACGACGGACCAGATGAAGATCCGTCTCCAAAGGGGGATATGCAGCATCGTGACGCCTCCGGGCGCGCGAATGGGGTGTCCCGCCGCGCCGCTCGAGGCGCGCCGGGGCCTCGAGCGATCAGCTCTCGGTGGGTTCGGTCTTCTGACGGACCTGCGCGATGGTCGACTTGATCACGCGGACCTTCACGCCGTCGGCGATCTCGACCTCGGCCTCGCCTTCCTGGACCTTCACGACCTTGCCCAGAAGGCCGCCCGCGGTCACGACCTGATCGCCCCGGCGCAGCGCCTCGACCATCTTCTGATGCTCCTTCACCTTCTTCTGCTGCGGGCGGATCAGCAGGAAGTACATGATGGCGAAGATCAGGATCAGCGGCACGAAGCTGACGAAGGCGCCGCCGGCCCCTCCGGCGTCCTGCGCGAATGCGGGCGTCACGAACATGGTGTCATCCTTGGTCTGTCTGTCGCGGGGCCCGCATCGCGGCCCCGCGTTGAAAATCGCGCAAACCTCTATCCGCGGTGCCACGCCTTGTCCAGCAAGCCCGCCCCCCTCGCGCCCCCGCCGAATAAACCTTGCGCGAGCGCCGCGCGATTCCGCGCTTGCCAAACGGCCCCGAAACGCCTTGCATCACGCCATGAGACGCCTGAGCCTTGCCCTCCTCGCGGTCCTCCTCGCAGGCCCCGCGACCGCCCAGCCCCCCCTGCCCGAGCTTCCCGGCATCGGCCGGCTCGGCAACCGTCAGGAGGATTCGCGCCCGAGCTGCTCGGGCACCCTCGTGGGGCCCCGCCAGGTCCTGACGGCCGCCCACTGCATCGTCGGCAACCGGCCCCAGTCGCTCTCCTTCTTCATCGGCTGGACGGCCGAGGGCGCGGCCGAGCGCATCGAGGTGCGCAGCGCCACGCGCGGCCGCCAGCCCTCCGAGCTGTCCGAGCGCACGGCCGACGTCGCGATGCTCAACCTCGCGCGCCGCCCCGCCACGGCCGAGCCGCTGCCCCTCGTGCGCGGCCTCGCGGCGGGCGGCATCGCCCGCATCATCGCCTACCCCTGGGCGCAGGATTACGAGCGCCGCGACATCACCTGCCCCGTGATCGAGATCCGCGGCGCGGAGGTCCTGCTCGACTGTCCCGCGCAGGGCGGCATGTCGGGCGGGCCGCTCCTCGTCAATCGCGGCGGCGGCTGGGGGGTGGCGGGCGTCGTGATCGCGCGGGTGGGCGACGACAAGACCCTGGCGATCAAGCTCGACCGCGTCGATCTCGCGGGTCTTCCCGACATTCCCTGAGGCGAATTGCGGTTCAAGCCGCCGCGCGGATGCGGCATACCCGCCCCAACAGACGAACCGGAGGCCCGATCCATGCACGACATCCGCCTGATCCGCGACGATCCCGCCGCTTTCGACGCCGCCATGGCCCGGCGCGGTCTTTCCGACGCCTCCGCGCCGATCCTGGCGCTCGACGATCGCCGCCGCGCCGCCATCCACGCGGCCGAGACGGCGCGCGCCGCCCAGAACGCCGCCAGCAAGGAGGTCGGCGCCGCCAAGGCCGCCGGCGACGAGGCCCGGTTCGAGAGCCTCCGCGCCGAGGTCGCGCAGAAGAAGTCCGAGATCGCCGGGGCCGAGGCCGAGGCCCGCGACCTCGACGCCGAACTCGGCGACATTCTCATGGGCCTGCCCAACGTCATGGCCCAGGACGTGCCCGACGGCGCGGACGAGGACGACAACGTCGAGATCAAGCGCCACGGCGAGCCGCCCGTCTTCGCCTTCACCCCGAAGGAGCATTACCAGCTCGACGCCGCGAAGGGTCTCGATTTCGAGGCCGCCGCCAAGCTCTCGGGCTCCCGCTTCGCTGTCCTGACGGGCGAGGTCGCGCGCCTCCACCGCGCGCTCGCGCAGTTCATGCTCGACACCCACGTGACCGAGAACGGCCTGCTCGAGACGATGACCCCCGTGCTCGTCCGCGACGAGGCGATGCTCGGCACCGGCCAGCTCCCCAAATTCGCCGATGACAGCTACCGCACCACCAATGGCTGGTGGCTGATCCCCACCGCCGAGGTCACGCTCACCAACCTCGTCGCGGGCGAGACGCTGTCCGAGGCCGACCTGCCCCGCCGCCACGTGGCCCACACGCTCTGCTTCCGGTCCGAGGCCGGATCGGCGGGCAAGGACACCGCCGGCATGCTGCGCCAGCACCAGTTCGAAAAGGTCGAGATGGTCTCCATCGTCCATCCCGACCACAGCGAGGACGAACAGCTCCGCATGCTTGGCCTAGCCGAGGGCATCCTCGAAAAGCTCGGGCTCGCCTATCGCACGGTCAAGCTCTGCTCGGGCGATACCGGCTTCGGCGCGCGCCGCACCTACGATATCGAGGTCTGGCTGCCCGGCCAGAACACCTACCGCGAGATCAGCTCCATTTCGAATTGCTGGGATTTCCAGGCCCGCCGCATGAATGCCCGCTTCAAGCCCGAAGGCGGCGGCAAACCGCAATTCGTCCACACGCTGAACGGATCGGGCCTGGCCGTCGGCCGCGCGCTGATCGCCGTGCTGGAGAATTACCAGCGTGAGGACGGGAGTATCGAGGTGCCGGAGGTTTTGGAGCCATATATTAAAGGGATTTAATAGTATGACTTCAATTGAAACTGAACGCCTTAAATTACTTAAAGTCTTAGCAAAGCTTTCCCTTATTCGAACTGCATGGGATGCTTCACCAACACCTAATACTGAAGCAGATGGCTTCAACTTCTCGGATGCTACTAAGCTTATTCATGAAACCAGGATTTTAGAGGATTGCACACTTGCAGAGGCACCTGCCGTAGCGCAAGAAATCCGGGACAAAATTGATCTTCCAACTTTGGACATTACGGAACCGTCACAATCTCTTCTTCTGGCGCATTACAGACTCTCTGAGACCATTAGATTACTAGGATCTATTGCTGGTGAAAATTCGGGAGATAAGTTTGAGATTCTAGAGAATGATTATGAAGCTGACCTTCACTCCATCAGAATTTCAATTCAAGAAATCCGAGCAATTTTAGAGAATCTTGAAGAGCAATCCAGCGAAACCGTATTAGCAGTAAATCAAACGCTTATATCGCAGAAAAACCAATCGGAAAGGCAGTTCAGTCTCGACAGTGTAGGGTTCTCCGCTTTCGGTGTTTCGGTTCCGTTGGGTGCGATCCGACATCAGGTCGCTAAGGCAGAACGACACTTAGCTTCGCACAGCCAAATCGATATTCTAGGCATCTCTGACTCTCTAGATAAAATTAGAAGAACCTCAAAAAGTCTCTTCGACAGAATCAAAGAAACGAGCGGAATAATTTCTCGAAATTTTGCGATCTCCGTCGGAAGAATGTCGCAAAAAGCTTCAGAAGCACTGCTCGTCGCCAAGCGAACAATTCGCAAGGAATTAACGAACCGAAAAGAGCTATCATCACAAAGTTTTTCGGGCTCCTTTACCGATTCGGAATACAAAGTTGATTACTTACTGAATGCCGCAAGCCTTAGCTACCTAGAGAACTTTTTAACGACACCGAACTTACGCAATAGAGAAGCCTTCTTAAGAAGATACTTCTCAGAATCCAAGGCGATCGATTACTATAATCGCAGCATTCAAGATGAAGTATTTCAGTGCTTTGAGCTTTACCGCGGAACAGAGAAAGCAACAAAAATAATTTGGCCGTGGGGATACCATAGAGATGCCAATATTTCGCATCTTCAAACTGCGGTTCGTAGTCTATTGATTCGCGTTGAGAACCATCAATCAGTCGCACCACTTCCCGTAAATGTCGCGCTCATGCAGTTCGGTTATGGCTTTCATGGACGACAGCCGGAGTAGTCTTGCATTTCAGACACAAAATAACGAGCGATAACTGTTTGTCCTTCCTCCCCCTCCTAGCCGCCCTCGCTTTCGTCCTCTCCCCGCTCGTCTCGGGGAGCTTTGGCGGGTTCGACCCGAACGCCTTTCCGATCCCTCAAGACGACCCGCCGGTGCAGCCCGCGGGCTGGGCGTTCTCGATCTGGGGAATCATCTATCTCTGGCTGCTCGTCCATGGGGTCTTCGGGGCCGTCCGGCGCGGGTCCGATCCCGCATGGGCCCCCATGCGGCTTCCCCTGACGGTCTCGCTCGGGATCGGGGCGTTCTGGATTCCCGTGGCCAATGCCTCCCCCATCTGGGCGAGCGTGATGATCTGGGCGATGCTCGCCACGGCGATTCTGGCCTTCCTCCGCACACCGGCAAAGGATCCGTTGACGGCCCGTGCGCCCCTCGGCCTCTATGCCGGATGGCTCACCGCCGCCTCGTCGGTCTCTCTGGGTCTTCTCGCCGCGGGCTACGGCCTGACCGGCCCCCTCGTCGCCGCATGGGGTGCCCTGGCCCTTGCGGTCGGTCTGGGCCTTTTGGTCCACCTCCGCCGCCCGTCCCGCGCCTATCCCTTCGCGATCGGCTGGGCCGCCGCAGGAATTTCGTTCCAGAACATGGGGTTACACCCCGTTCTTGCCGTGGCGGCCGGTCTCGTGGCGCTCGCCGCGCTCATCCCGTGGTTTCGCCGCGAAACCTGAAACCTCTAAGTTCGAGGTTTCGCCGCGAAACCTAATTCCCGTCCGCGCGACCCTTCCCGAGGTGTTTTCTCAGCCGCGAGGGCGTCGATTTCGTCCGCCCCTTGTAGGGATTCGCATCCGATTGCGACCGCATCCACAGCCGGATCGGCGTTCCCGGCATGTCGAACGTCTCGCGCAGCCCGTTGACCAGATAGCGGGTATAGGCGTCGCTCATCTTCTCGGGGTTCGAGCACATGACCACGAAGCCCGGCGGCCGCGTCTTGGCCTGCGTCATGTAGCGCAGCTTGATCCGCCGCCCCGCCGGGGCCGGGGGCGGATGCGCCTCGACCATGCCCGAAAGCCACTGGTTGAGCTTTGCGGTCGTCACCCGGCGGTTCCAGGTCGCATGCGCCCGCTCCACCGCGCCCCTCAGCCGGTCAAGCCCCTTGCCCGTCAGGGCCGACACCGTCACCAGCGGCACGCCCCTGAGCTGCGGCAGCAACCGCTCGCAGGCCTCGCGCAGGTCGCGCAGCTTGGCCGATTTCTCGGGCTCGGCATCCCATTTGTTGATCGCGATGACCACGGCCCGCCCCTCGCGCTCGGCCAGGTCCGCGATTCTGAGATCCTGCTGCTCGAACGGGATCGCGGCATCGAGGAGGACCACGACCACCTCGGCGAACTTCACCGCCCTGAGACCGTCCGAGACGCTCAGTTTCTCGAGCTTCTCCTGCACCTTGGCCTTCTTGCGCATGCCGGCCGTGTCGAAGATCCGCACCGGCAGACCGTCCCAGTCCATCTGGACCGAGATGGCGTCGCGGGTGATCCCGGCCTCGGGCCCCGTGAGCAGCCGGTCCTCGCCCAGAAGCGCGTTGACGAGGGTCGACTTGCCCGCATTCGGGCGGCCCACCACCGCGACCTGCAGGGGCTTTTCGAAGGTCGGCACCCGCGGCGCGTCGTCGTCGAGATCGGCGTCGATCGTCACGTCGGTCTCGGGCGCCTCGGCGGCGGCGCGGGCCTCGAATCCCTCGGCGACCGGGGCGAGCTGGGAATAGAGGTCGTTGAGCCCCTCGCCATGCTCGGCCGAAAGGCGGATGGGCTCGCCCAGGCCCAGCGAATAGGCCTCGATCATCCCGGAATCTGCGGCGCGCCCCTCGGCCTTGTTGGCGGCGAGGATCACGTGGCCGCCGCGCTTGCGCAGGATCTCGGCGAAGAGTTCGTCGGTGGGCGTCACGCCGGTGCGCGCGTCGATCATGAAAAGGCAAATATCTGCCATGTCCACCGCGCGCTCGGTCAGGCGGCGCATCCGGCCCTGAAGCGAATCGTCGTTCGCCTCTTCGAGACCGGCAGTGTCGATCACGGTGAATCGAAGGTCACCGATCCGTGCGGCCCCCTCGCGCAGATCGCGCGTGACGCCGGGCTGGTCGTCGACCAGCGCCAATCGCTTGCCGACGAGGCGGTTGAAGAGCGTCGACTTGCCCACATTGGGGCGGCCGACGATGGCGAGGGTAAAGCTCATGGCGAGGCGTCCTGACGAGGATCAGGCACGCGGCTTACACGTAGTTTCAGCGAAAGGCCAGAAGGCGGCCATCCGAGGAGACGACGTAGAGCGTGCCGTTCACGATGGCGGGGTTGGTCGCGGCCCCGCCCGGCAGCGCGACCCGACCGACGAGCGCGCCCGATTGCGGCGCGAAGGCGCGCAGATAGCCGTCGCCCGACGCGACCCAGAGACGGCCGCCCGCGAGGACGGGACCGTAATGGGCGTAGATCCCTTCGCGGGCGCGCGGTGCTGAGCGGACGAAGAAGGGCATCTCGGCCCCCCAGATCCGGTCGCCCGTGGCCGCGTCGAGGCGGACGAGCTCGGACCGGTCGGAAACGGCGAAGACCGATCCGCCCGCGACGACGACGGGCGACATCGCCCCCTCCTCGGCCGACCAGAGAAGATCGCCGGTGGCGAGATCGACCGCGTTGATCCGGCCCGCGGGGCTGCCCGCATAGACGGTGCCGCCGACGATCACGGGATCGCCCGAGATGTCGGTGATCGAGGCATAGACCCGGCCCCGGCGGCTTCCGGCGACGTCCGAGATCCAGCGCTGCGTCCCGCCCTGCCGGAAGAGGCCGACGAGTTCGCGGCTGGCGAAAGGCATGACGACGAGATCGCCCGAGACGGCCGGAGCCGCGCCGCCCATCACGCCGGACGGGCTGGGCGTGCCGTTCGTGGTCCATTCGACCCGGCCTGTCGCGGCGTCGATGGCCCAGCCGGTGGCGTCGCGGCCGACGACGAAGACGCGGTCGCCCACGACCGTCGGGGCACCGGCCGCGCTCGCACCCAGATCCTGCGACCAGAGGATGCGGCCGCTCGTCACGTCGAGCGCATGGAGCCGGCCGAACCCGGTCGAGACGAAGAGCCTGTTGCCGGACACGGCGAGACCCGCGCCGGATGCGGCATCGGGGCTTTCGCCCGGGGGCGTCACGTCGCGTTCCCAGAGCGCGGCCCCGTTCAGCCCGTGCGCCATGACGAGGGCGCGGCTGTCGACGGTGAAGATCCGGCCGCCCGAGACGACCGGATCGGCGCTGATCCGGTGGCGGCGACCGTCGCCGCGACCGATCGGCACCGAGAAGATCTGCTGCGGGCTGGCGGAGAAGGCCGCATGGGCGGGCGTGTGCGAGGGATCGGCGGCGCGGTGCGTCCAGTCGCCGACAGCGACCGCCGGGGGCAGCGAGATCGCGCGCGCCACGTCGCGCGGACCGCCCGGATCGGGGGCGGAGAGATCGGCCCGCGTGTCGAGCCGCTCGCCCGTCAGCACCACCTGCCGATCGCCGCAGGCCCCGAGGGCGAGCGCGCAGATCCCGAAGAGGAGCGCGGTCTTGTGCATGGATCCCGGTCCCACCCCGTTCAGGTCGCGTCGAGCGATCCGCCGAGCGCGACGGTCAGCTGCCGTGCACGCTGCTGCAGATCGCGGGTCAGTTCGTCGGCCGAAAGGATGTCGCCCAGAAGCGCGATCGCCGCGTCCCGGTCGCCCGCGCGGACATGCGCCAGCGCCTGCTGTTCGACCGCGAGGAGCCTGTAGGGCGCGCCGGGGGCCGTCAGCGGGTCGAGCCGGGAGATGACCTCCTCGGGGGCGGTGTCGGCCTGCGCGAGCATGACGGATTTCAGCACGGCGAGCTGGCGATAGATCTGCGGCAGGCTTTCTTCGGAGGCGATGGCGTCGAGTTCGTCGCGCGTCGTCTGGCGGGCGGTGTCATCCTCGAGCTGGTCTGCGGCGAGCATGACGACGAGCGCGCGGCGCGTGCCCTGCGCCTCCATCGACAAAAGCGCGTCGCGGCGTTCCTCGGGCGTCTCGAGCGCGAGGGCGGCGACGATGCCGTCGCCGAAGGCCGCGGCCTCGGCCCGGTCCTGCGCGCGCTGGTATTCCCAGAAGGCCGCGCCGCCCACGAGCAGCACGACCACGACGATGGCGATCCAGCCATAGCGCCGCAGGAGGTGAAAGAGACGCTCGCGGCGGACCTCCTCGCTGACTTCGTCGATGAAACTGTCGTTGTTGCTCACGAGGATGTCTCCAAAGCGCGCCGTCCGGGCCCTCTTAGCGCGGGGCGGGACCGATTGCCAAGGGCGGGATTTCCCGTGGGCCCGCAGGCAAGATGCCCGAATATTGCAACATTCCGTCATCTGAACCGGCGAGTTCACCTCCGAGCCTTCCCATGCCGCCGTCCGGCCTCTATGTCGGGGGCGGAGAGTTCCGATACGGACGGAAAGCCAGGCCATGCGATTGCTCTCGATCCTGATCGCCCTCGTGGTGACGGGCAGCCTCTATCTCATCGTCTTCGAACGCGACGCGGTCATGGAATTCGCGGGCAACGAGGTGCTGATCGGCACCGAGGGGTCCGACGAGGACAGCCTTGACGAGGCCCGCGTGTCGGTCGTGGCGATGGCATCCGAGGCGCGCGCGATCGACACGGCCGTCGTGACGCGCGGCCGGACCGAGGCCCGGCGCCAGGTCGAGATGCGCGCCGAGACGACGGGGCGGGTGATCTCGCAGCCGCTTCGGCGCGGAAGCTTCGTCGAGGAGGGCGCGGCGCTCTGCCGGCTCGATCCGGGCACGCGCGAGGTCACGCTTGCCGAGGCGCGGGCGCGGCTCGCCGAGGCGCGGGCCCGCCAGCCCGAGGCGCAGGCCCGGATCGCGGAGGCCGAGGCCGGGCTCACCGAGGCGCGGATCAACCAGAACGCGGCCTCGAGCCTGTCGGAAGGCGGCTTCGCGTCGGAGACGCGGGTCGCATCGTCGGACGCGGCGGTGGAATCGGCGCTGGCGGGGGTCGAGGCTGCGCGCTCGGGGCTCGAATCGGCATCCGCGGGCGTTCAGAGCGCGGAGGCCGCGATCGCCGCGGCCGAGACCGAGCTCGACCGGCTGGTGATCCACGCGCCCTTCGCGGGGCTTCTCGAATCCGACACGGCCGAGATCGGCGCGCTGCTGCAGCCGGGATCGGCCTGCGCGACGGTGATCCAGCTCGATCCGATCAAGCTGGTGGGGTTCGTGCCCGAAACCTCGGTCGACCGGATCGCGGTCGGCGCGCGGGCGCGGGCGCGGCTCGCCAGCGGGACCGAGACCGGGGGACAGGTGACGTTCCTGTCGCGCTCGGCCGATCCGGAGACGCGCACCTTCCGCGTGGAGGTCGAGGCCCCGAACGGGGATCTCGCGATCCGCGACGGTCAGACGGCCGAGATCCTGATCGAGAGCGACGGGCGCGAGGCGCATCTGCTGCCGCAATCGGCGCTGACGCTCGACGATGACGGCAATCTGGGCGTGCGGGTCGTGGCCGGGGACGGCACCGCGCTGTTCCGGCCGGTGGAGATGGTGCGCGACACCGCCGACGGGGTCTTCGTGGGCGGGCTCGGGGAGAGCGCGCGGGTCATCGTGGTGGGCCAGGAATACGTGAGCGACGGCGTGCCGCTCGACGTGACGATGCGGGACGCGGCCGGCGGGGACGGCCCGTGACGGGGATCATCGACTGGGCCGCGAGCCATGCGCGGATGGTGCTGGCCTTCGTGCTGCTGTCGCTTGTGGCGGGCGGCATCGCATATGTGAGCCTGCCCAAGGAGGGCGAGCCCGATATCGAGATCCCCGCGATCTTCGTGTCGGTGCCCTTTCCCGGCATCTCGGCCGAGGACAGCGAGCGGCTGCTGGTCCGGCCCATGGAGACCGAGCTGTCGGATCTCGACGGGCTGAAGTCGATGCAGGGCACCGCGGCCGAGGATTACGCGGGCCTCGCGCTAGAATTCGAGTTCGGCTGGGACCGCACGCAGATCATGGCGGATGTGCGCGATGCCATGAACAACGCCCAGGCGAAGTTCCCCGAGGGGGCGGAGCAGTATTCGATCAACGAGATCAACTTCTCGGAATTCCCGATCCTGATCGTGAGCCTCACGGGGGATCTGCCCGAGCGCACCCTGCTCAGGGTCGCGACGGACCTGCAGGACCGCCTCGAGGGGCTGGAGCCGGTGCTCGAGGCGGCGCTGACGGGGCATCGCGACGAGATGGTCGAGGTGCTGATCGACCCGCTGAGGCTCGAATCCTACAACGTGACGGCGGCGGAGCTGATCAACACGGTGCGCCAGAACAACCAGCTCATCGCGGCGGGCGAGGTCGAGACGGAGAGCGGCGCCTTCGCGGTCAAGATCCCCTCCTCCTTCGCCTCGCAGCGCGACATCTACGAGCTGCCGGTGAAGGTGAACGGCGACCGGGTCGTGACGCTCGGCGATCTCGCGCAGATCCGCCTGACCTTCGAGGATCCGACCGGCACGGCGCGGTTCGACGGAGAGGACACGGTCGCGTTGCAGGTCGTGAAGCGCAAGGGCTTCAACCTCATCGACACGACCGCGCTGATCCGCGAGGAGGTCGCGGCGGCCGAGGCCGAATGGCCCGAGGACCTGCGGCAGGCGATCGAGGTCAACACGTCGTTCGACCAGTCGCGGCAGGTGGCGTCGATGGTGTCGCAGCTCGAGGGATCGGTGCTGACGGCGATCGCGCTGGTCATGATCGTCGTGCTCGCGGCGCTCGGCATCCGGTCGGCCCTGCTGGTGGGCTTCGCGATCCCGACATCGTTCCTGCTGTGCTTCATCCTGCTGGGCGCGATGGGGATCACGATCTCGAACATCGTGATGTTCGGCCTGATCCTCGCCGTGGGGATGCTGGTCGACGGCGCGATCGTGGTGGTGGAATATGCCGACCGGCGGATCTCGGAGGGGTCGGGGCCGATGAGCGCGTTCACCGAGGCCGCGAAGCGCATGTTCTGGCCCATCGTCTCGTCCACGGCCACGACGCTCTGCGCGTTCCTGCCGATGCTGTTCTGGCCGGGGATCGCGGGCGAGTTCATGGGCATGCTGCCCGTGACGCTGATCTTCGTTCTCTGCGCGTCGCTGATCGTCGCGCTCATCTACCTGCCGGTGATGGGCGGCGTCGCGGGGCGGTTGAGCCGCATCTTCGACGGGGCGTCGGGGTGGCTGCGGCGGGTGGCGCCATGGGCCCTGCGCGCGGCCCTCGTGCCGCTGGCGGGCATCATCGTGTTCCTCGGGGCGATGCAGGTGCTGAACCCCGGATACCTATTCGGGGGGCCGTCCCCCCTGCCCGCGCCGCTGGTGCTGCTGCCGGGTGCGATCCTCTTTCTCGGGGGGGCGTTCGGGCTTGCCATCACGCTCGGGTCCGTGTCGTGGCGCGACGGTCCGGGCAAGGTACGCTTGGGGCGGCACCGCACGCCGTTCGGGCGGGTCATCAAGCTGCTGGTCGGCAATCCGGTCATGCCGGTCGTGTCGATGCTGGCCGTCGGCCTCTTCGTCACGTCGACATTCGGCTATTACGGCACGAACAACAACGGCGTCGAGTTCTTCGTCGAGTCCGAGCCCGAGCAGGCCAAGATCTATGTCCGGGCGCGCGGCAACCTCTCGCTGTCCGAGAAGGACGCCCTGCTGCGGGAGGTCGAGGCGATCACGCTCGACACGACCGGCGTGCAATCGGCCTTTGCCTTCGCGGGCGAAGGCGGGCTCGACAGCGGGGGCGCGGGCGGCAGCGGGCCGCTCGATTCGATCGGCGAGATCCAGATCGAGCTGATCCCGTGGGACGATCGCGCGGCCTTCGCGCGGACGCATGACGTGGCGCTCGAGACGCTGGACGGGGACGTGATCCTCGCGGGGCTGGAGGATCGCCTGTCGCGCCTGCCGGGCATCAGGACCGAGATCGTCAACCTCGCCATGGGTCCGGCCGGCGGCAAGCCGCTGCAGCTGCGGCTCAAGGGCGACGACTGGGACGACCTTCTCGCCGCAGCCGAGATCGCGCGGCAGCGTTTCGCCGAGACGCCGGGCCTCATCGACATCGACGACAGCACGCCGCTTCCGGGGATCGACTGGCAGATCGACGTCGATGTCGAGGCGGCGGGCCGCTACGGCGCGGATGTGGCGACGGTCGGGGGAATGATCCAGCTGGTCACGCGGGGTCTGCTGCTCGACACGATGCGGGTCGACAGCTCGGACGAGGAGGTCGATATCCGCGTGCGCTTTCCGCCCCAGGACCGCGTGCTCTCGACGCTCGATTCGCTCAAGCTGAGGACGCCGGACGGGCTGGTGCCGCTGTCGAACTTCGTGACGCGCCGGCCGGTCGCGTCGCTGGGGCAGATCGACCGCATGGATCAGCAGCGCTATTTCGACATCCGCGCCGACATCGCGCCGGGCCTGCAGAAGATCGTGGGCGACGGCGAGGTCGCGGCCTTCGTGCGGCCCGCGGCGCTCGTCGCCGGGGATGTCCCGACGATCGAGATCGGGGGCGAGAGCCTCGCCGTCACGTCGTTCGAGGCGGTGCCCACGATCGAGGCGCTGCGCGACGGGCTTGCCGCCGGGACGCTCGCGCCCGAGGCGGTGACCCCGAACGAGCGGATCGCGCTGCTGAGCGACTGGCTGTCGCAGGACGAGAGCCCCCTGCCCGACGGCGTGTCGTGGGACTGGACCGGCGACCAGGAGGATCAGGCCGAAAGCATGCAGTTCCTGATCAAGGCCTTTATCGG